>NZ_NEUE01000109.1 GCF_002910905.1 Streptomyces sp. SM11 | reverse complement strand
GACGTCCTCCTGGCCGGGTACCGCGATCGCGGCCAGCTCGCGGCGCCGCTGTGCGTACTGCTGGAGGCGTTCGTGCAGTACGGCGGCGTCGAACGGCTTGATGACGTAGTGCACGGCCCCGCCCCGCAGCGCCCCGCGCACCGTGTCCGCGTCCCGGGCGGCGGTCACCACCAGCACGTCGACCTCGGGCTGCGACGCTTCCCCGCGCAGCTCGCGCAGCACCTCAAGGCCGCTCATGTCGGGCAGGTAGATGTCCAGCAGCACCAGGTCGGGGCGCAGCCCCCGTGCCGCCGTCAGTGCCTCGGCGCCGCTGCGGGCCTCGCCGACGACCGTGAATCCGGGCACCCGCTCGATGAGCTTGCGGTGCAGCCGGGCCACCATGAAGTCGTCGTCGACGACCAGGACGCGAATCATGAGGTCTCTCCTTCCGCCCGCTTGTCCACCGTTCGCGGCAGCGTCGCGGTGAAGACCGAGCCCTCCGCCGTGATGCCACCGCCCCGCCGCGTGCACACCAGCCGGATGATGGCCAGGCCGAGACCGCGCTGGGAGTCCCGGACGGCCGCCTTGGTGGTGAACCCGTGCCGGAAGACTTCCTCCGCCAGTTCGGGGGCGACACCGGGACCGGAGTCACGCACCCGGACCCGTACCTCCGTGTCCCGTTCCGTGAGCTCCACCTCCACCCAGCTGCCGGGACCGGTGTTGCGCACCGCGTCGAGCGCATTGTCCACGAGGTTGCCGATCACCGTCACCAGATCCGACGAGAGGGACTCGGCCACCATACCGAGACCGCTCGAACCAGCCATCCGCAGCGCAGCGCCCTGCTCCGCGGCGAGGCTGGTCTTCGCGATCAGCAGGGCGGCCACCGAGGGGTCCGCGACCTTGGAGACCACCTCCGCCGAACGCCGTGCATGGGTGCCGCTGATCCCGCGCACATAGCGGGCGACCTCCGGGTACTCCTCCAGCTCCACGAGACCGGCGATCACATGGAGCTGGTTGTGGAACTCGTGGGCCTGGGCGCGCAGGCTCCTGGTGGCGCTGAGCGTCGTGTCCAGCTCGCTCTGCAGCGCCACCAGCTCCGTCAGGTCCCGCATCGTGGTCACCGAACCGGCCTCGCCGCTCGCGGTGACCAGCGGCATCCGGTTGAGGGTGAGTATCCGGTCCCCGGTGATCACGACCTGGTCGCGGCCCTTGACCCGCCCGGTGAGCACATCGTGCAGCCGTGGCTCCACGCGGAGCTCGTCCAGGGTCCGCCCCTGTGCGTCGGACGGCAGCCACAGCAGGTCGGTCGCGGTGCCGTTGGCGAGGGTCACCCTGCCCTGCCGGTCCAGGCCGATGACGCCTTCCTTGATGCCGTGCAGCATCGCCTCGCGGTGCTCCACCAGCGCGGTGATCTCCTCGGGCTCCAGGCCGAGCGTCTGCCGCTTGATCCGGCGGGCCAGCAGCACGGATCCGGCCGCGCCCAGCGCGCTGGCGATGCTCAGGTACACCAGCAGATTCGGGGTGGCGGTCGCGATCCGCTCGACGAGCCCGCGGTAGTCCCGCCCGGCGGCGACCACTCCGGTGAGCTGCCCCTGTTCGTCGAAGACGGGCGCGTGCGCCACGAGCGAGGTGCGGCCGTCGGCCTCCACGGTGCCCACCCAGGAGCGTCCGGAGAGGACTCCGCTCTTCGCCAGGGGCAGCCGCTGCCCGATCCGGCGCGGGTCGGCGTCGGTGAGGACGAGCCGGTCGGTGCCGGTGATGACCACGTGCGAGGCACCCGAGACGCTGCGGGCGCTTTCCGCGATCGGCTGGAGGATCCCCTGGCGTTCCACGGACGCCAGCCCGACCCGTACGGAGTCGTTGGAGGCCACGGTCTCGGCGACGCTCAGCAGGCGGCGGCCCTCGGTCCTGCGGAACTCCGCGTTGGACTGGGCCACGGACACGGCGGCGACGACGGTCAGCATGACCACGATGAGAGCCAGCTGGAGGGCCAGGAACTGGCCCGCGAGGGAGAGCCGGGGAGCGGATATCCGGCGCATCGCGCCTCCTTTCCGAGCTGTCTCCCGATTCCGGGCCGTCTCCCGAGCGGTTCGGCCGACCCACGAACATTCTGCCGCCGGGCGGCGGATTCCAGCCATGAACACTACGGCCAAAACTTTCGTTATCGCCAATAACTGCACAACGCTTCAGCCTCTTTCCGGCTGTCTCCCGGACTGTTTCCATGTCGTCCACCTCACACCCGCAACACACCTCGGGAAACTCCCGAGCACAGCTGGAGGACGCGTGTACCGCTCAGCCCGGATCCACCGGTTGATGTGCGGCGGAGATGTTGCCGGGAACGAGGAAGTGCCCTGTGACCTGCGATGATGGGAGTTCTCTACGCTTCCAGCACGCACGACCAACAGGGCACTTCTGAGATGCAATCTTCCCATGCCGCGGCGAAGGTCTCCGCACGGTTCGATGATCCGAATCTGATCGCGTACGGCGGGCTCGCGCCGCTGGTGCGCCTGGCCGAGCGGTGCGGCCTGCCCGGCCTGGTCAGCGAGCTGATGCGGCTGCCGGCCTCGAAGAACGGCACCGGTTCCTTCCCGGCCGCCAAGGCGATGGCCCTCATCGCGGGCATGGCCGCGGGCGCGGACAGTATCGACGACATGGACCGGCTGCGGCACGGCGCGATGCGGCGCCTGTTCACCGGGGTCCGCGCCCCGTCGACCCTCGGCAGCTTCCTGCGGTCCTTCACCCACGGGCACGTGAAGCAACTACATGCCGTCGCCCGCCGGTTCCTGCCTCGCCTGGCCGCGCACACCCCGCTACTTGCCGGCGCCGACACGGTTGCCTACCTCGATCTGGACGACACCATCAAGCCGGTCCACGGCTATGCCAAGCAAGGTGTCGGCTACGGCTACAACAAGGTCAAGGGCCTGAACGCGCTGATCGCGACGCTGTCCACGCCGCTGGCCGCCCCGGTCATCGCCGCAACCAGGCTGCGCCGGGGCAGCGTCAACTCGGTGCGCGGAGCAGGATCGTTCGCCGCCGAGGCGGTCCGCACCGCCCGCGCGTCCGGTGCGACCGGGATGCTGACCGTGCGGGCGGATGCGGCCTACTACGCCGCCGAGGTGGTCGCCGCCTGCCGGGCGCTCGGCGCCCGCTTCTCGGTCACGGTGCGGATGAACGCCTCCGTCAAGCAGGCCATCGCCGCTATCGACGAGATGGCCTGGACGCCGATCAAGTACCCCAAGGCGGTGTGGGACAGCGAGGAGGAACGCTGGATATCGGACGCCGAGATCGCCGAGATCGAGTACACCGCCTTCACCTCGAAACCGAAGAAGCAGCAGGTCACCGCCCGTCTCATCGTGCGACGCGTCAAGCGCCTGAACCCCGCCACCGTGCCCGGGGGCCAGGGCGAGCTGTTCACCGCCTGGCGCTACCATGCCGCGTTCACCGACAGCACGCTGCCGCTCATCGACGCCGAGCGTGACCACCGGCGCCACGCGATCGTGGAACAGGTGATCTCCGAGCTGAAGAACGGCCCGTTCGCACACGCCCCCTCGAGCAGCTTCCAGGCGAACGCCGCCTGGCTCGCACTGGCTGCCCTCGCCTTCAACCTGACCCGCGCCTGCGGAACGCTCGCCGGCACCTTCCACGCCCGCGCGACGTGCGCGACCATCCGCGATCACCTGATCAACGTGCCCGCCCGGCTGGCCCGTTCAGCCCGCCGGCTCACCCTGCACCTGCCCGAACGCTGGCCCTGGCACGACGCCTTCGAAGCCCTCTTCCACGCCGTGAACACCCCGCCCCAACCGTTCTGACCAGGCCGTATCCGACCCGCCCGCCAGGGCCCGAGAGCTGTGGACATGTGGAAAAGCTGGGCACACCAGCGGCCACCCCATGCCCGCCGCCAGACGCATCGCCTCGATCACCGAAAACGATCACTCACGAAACGAGCCGGTGGATCCGGGCT
>NZ_NEUE01000108.1 GCF_002910905.1 Streptomyces sp. SM11 | reverse complement strand
GGTCCTACGTTGTTGGTGGGTTGGACGGGCCAGTCGTAAGGTCCAGAGGCCCAGAGACTCCGGGTATGGCTTTCAAGCGGTTGCCCTTGATGGTTCATGCCACCTGGCCGCCCGGAGTCTCACGACGACTCGGCCGCTGATTAGGAGCTGCGAGCACCTGCGGGTGCATCGCTGAGTAGGACCACGCTGGCGAGGTCGTTCGGGAGAACAGCAATCACCGACGGACCGGAGGAACCCGTGCCCCAGATCTGGGCAGGCGTGGACATAGGCAAGACCCGTCACCACTGCGTGGTCCTGGACGCGGAAGGCAAGCGACTGCTGTCGCGCCGCGTGCTGAACGATGAGCCGGAACTGCCGGCTCTGCTCGCCGATGTGCTGGCGATCGACGAGGACGCCGTGTGGGCGGTCGATGTCGCCGACGGCATGGCGGCCTTGCTGATCAGCGTGCTGCTCAATCACAGCCAGCAGCTGCTCTACATCCCCGGTCTCGCGGTGAACCGGGCCTCGGCCGGCTACCGCGGCATGGGCAAGACCGACGCCAAGGACGCCACCGTCATCGCCGACCAGGCCCGAATGCGCCGCGACCTGACCGCGCTGCGGCCGGACGACGAGGACGCCGTCGAGCTGCGGATCCTCACCAACCGGCGAGCCGACCTGAACGCCGACCGCACCCGCCGGATCAACCGACTGCGCGGTCAACTCAACAGTATTCTCCCGGCGTTGGAACGGGCCCTCGATCTGGGCAACGTCGGCCCGCTGATCCTGCTGACTGGCTACCAGACCCCGGCCGCCCTGCGCCGCACCGGCGCCAAGCGGCTGGAGACCTGGCTGCACAACCGCAAGGTCCGCGGCGCCTCGGACCTGGCCGCAGCCGCTTCCGAAGCGGCCGGGCGCCAGCACACCGCCGTCCCCGGGGAGAAGATCACCGCGCAGGTGATCCACACCCTGGCGAAGGAGGTGATGGGCCTCAACGAGCAGATCACCGAGATCGACAAGCTCATTGCGGCCCGGTTTCGCGAGCACGAACTCGCCGAGGTGATCTCCAGCATGCCCGGAATCGGCCCACTCCTGGGCGCCGAGTTCCTGGCCGCCACCGCCGGCGACATGAGCCGCTACGGCACCGCCGATCGTCTGGCCAGCCTCGCTGGAGTGGCCCCCGTGCCCCGCGACTCCGGCAACGTCAGCGGAAACCTCCACCGCCCCAGGCGCTACCACCGCGGCCTGCAACGCGTCTTCTACACCTCCGCGCTGATCAGCATCCGCAACTGCGACGCGTCCCGGTGCTTCTACGAACGCAAGCGCGCCGAAGGCAAGCGACACACCCAGGCCGTCCTCGCCCTGGCCCGGCGACGGGTCAACGTCCTGCGCGCCCTGATTCGTGACGGACGGTGCTACCAACGTGAACTCCCGGTCACAGTGGCGGCTTGACAACCTCATTAGGAGGTGGCAGCTCTGGCGCCCGTTACGAGAACCGCGACCATATGCCTGGCCGGACTCCACATCGCGGGCATTTTCCTCTGGTCCGCCCGATGACCCGAAGGACGCCATCACGGGCCAGTGCCGTGTACGTTGCGGTGAGACTCTCGGTGTTCTCTCACACAATGCTCACGGTGCTGCCAGGCCGCCCGCTTAGCGTGCGGCGCATGTTCTTCACCTACCTGCGCCGTGAACTGCGCCGCCGGAGAAAGTCGGCGCTGGTCGTCGCTTCCGGGCTGGCTCTCGGTATCGCTCTTGTCATCGTGGTCAACGCGGTCTCGTCCGGTATGGGGAAGGCCCAGGACCAGGTCCTGGAATCCCTCTACGGGCTCGGCACCGACATGACCGTCACCAAGGCCCCGGAGCCGCCGTCGAAGACCGGCGGCGAGCGGCCGCGGTTCCGCTTCGACGCCGGTGGCGACGGGGAGGATGGTGAGCGGCAGAGCAGTGACCGGGTCATGGTGCAGGGCTTGCAGACTCTGGACGCCGCCACGATCTCGTCCGTGGCGAAGGCGGACGGTGTGGCGGACGCCGTGGGCGGGCTCAGCCTCAATGTGGTGAAGGTCGACGGCGAGTTCAGCCGCGGGCAGTTCCAGCAGCGGCCGGGCGCTGGACGGGGCGGCGGCTCGGAGGGTGAGGTGACAGGCGGCGGCGCCGACTTCTCCATCGACAGCTTCAGTGTGTACGGCACCGACGTCACGCATCCGGCGATGGGGCCGCTGTCCTCCTCGGAGATCACCGACGGGCGCGGCTTCGAGACGTCGGAGACGTCGGCGAAGGTGGCCGTGGTGGACAACGCCTACGCCCAGGAGAAGAAGCTCACCACCGGTGACACGGTGACGGTGAGCGACACGAAGTTCGAGATCGTGGGCGTGGCCACCGCGACCAGCGGGGACGCTGCCGCCAATGTCTACCTGCCGCTCGCCCAGGCGCAGGCCCTGGCCGATGCCCAGGACAAGATCACCACCGTCTACGTGCAGGCCAACGACACGCAGCAACTCGGTGCGGTGGAGTCCGCGGTGCTCAAGGCCGTTCCGGACGCCACTGTGACCACGTCCGAGGACCTGGCGAAAACCGTCTCCGGGTCCTTGTCCACCGCGTCCGGTCTCGCCGAGACGGTCGGCCGCTGGCTGTCCGTGGTGGTCCTGGCCGCGGCGTTCCTGGTCGCCGGCCTGCTCACCTCGTCCGCCGTCGCCCGGCGCGTGAGGGAGTTCGGCACCCTCAAGGCGCTGGGCTGGCGCTCGCGCCGGGTCACCGGGCAGGTCGTCGGTGAGGCCGTCGTGACGGGCCTGGTCGGTGGCGCCATGGGCATCGGGCTGGGCCTGGCCGGTGCGTGGGCGGTCACCGCCTTCGGGCCCTCGCTCTCCGCGGAGCTGGGCGCTTCCGGCGGCGGCATGCGCGGCCCGGGGGGCGGTGGCGGCATGGGCGGTGGCCCTGGCGGGGCCGCACGGGAGACCGCCGCGCGGACGCTGGACGTGGTCCTCTCCGCACCGGTCAGTCTCTCCGTGATCGTCCTGGCCGTCGGCCTCGCTGTCGCGGGCGGCCTCGTCGCCGGGGCCTTCGGCGGGTGGCGTGCCTCCCGCCTCCGCCCCGCCGACGCCCTCTCCCGCGTCGCCTGACCGGTCCTCGTCCCCCTCCGCAGGAGCAATCACCATGTACGAACTCACCGGCGTCACCCGGCGCTACACCCGCGGCAAGGGCGTCGTCGACGCGCTCGCCGGGGTGGACCTCACCATCACCGCAGGCGACTATCTGGTCATCAAGGGCCCCACCGGCGGCGGCAAGTCGACCCTCCTGCAGATGCTCGGCGGCCTGGACCGGCCGACCTCCGGCAGTGTGCTGCTCGACGGTGTCGACCTGGCGAAACTGCCCGAGGCCCGTCTGACCCGCCTGCGCAGTGAGAAGATCGGCTTCGTCTTCCAGAGCTTCAACCTCATCCCGACCCTCACCGCCCAGGAGAACGTCGAAACGGCCCTCGTACCGCTGGGCGTCAAGGCGAAGGAGCGGCGCGATCTGGCCGCCGAGGCCCTCACCTCGGTGGGGCTGGGAGAGCGGCTGGGCCACGTGCCGAGCGAGCTGTCCGGCGGCCAGCAGCAGCGGGTGGCCATCGCCCGGGCCCTGGTCAAGAAGCCGCAGGTGCTGCTCGCGGACGAGCCGACAGGCAACCTCGACGAGTCCACCCGCGACGAGATCATGGACGTCCTGCAGACCCGCTGCAAGGAGGACGGCCTCACCTTCATCATGGTCACGCACGACTCCCACCTGGCCAACAACGCCCCCCGAGCGGTCACGCTCCGCAAGGGCAAGCTGGCGGCCTGACACAACCCCGCTGTGCTCCCGCACCGGCCTGGCGCGTCCCGCACGCTGACGGCGCGCCGGACCCGGTGCGGGGTAGCCTCCAGGCGGGGACGGCGAGTGCCGGGACCTGGTGAGAGAAGGGATCGTAGTGCCGATATGACAGAGCGGACCGATGAGAAGCGGCAGCACCGGCTTCTCGTCGTCGAGGACGAGCCGAGCATCCGCACGCTGCTCGAATCGACGCTGAGTCTCACCGGATACCACGTGCGGAGCACGGACACGGGAGTCGCCGCGCTGGCCGAGGCCGCGCGCCTGCAGCCCGACCTGATCCTGCTGGACATCATGCTGCCCGACCTCGACGGCTACGAGGTGACCCGCCGGCTGCGCGCGGCCGGCAACCTTGTGCCCGTTCTACTTCTCACCGCCCGCACCGGTGTGGACGACCGAATCAAAGGGCTGAGCCTGGGCGCCGACGACTACGTCACCAAGCCCTTCAACATCGAAGAAGTGCTCTTGCGTATTCAGGCCATCCTGCGGCGAACCCTGGGCCCCGACGCCCTGCTGCCGGACACCGTCGTACGCTACGCCGACCTCGAGCTTGACGAGAGGGCACACGAGGTGCACCGGGCCGGCCAGTACGTACAGCTCTCGCCGACCGAGTTCAAACTGCTGTCGTACCTCCTGGCCAACCCTGGCCGGGTCGTGAGCAAGGCCCAGATCCTCGACCATGTGTGGCAGTACGACTTCGCGGGCGACACCCGGGTGGTCGAGACCTACATCAAGTACCTGCGGAAGAAGATCGACCGCTTCGACCCACCGCTCATCCACACCGTCCGCGGCGTGGGCTACAGCCTGCGGGTGCCGCGCACGGGCCACGGGACAGCGGACCGTTGACCGGCCTGCGCGCGCCCCGCTCACTGCGCCGGCGTCTCATACTCGGGGTCACCGTGCTGGCCACCCTGGCCGTGCTGGCCTCCGAGCTGATCGGCTTCTTCGTCCTGCGGTCCTGGCTTCTCAACGGCGTCGACCAGCGGCTCGCCGACTTCCGGCCCATGCCCGCCTCCGCCTTCCTCGACACACGCCGCCCACAAAGACCGGAACCCGAGGCGCTGCCCTCGGACTTCCGCGTCTACTTCTACGACGCCCACGGCAACCGTCTCCCTCAGAAGCTCGGCACGGACGATCTGCCGGGCCCCCGGCTCCCCGACAGCATCGACCGCCTCCTGCCCACGGAGGGCAGCCCGACCTCAGTGGCGGCCGACACCGGCGACGGAAACTGGCGCGTCCTGCGCCGAGACGGACCACGCGACCTGGCCGTCGTCATCGCCCTGCCACTCGACACGGTGGACGGAGCCACGTCCAAGATCCTCTGGCTCAACGGCCTGCTCCTCGCCATCACCGTGGCAGCCCTGTGGGTGCTGGGCCGTGAAGTGGTCCGACTCAGCCTCTTGCCCCTGACCCGGATGGAGCGCACCGCCAAAGCCATCACCGCCGGAGAACTCGACCTACGGCTGCCCGACACCGACCCGCGGACCGAGATCGGACGGCTCGGCACGGTACTGAACACCATGCTCGACCGACTCCATCAGGCCCTGCACGAGCGCGAGACCTCCGAAGGGCGGCTGCGCCGCTTCGTCGCCGACGCCGGACACGAACTGCGCACCCCCCTGACCGCCATCCAGGGATTCGCCCAGCTCGCGCTGCGCTCCGACTGCCGCACCACGAAGGAGCGGCAGGAAGCCGACCGGCACATCGCGCAGAACGCCGAACGGATGAGCCTGCTCGTCGACGACCTCCAACTACTCGCCCGACTGGACCGGCACCCCGACTACCAGCAGGAACACGTGGACCTGCTATCCCTGGCAGCGGACGCGGTCAGCTCAGCAGCCCTGCAGCGACCCGGACACCCCGTGAGCCTGTCCCCCCTGCGCGAGCGCACCGACACCGAGGCCGGGGAAGAGGAGGGGGAGAGGGAACTGGACGTGGTGGAAGTCGTGGGAGACCCCCACCGTCTCCGGCAGATCGTCGAGAACCTGCTGTCGAACGCCCACACCCACACCCCACCCGGCACCCGCATCCACGTCCGCGTGGGGGCAGGCCGGGCCGGCGCCCGCACCGGTGGCATCGACACGCCCGGACGCGTCAGCATGGCGCCGCCCTTTCCGGCCGGCACCCGAATCGCCGTCATCGAGGTCGAGGACGACGGACTGGGACTGGCGGCCGCCGACGCGGCACGCGCATTCGAGCGCTTCTACCGGGCGGACCCCGCACGCACCCGCGCACGAGGCGGCTCCGGACTGGGCCTGGCCATCGCCACCGCCATCGCCCAAGGTCACAGCGGCCGACTCGAACTCGACCCGGGCCAAGACCGCGGCGTCGCCTTCCGCCTCGTCCTGCCACTCCCTCCAGCGAGCTGATCGCGCGACCCGAGCAGTCCTGCCGACCGGCAGAACGCTCCTGCCCGAGTTGAAGGTCCGCCGAGCAGGCCCGCAGCGGCCTCCGCACGGCGGCCACGGTCTGCTCGCTCGCCACCCGCTCCCCGCTCAGCAGCGCGGCTGCGCGCCCGAAGCCGGCGCAGCAACCGCCATAAGCAGTGGCGCGGCACCGCCACCCGCTACGAGAAGACGACGACCATCTACCTGGCAGGACGCCACAGGACAGACACCTTCCTCTGGTCCACCCGATCATCCAAACGAAACCCCTAGGCGTCCGGCCCGAGGCCGACAGACCGCGTAGTCGTCGAGCAGCGCATTCACTCCTCGCTCTCGTCGTCCTCGTCCGGCTCGGGTGCGTCCGGGTCGCGCAGCGGGCGCAGGGCGCCGGCCGCCGGGGTCGAGGCGGTGAAGCTGTAGCGGCCGAGCGGGTTCAGGTTGCGGTGCTTGAGCGGGGAACAGGCCGAGGAGCCCCGGCTGCGCGAGACGCAGGAACGGCTGGCCGTCTGCCACTACGCCATGGCCCACCCCGAAGACGGCACCCTCGTTCCCGCCTGCGGGCAGCACGCCGTACTCGACCCCGCGGAGAACGCGGCGCTGCGCACGCTGCTGCCGATCGTCGAAGTGCGCACGACCGCGCGTCACACGCCTGACGCGCCGAAGGTGGAGTAGCGGCGTGGCGACAGTGATCTGCGTAGCGCTCAGCGGGGCCGTGACCGGGTCCCCGTTCCCGTCACGGCCCCGAGCTCAGGGCGTTGAGGTCGGTCACGCTCCGCAGCAACCGCCAGCCGGTGCTTCGTCCACGGCTGCGTCAGCGGCCAGCGCACCGGCACCGAGCTGAACCAGGGCGGGTTCCGGCGTCGCGCAGCAGCCCACGGCGTCGGGCTCTGCGGCGGCCTGGTCGTCGAAGAGTCCGGCCCGGCCGCAGACCCCGGTTTCGGGGACAGTGAGTTCGACGCGATCGGCCGCGGCCTTCTCGCCGAGGGCCGACAGGCCGGTCAAGGAGTCGGACGTCTGCATCACCCTGGGCTGCGGCGACACGCCTAGCCCGTCTTCCCGGCAAGCGCCACCCGGACTGGGAGTTGGAGGATCCGGCCGGCCAAGGCGTCGCCTCGGTACGCCCGATCCGCGACGAGACCAAGGTCATCGTCTAGGGCCTGATCAACGAGATCGCGCCGGAGCCAGCGGCATGAGCGCGATACGCGACGTCGTCACGGCGAACTTGCGCTCGAAGGTGCCGATCAGCGCCAGCGCGACGGACAGCCGCAGCGCCTCCAGCCGGCATCGGTGACTGCCCGCCACACCTCGTGGTGTGGCGGGCAGTGCTGTTCCGGCCCTGTCAGGGGGTGCTGATACCGACGTCGGCGGAGTTGAGCGGCTTGTGGACCACGGTGCCGGTGGACAGTTCGTCCGCTCCGACATCGGCCGTTCCACTGCGTGACTGACCGTCCATGTCCTCGGTGAGGAAACCGTAGTTACCCGACGAGGCGTTCACAGCGGGGCTGCCGGTGCCGAGGCGGTACACCTCACCCTGCTTGGCCAGGAGCGGGTTCACGGTCCGGACGCCGGTGGTGATCCCGATGGTGGCGGAACTGGTCGGCCAGCCGATGTTGCCCGCGTACGTCATGTTCTTGGGCGTCTTCAGCTCGTTGAAGAGCTTGCCGGAAGAACCGACGACGATGTTGTCGGCGACCAGGCTGTCGACCGGGGCGAGACTGTAGTTGGCGCCGACCTCGATGTTCGAGACGTTGTTGACGAAGGTGTTGTGCACTGCCGTGGCCCGGTACACTCGCCAGTGCGAGGAGGGTGCGCCCGAGGTGTCCACGTCTCCGCCGTCAAGTTGCAGCGCCGCGTCGTAGCCGCTGCCGGTCAGTCCTTCGAAGTGGTTGTTGTAGATCTTGTGGTCCTGGCCGTAGACCCGAACGCCACCGGTACCGGTCTTGCCGCCCCCGAAGAAGAAGTTGCCGTGGACCTGACTGCGGTTGCCGTGGCGCAGGGACACCGAACCCTGTGACGTCCGGAAGGTGTTGTACCGGACGGTGTTCGCGTTGCTCTTCACGGAGACGATCTCTGGGTCGCCGTCGCAGTTCTCGAAGAGGTTGTTCTCGACCGTGGTGAACCCGTCCGACTTGGAGATCGCACTCCAGCCGACCCGGATCGCCTCCATCTCATTGGTGGCGCGCGGACCGATGTTGCGGAAGTGGTTGTAGTCGATCTGGTCGTACTGCGACTGCTGGGTCGAAGACCCGTCGATGGTGATGAAGTTGCCGAGCTGGTGCTTCTCCTCGAACAGGTTGTGATCGATCCGGTTGTGGTGGCTGCCGACTCCCTGGATGATGATCCACTTCAACGAGCTCGACTCGGTGAGCCGGAAGTGGTTGCGAGTCAACCGGATGTGGTGCGAGCTGCTGATCTTCAACGTGTTGCGGTTCGTCCACTTCAGCCCGGAGAACGTCACGTACGACGAGCTGAGAACCTCAAGCTGCCCTCCGGTGATGATCGCCTTGCCCTGTTGGGCGGCCATGATCGTGATGGGTGCGCTGGAGGTGCCATTCTTGGCGTTGAGCTTGCCGATCGAGTAGGAGCCGTTGGCGAGGACGATCGTCTGGCCGGCCACGGCGTTGGCCATCGCGGTGGTCAATTGCGTCGACGACGAGACGTTGACGATGGTGGCGTTGGCCTGTGGGGTCGAGTTCACGCTCGGGGTTCGCGATGACGTGTCGCCGGTGGAGGCGAGAGCGGGTGCTGCGGTGGTGAGGGCCGCGATCATGATGGCCGCGACGGTGATCGCGGCGTAGGTGCTGAGCTTTGGTCTGTTCATGTCGCTTCTCCGCACGGTAGAGGTGGGCATGCGATGTCGAGCAACCCAGCGCTGGACAAGAAGGCCGTCCCGGTGCTGATGGGACGGCCTGCGGTGCTTGCGCGTGAGGGCTGTGCTCACGCCGGCCGGCGGAGGCCGGGTGACCAAGAGATGGCAGTCGATGACCCGTATCGGTGATGTGCGAATGCGCGGCGCAGACCGTGGGCCACGGTGTCTCTCACACCCCGCACGCCAGTGGCATACGGGGCGGAAATCCGCGCCGCTCGTTGTACCGTGCTGCGAGGTGCCGGGCCTCCCAGTCCGAGGCCCGGCACTCCCTTGCGTCAGGAGTGGGTGACCTGCAGCTTGTAGATGCTCACCTGGCCGTAGTTGGAGCTGCTGCACGGGGAGGAGTTGTCGCAGTTGGCCTGGGTGTACGCGCCAGCCTTGAAATAGTTGCCGGAGGCCGTGTGCGCGATGGTCGTCTGGAGGACGCCGTTGTAGTACACCTTGATCTGGCCGCCGCTGACGACGAACTTGCCCTCGAAGACCGTGTTCAGCTTGTAGTTGCTGGTCACGAGCTTGTGGTGGGTGGTGTCACCCTTGGTGATGTAGAGACTGGTTCCTTCGAGGCGGAAGACCGTGACGTCGTCGTCGCCGTCGTGGATCTGCGCGCCGACGACGTGCGGCTTGGTGCTCGGGAGCTTGTTGAAGGCTTCCCGGAAGGTGAGGGTGTGGGTGCCCGAGGTAGCCGACCAGGAGGCGTTCTTCGTGCCGTTGCTCGTCATCTCGCGCAGTTCGGAGCGCGCGTAGCTGGAGCCGGAGGTGGTCACGCCGTTGACCGGGGAGCGGAACTGCACTCCCGTGCACGCGGCGTTCACCATGAACCAGGGGTTCGAGGAGTAGGTGGCGAGTGCGGGCTGCTTGATCTCGGTCGGCGAGCCGGAGGACCCGGTCGGCAGGGTCTCCTTCCAGTTGGTGAGGTTGAGCTTCTGGGCCGGGTGGTCGCAGGGAGCGGCCGCGGCCGCGGTGCCGGAGGCGACGACGGGCGCGGTCAGTGCCGCCAGGGCGGACAGTGCGGCCACGCCGGCCGTGGTGAGCGTGCGCTTGCGAGTGAGACGCATGTCAGCTGTTTCCTTACGGTTGGTTGTGTCGGGTGCCGTGTGTGGTGCGGTCAGCAGGGGCGCGACGGGACGTACTCGTTCCCGTACGTGCCTGTCGCGTCGCCGCCGGTGTTGCCTGCCAGGGCGTTTCCGCACACCTGGCCCTGCGGAGTGGCTTCGAACTTGATGCCCCCCGCAGCGTTGGAGAGGAGGGCATTGCCGTAGATGTGGTTGCGGATGCCGTCCGTGGGGGTGTCTCCGCCGACGCGGACCCCGGCGCCGACGTTGTCGTGGCTGCGGTTGCCCCGGAAGGTGTTGCCGCTGCCGCGTGAGTCGAGACCGGCCGACTTGGGATCCTTCTGACCGGTGCAGTCGTTGCGTTCCACGAGATTCGCGGTGGAGTTCTCCTTGATGTCCACGCACTCGTTGCCCTGCGTGTTGATCAGGTTGTGATGGATCCAGTTGTCACGGCTGACGTCCGGCCGGTCGTCGGGCGCACCGTTCATGCCCTGCTGCTCGGGCGCCGTCCCCAGATAGATGCCCTCGCCGACCTTGCCGCCGTCGTCGAAGCGGAAGTCCCACACCCCGCAGCCGGTGATCCGGTTGTGGGCGACCTCGGCACCGGTGATCAGGTAGCGCAGCCGCACGCACTCCTCCCCCGCGTTGCGGAGGTTCATACGGGTGATGCGCAGACCGCCCACCCCGTCACCCGCTGTCGTGCTCATGACATATATGAGCTTCTTGCGGTAGCCGGACTTCTGCGTGGGGTCGTCGATGAGCCCGTCGACGGTGAAGCCGGTGAGGCGGACGTCGTCGTGCTGGATCTCGGCGATCGCGCGGCCGATACCGGAGCCCTGGACGACGGCGGACGCGGGGCCGGTGACGGTGACGCCGGGACTCCGGCTGACGAAGTCCTGGAGGTAGCGGCCAGGGGCCAGATGGACCGTTGATCCCCGCCCGGCCGCGTCCAGCGCCCGCTGGATGCCGGCGAAGGGCGAGTTGCGCGTACCGGTGTTCGTGTCGCTGCCGTGCGGAGAGACGTAGTAGTCGTGGACGCTCCTGGGCACGCCCGCGGATGCGGCGGGCGCCGCCGCCAGTAGGGCACCCAATGCGGCTGAAGCGGCGATGCAGCGGGTGAGTCTCATACCGGTCTCCTCGTATCCGTGGGTGTGAGCAGGGAGAGGGTCAGGAGCAGGGGAAGGGTAGGGCCGAGCAGCAGGGGTCCCAGAGGGATCGGCAGCACGGCGAGCGGGGCGAGTACGAGGACGAGCAGCAGGGCGACGGTTCGCCGTGGCGAACCGAAGGCCAGGACGGCCGCCCTGCGGCGCGGGTCTGCGTCGGCGCCGACCGCGCAGACGGCGGCCAGCGACAGGGCGTACACCGCCGACACGGCCATCAGTCCCACCTGGACGGGAAGCAGCACCAGGCCCGTCGCGCTTCCCGTGTCCAGGAGGAAGAGGCAGTTCAGGGTGAGGACGGCGAGCACGGCGGTGGCGACGAGGCTCTCTCTCCACAAGGTGCCCCAGAGCCGTGGGAAGGCACGCAGCGTTCCGGTGAAGGGACGTCCGGCCCCTTCACCACGCCAGTCCTGCAGCGCGCTTCCGGCGGCGGCCAGCGCCGGGAGCCAGGTGACGACTCCCAGGGCCAGCAGGCAGAACGCGGCGCCTGCCAGCGCCGGCTGCGCGACGAATTCCATCGCCCGCAGTGCACCGCGTTCCCAGCCCTTCATGGCGTACTCCCGGTTCTCGGTCGGTCAGATGCTCAGAAGGCCCGTGAAGGGCTGATCGGCCCGCAGTCTGTTGCTGCCGTCGAACTCGATGCTGCGTGCCCGTACGGCTGCGATGTGCGTACCGGAGAGGAGAACCGCCGCCGCGTCGGCGCGGACGCGCTCCGTCTCGATGACCCCCGTGCTCGGCGCGAGGAGGACGAGTTCACTCTCGGCGCCCTCGCCGACGGACACCGCGTGTCCCTGGTCCGAGGGCAGGAGAACGGCAGGGCCGGGCTGCGGGTCGAGCGACCCCGTGCTGTCGAGGACGGTCAGGAACGTGGCTGTTCGGCTCCTGGTGGTGGTGAGCCGCAGGGTGTGCATCGTCTTGCTGACCTTGAGGCTCGGGGTGCTGGAGGTGGGGTTCGCCTCCACCTCGGTGCGCTCCTGAGCCGCCGCGGCGTCCGTGGGCAGGAGCCGGGTGAGCCGTGCGCTTGCGGGCCCCGACTCCAGCCGCCAGCCGTCCGGGTCCAGCTGGGTGGTGGGCCAGTCGGTGTGCAGCAGGTAGGCCCACTCGCGTGGGGAGTCGGCCTCGAGCTGGTCGAGGATGACGACACGCCCGCGCGGAGTCACCACCAGCGTACGGTCGAGGGTTCGCACTCCCAGCCGTTCGGAGAACATCGCCGCGGACTCCGACGTGGCATGGGCGAACCCGCCCTCCGCGAGCACGTCCCGTACGCTCGCCCGGCGCTCGTGCGGTATGCCTTCGTACACGTGGTAGCGGCCCTCGTCCGCCCACCCCTGACCGTCGACCAGGATCAGGTTGTGGTGCCCGGCGCGCTTCTGGTTGCTGTACCCCTCGTCCACGGCGAGGAAGGCGCCGTGCGAGTGCAGGACGAAGGCTCCGGCGTCGGGGTGGTGGTGGCCCGCGCTCATGGCGTCCCAGCCGCCGGCGGCCTTCAGCCGGTGTCCCTCCTCCCAGGCCCGGTGGCCGCCGCCGGGCGCGGCCTTGAAGCTGACGCAGGTGGCGGCGCTGTCCCAGCCCGTGCGCGCCGTGATCTGCCCGAGGTCCGGGAAGTACGTGGTGAGGGGCTCCCGGTCGGGGGCGACGGGCACCACCTCCGGGTCGTACCAGAGCAGTTCGAGGAAGGCTTCGGGCATGACGCCGGGGCGCACGCCCGACTCGTACGCCTCGCGCCAGAAGTGACGCTCCGCGACCAGATCACCCAGCCACTGCGCCGTACCGTCCTGGTAGGCGGAGGCCAGGCGGTAGTAGAGGGCGACGCTGTGGCCGCTGCGCCGGTCATGGCAGTCGCCGTGGTCGATGTTCTCCTCGAAGCCCGGCGCGCTCTGGTGCAGGCGCCAGTGCGTGGTGTTGCGCAGGAACCCGCCTGTCGACCAGAGATCGGCCCCCTCCTGCTGCTGCACGAGGTCGGTGTGGATGGCGAGCCAGGGCACGCCGTACCGCCAGTAGACGACCCCTTCGGAGTCCGAACCGTCCTCGGGAAGCATCCCCAGGACCGTCTCCAGATTCGCCCGGGCCGCTTTGGTCCACTCGGAACGTCCCAGTGCGTAGCCCGCGGTGGCGATTCCGGTCCAGCAGATCCAGTTGTGGTTCTGCCAGTAGGCGCTCGACCACCAACTGCCGGTGGTCTCCACCGCGTAGGAGTGGAGCCGCTCTCCCTGGAGTTCCAGTTTGGCCCGCAGGATCTCCCGCCGTTCCGGCTCCAGGTCCTCGCCCAGCCAGGAGTAGGCGAGCGAGAGACCGTGCAGCAGCCATCCCGCGTCCAGGTCGTGGTCCGGCATATGGGCTCGGCCCCAGTGGGGGAAGGCGACGCAGGTCGAGATCCAGCGCCATGCCTCCTCCAGGTATCCGCGCTGGCCGGTGAGCCGGTAGGCGAGTGCGAGGTTGGCGGCGGCGGGCCCGAAGTAGGTGATGCTCGCCTCGGGGTGCTCGGTGGGCGGCGACTGCCTGCGGTACCAGTCGCACTGTTCGTACAGCCGCCGCCACTGGGCGGCGCGCGCGCCGTTCAGCTCGCTTCGGAGCAGTTCGAGTCGCCCTTCGAGAAGCAACATGTGCGGACTCACCTTCCGATGGAGTGGGTGGCGACGGTTCCGTCGGCCAGATCGATGTGGACGGTTCGTTCGGACAGGCTCACCCGGCGGATGGGTGGCGTCGCTTCGGCGGACTGGTAGACGGAGACGAACACCGCGCTTCGATCGGTCGTGGACCAGTCGACGCCGCGGCAGGGACGCGCCGGGTCGTCGGCGGGGCCGGGGTGTGCGACGACGGTGAAGTCGGCCGGTGTACGCGACACATGCTGGCCGGTCATAACGGCGCTCCCGCCGTCGCCCCAGACGGTGCGGGCACGATCAGGACCCTGGGCCGCGACCTCAAGATCCGTTCCCGGGCGCAGCTGGGCCGTGAGCCGGCGCTCGGTGTCGGCTTCAAGGACGAGGATGTCGAGGAGGTACCGGGAGTCCGTGACGACCCGCCGACTGGCGGCCACGCCTTCGTAGGCCCCGGTGCATCTCCCGGTGTCGCCGTCGAGAACGGCATCACAGGGGGCCTGCTCCGAGTCGTCGACACAGAACGTCGGGTGGGCCTTCGTGCCGGCGTAGTACGTCCGATAGCTCCGGTGGGCGTAGGGGACCTGGCCCGGATCCGGTTGCCAGGCGGTGCCGTCGTCGGCGTAGAGGTAGAGGGCCAGTTTGTCCAGATGCCCGTGCCCTCCACCGTGCGGTCCGGAGTCCAGCAGCGCGTGGACTCCGGCCGTACGGAACACCGCGTATCCCGCGTCCGGGAAGGACCGCCGGACGGTTGGGGCGGGCAGCGAAGGACCGGTGAACCATCCCGCGAGGTCCGCGGGTAGCTCGGTTTCGGTGTCTTTGTCCGCAGCGCCCGCCACCGCGGACAGCGGGGCGCCGGCGAACAACTGATCTGCCAGTGTCGCTACTTCGCGTATCTCGGCGGACTGCGCTTCGCGCCGGTACGGGCCGTCGTGCAGGGCCGGAAGAGTACCGGCGGGAGTCGCGATGCCGGCCAGAGCCGTGATCATCGCGCCCAGCACTCCGGCGATGTCGCGCGGCAGCTGTTCGGGACTGCTGCCCCGCAGGGCGAGCAGATAGGCGTGCAGGACGAAGAGGTGGTAGTAGGTACTGCCCTCCCACTCCCAACCGTCCTCGTGCACCGCCGTGCGCATGTGCTTGAACAGGCCGTAGTGGCTTGCCAGTTTCACGGTGTCGGGTTCGACACCCTCGACGGCGAGTGCGGCCGACCGGCAGCAGGTCTCCGCGGCGGCGAGCCATGCCGTGTAGTTGGAACGGCTCTCCCCCTTGTGCCGCAACTCCGCGCGTGCCTCGCCGGCGCAGTCCCCGAGCGACCGGAGGAAGGGCAGCAGGGCACCGAGTTCGGCGCGCATCCCCCGGTGCTCGGCGAGCGTGCGCACTGCATGGGAGACGGCCACCGCCCAGATGGCTTCGGTGAGGGCTTGGTGGAAAAGCCTGCCGTGCAGCATCCATCCGGCTGCCCCCGGGTGGGTGCTGGGAAGACCGGCGTACAGCTCCGCGTACTCCAGAAGCAGCCGCAGGGCCTCGGAGCGCTCGGCAGACCCGCCGCAGGCGAGATGCCGCAGGCGCTGGGCGGCGGCTTGATGGGCCAGCACGGTCCGCGCACCGCGCACCGCCTCGCTGTCCACCCGACAGCCGTACCGGCATGCGGCTCCGGTTCTCGGGAAGGGATCACCGAGCAGATCGCCGTGGTCGAGCTCGACACCATGGGCCGGGCACACGTAGGCGTGCCACCAGCCGCCCCTCTCGCGTGTGATGGTCAGCGCGGCCATACGCCACCACCGATGTCGAGCGTCGCTGCGGTGATGTAGCCGGCCTCGTGCGAGGCGAGGTAGACGGCCGCACCCGCGACGTCCTCCACGGTGCCACCACGGCCGATGGGAAGTTTCTCGACAATGCCTTGCTGAGCGTCGGAGGAGGTGAACGTGTTGTGGAAGGTGGTCCCGCCGATGTACCCGGGGGCGAGCGCGTTGACGGTGACGCCGGTGCCTCCGACCTCCTTGGCCAGCCCCTTGGCAAAGCCGATCACTCCGGCCTTGGCCGCGGCATAGGCGGCAGCTCCGGGGCCGCCACCGTCGTGGGCCGCCTGGGAGGCCATCAGGATGAAGCGGCCCGAGGGGCCCGCCTCCTTCACATACGGCAGCGCCGCCCGGCACGTGCGGAAGACGGAGAAGAGATTGACATCGACCACGCTGCGGAAGTGCCCTTCGCTCATCTCTGCGACCGGAACCCGGCCTACCAGGTGTCCCGCATTGGCCACGACGATGTCGAGTCCGCCCAGAACGGCGACACTCTCGTCGACCAGTCGTGTGACCTCGCCGGGGTCGGTGACATCAGCGGCGAGACAGGCGGACTTGCGCCCCATCGCGATGATCTCGGCCACCACCCTCTCAGCGGCATCGGCGGAGTGTCCATGATGAACGATCACGTCCGCGCCCGCCCTTGCCAGCCCGAGCGCGACCGATGCGCCGATGCCGTGGCCTGCGCCGGTGACGAGCGCTCGGCGACCTGTGAGATCAAAAGGCATGAGAATTCTCCATGGTTATGTCGAAAAGTAGGAAGAGGGGCTATTTGATGCCTGAGTTGGCAAATCCCTGGACGAAGTAGCGCTGGGTGAAGAGGAACAGCACCACCATCGGAACGGTGGCCAGCGTCGTGCCCGCCATCAGATACGCCCAGGCGTTCTGGTCGGCCTGCTGGAAGGCGGACAGACCCACCTGGATGACGCGCAGATCGGTGTCGCTGGTAATGATCAACGGCCAGAGGAAGTTGTTCCAGCTGCTCTCGAAGGTGAGCAGTCCGACGGTGGCGATAGCCGGCTTGACCAGTGGCGTCATCACCCGTGCGTAGATTCCGAACTCACCCATGCCATCGATGCGGGCGGCCTCCTCCAGCTCACGCGGCAGGGAGAGGTAGAACTGGCGGAAGAGAAAGATGGCGAACGGCGTCAGCGCCCCAGGAACGATCAGACCCCACCAGGAGTCGAGCCAGCCGTGCCCGCCCCGCCCCAGATAGTCGTTCCCGCCGAAGAACGGAATGCCCTTGGCTATCAGGTATTGCGGAACGATCTTCGTATACGTCGGAATCATCATGGTGGCCAGCACCCCCATGAACACCACGGTCCTGCCTCGGAACGGCACGCGGGCCAGGGCGTACCCCGCCATGGACGCCAGAGCGAGGTTGAGCGCCGTGTGTCCGAGCGAAATGAGCAGGCTGTTCTTGAAGTACGTGCCGAAGGGGGCATATTCGAGCGCTTCGGAGTAATTGCTCCAGTCCCATACCTGCGGCAGCAGGTTGGGGGGATAGGAAGCGAGGTCGGGATCCGTCTTCAGCGAGGTGATGACCATCCACAGGAAGGGGACGACCATCGCGAGCGATACCGTGACGAGCACCAGGTGCAGTGCCGTCCTCCGCAACCGGCGGGCCAGCAAGGGGCGATCCGCGAGCCGAGTTCCGCGAGCCATGTCCCTCCGAAGGAGCTTCTCAGCGGACATCGTCTTCCTTTCCGGTGAGACGCCGGCTGATCAGCATCAGCACCAGCAGGAACGCGAAGAGCACCACGCTCTGGGCGCAGGCCGCGCCCATGTTGAACTCCTTGAACGCCGTTCGGTAGATCTCGTAGGTCATGACCGTGGTCGAGTTGCCGGGCCCACCATCCGGTGTCAGCACGTACAGCTGGTCGAACGCCTGGAAGGAGTCGATGATCGACACCACCAGGACGAAGAACGTCGCCGGTTTCAGCAGGGGTAGCGTGATGGAGAAGAACTGCCGGACCTGCGAGGCCCCGTCGATCCGGGCCGCTTCGTACACGTCCTCCGGCATCGCCTGCAGAGCGGCCAAGTAGATGAGCATCTTGATGCCGATGCCCTTCCAGATACTGACGACGATCACCGCGGTGAGCGCCCAGTCCGGGTCGGCGAGCCAGGCCGGCCCGTCGATGCCCACCCAGCCGAGCATGGTGTTGACCACACCGAGCCGTGGTTCGAACATCCACATCCACACGAGCGCGATGGCCACCGTCGCGGTGACATGGGGCATGAAGACGGCGGTGCGATACCAGGCGGCTGCCCGCATCTTCACGCTGAGCAGGATGGCCAGGACCACCGCGATAGCCATGGCGACGGGCACGGTGAAGAAGGTGAAAACCACCGTGTGCCAGATGGAGGCGTTCCACGTCTCGTCGTTGAAGATCTCCTGGAAGTTGTCCAGGCCGTTGAACGTGACCGTGCCGGCAAGTATGTCGTAGTCGGTGAAGGCCAGGGCAAAGGTCGCGACCACGGGAATGCCGATCCACCAGACGAGGTGGATGACCGAGGGCGTAAGCAGAAGCACGGCCGCCCTGCGCCGGTCATGGCCGAACTTCTTCGTACGCGGCGGGCGACCGCTCCAGGGCGAGGACCCCGAGCGCTTGGTAGAACGATGCACTGGCGGCCCTTCCCTGCTCGTGTCTGCAGCCGGGCGGGTGGACGTCGGCATCACGCCCCCTTGGCGATGATCGCCTCGGCCTTTTCGGCAAGTCCGTGGAGGGCCTCGGCGGGAGTGGCCTTGCCGAGCAGCGCGCTCTCCAGCGCCGGCTTGAACTCCTCACGAATCTCGAGCCAGGTCGGCACCCCGCCCTCGGAGAAGGCGTGGTCGAGGTTGTCCACGGCGAAGGAGACGAGCTTGTTGCTCTTCACGTACGAGGAGTCGGCCGCGCTGAGGACAGCCGGGATGTTCCCCCGTTGCTCGGCCGCCCGGGGCGACACCTTCTCGCCGGACAGGAACTCCACCAGCTTCTTGGCCTGCTCGGGGTGGCTTGTTTTCGCCGACATGGTGGCCAGCGTGCCGCCCTGGAAGAGCGCGGGACGCTGCTGGTTCAGCATGAACCCGGCGACCTTGTCCTCGGCGATCAGCTCGGGCGCGCTCTCGGAGATCTGGCGCCACATGTCGTTGTGGCCGATCATCATGGCCGACCGCCCCTGCACGAGGGGAGCGACGACGGCCCCCTTCTGGGTGAACCCGTAGTCCTCGATCTTGTCCGTACGGATGATGTCCACCATCCACTGGAGGGCGTCCACCGCTTCGTCGGAGTCGAGGACCGGTTTGCCGCCGTCGAACAGGTCGGCACCGTGGGCCCACATCACAGGAAGGTAGGTCTGGCGGAGGTCGTTGCTGAGGATGTCGACGCCGGCCCGCGTCAGCTTGCCGGACTTGCGGACCGTCAACTCCTCCGCGATCTCTTTCAGTTCAGTGAGGTCCTTGGGCGGGGCATCGATGCCCGCCTCGGCGAAGATGTCCTTGCGGTAGATGCCCATCCTGGTGTCGAGCAGGATGGGCCGGGCGTAGACCTTGCCGTCGTATACACCGGACTGGGTCACGCGGGGGTTGTACAGCCGAGCCAGTTCATCCTCCGTCGTCTCCAGGTCGGCCAGAACCCCCTTCTCCGCGAAGGGTGGTATCCAGCCGACACCCATGAGCATGACGTCGTAGGGCTGGCCGCCCACGATCGAGGTGGTCAGCTTCTCGTTGAGCTTCCCGTACTCGGTGAAATCGACCTGGATGCTGACGCCGGGGTTGCCCTTCTTGAAGTCGGCGAGCAGGGACGTGAGGAGCTTCTGCCCGTCCGCGCGGTCGAAGATCGGCGTGAGCAGGCGGAGCGACGCACTGCCACCGCCCGACTTGCCGGGGGCAGCCCCGCCGCACGCGGTCAGTGCAGCTCCGGCGACCGTCGCGGCGCCCAGACCCAGCAGGCTTCGTCTGGACAGGGAAGAGGGATGTGAACGCATAACTGACTCCCGACAACAGAGCATGCACTGGGTGGGTGAGACTTGCGTTGACTGCGGTGCACCGATTTACTGGTGCATCGATGCATGAGACTAGGAACACCCATACTTGATGTCAACATCGTGGAAACAATGGGTTTTCAAGGAGAGCGGGGGCAAACTGTGGCCGGAACAACGATTTACCAGGTGGCGCAGGAGGCGGGAGTCTCACCCAGCACGGTGTCCAATTTGCTCAACGGCCGCACCGGCAAGATGCTCCCGGAGACCAGGGCACGGGTCGAGTCGGCGATCCGACGTCTGGGCTACCGCCCCAACCGGGCCGCCCAGCAGCTGCGTACCGGGCGGATCCAGATGCTCGGGCTCATCGTGCCGTCGGTCGCCAACCCGTTCTGGGGCACGTTCGCACGTCACCTCGAAGCCGCCGCCCTGGCGGAAGGCTTCTACATGCTCCTCTGCAACAGTGAGCGTGACCGCGATCGTGAGCGCCACTACATCGAGGAACTCTGGGGCGACGGCATCGGTGGCGTGGTCCTGTGCTCCTCGCTCCCGTCACTCGACCACGTGAAGCCGACTGTCGAGGCGGGGCTCAGGCTGGTGGCCTTCGACCGCACCGCCCAACCCGGCGACCCGCACAGCGTGGTGAACATCGGGACGGACAACGTGCTCGGAATGCGCCTGGCCACAGAACATCTGCTGGGGCTCGGACACCGCAGGCTGGCCTTCGTATCAGGATCGATCGGCAGCATCAACCGGGCCGAACGCTACAGCGGGTTCCGGCAGGCCATCGAGGCCGCTGGCCTGCCCCCGGAGGCCGGGATCGTGTGGTCGGGAGCGGACACCCTGGACTTCGACGACCGGGACACCGCTGAGCTGGGACGTTCAGCAGCGCGCGAGCTCCTCACGGCCGCAAACCCCCCGACCGCCATCGTCGCCATCAACGACATGTGCGCCCTCGGGGTCATCGCGGGCGTGAGGGAGGCCGGCCTGACCGTGGGCCGTGACATCTCGGTTGTGGGTTACGACGACATCATGCTCGCGAGCATGGCGATGCCCGGGCTCACCACCGTACGGCAGCCGGTGGAGGAGATGGCCATCACCGCGTTCACCAGGTTGAGGCAGGGCATGGAGAACTCCGGTGACTCGGCAGGGCACTCCGTGCTCCATCGGCCCCGGCTCATTGTCCGTGACTCGACCGCGACGCCGACTGCCCCCACCGTGAAGGCTCCCGTGCACCAGGACGGAGGACTTTGAACGAGCACCGCTGATACCCGGAGCCCCGGGGAAACCGGCCGCCGGGCGCGAGCGGGCGGCCACCTGGGGCTACGGACGCTGGAAGCGAACAGCGCTCTCCTCAGCGGCAGCGGCCGGTCCACTGGCCGCAGCGCACGGACCGGCCGGAGGCCGACACGACATCCACAAGCAGAGCCGGTCCCGGGAGCCGGTGCTCTCGACATGCCTGGCACCACTGCCGAGCCCTGGAGGCGATCCAGTTGAGTACGGGACGAGGAGTCGAATCCTCTTCCGCAGCCGACCCCGGTGACTCCACCGAAGCCCCACGCTCCGGAGGATCCCTGTTCTCCTCACTGAAGGTCAGAAACTACCGATTGTTCTTCCTCGGCCAGGTCGTCTCCAACAACGGCACCTGGACACAGCGCATCGCCCAGGACTGGCTCGTACTCAGTCTCACCGGCTCCTCGACCGCCGTCGGCATCACCACCGCGCTGCAGTTCCTGCCCCTGCTCCTCTTCGGACTGTACGGCGGCGTCCTCGTCGACCGCCTGCGCAAGCGCCCCGTGCTCGCGCTGACCCAGACAGTCATGGCACTCGCCGCTCTCGCCCTGGCTGCCTTCACGCTGACAGACAACGTCCAGGTATGGCACGTGTACGCCGCCGCGTTCGCGGGTGGCCTCGCGACCGTTCTCGACAACCCTGCCCGCCAGTCCTTCCTCTCCGAGCTGGTCGGCCCGGATCAGCTACGGAACGCCGTCGGCCTCAATTCGGCGAACTTCCAGTCCGCCCGCCTCATCGGTCCCGCCGTAGCGGGGCTGCTGATCACGGGCATCGGCACCGGATGGGCGTTCCTGCTCAACGGTCTCTCCTTTGCCGCTCCCCTGACCTGCATGCTGCTGATGCGCACGGCTGAACTGCGTACCGTCGAGCGCGCCCCGCGTGGCAGGGGACAACTACGCGAGGGCCTTCGCTACGTCGCCGACCGCCCGGAGCTGGTGTGGACCATTGTTCTGGTCGGGTTCGTCGGTACCTTCGCCCTGAACTTCCCTGTCCACCTCTCCGCCTTCGCCGACGACGCCTTCCATGCCGGTGCCGGTACCTACAGCCTCCTCAACACTCTGGTGGCGGCCGGCTCCCTGGCCGGTGCGCTGCTCGCCGCCAGGATGGGAACGGCAGGGCTGAGACTGCCCTTCCTGGCCGCGCTGGCCTTCGGCATCGTGGAGATCGCGGCCGCCCTGACGCCGTCCCTCTGGAGCTTCGCCCTGCTGATGCTGCCCATGGGGCTGCTCGCCATGGTCGTCAACGTCAGCACCAACACCACCATCCAGACGTCGACGGACTCCACGATGCGGGGCCGTGTGACAGCCCTGTACATGATGGTCCTACTGGGGGGTGCGCCCGTCGGCGCTCCGGTCGTCGGGTGGATTTCCGACACGTACGGACCTCGCGTCGGCCTTGTGACGGCCGGCGCCGTGGCCGCCTGCACCGCCACGACAACAGGGCTCGTCCTGGCCAGGGTCGGCGGCCGTAGAGTGGCAGTCGGGTGGAGCAAGCATCGCCTACGGGTTCGGATCGTGCGCCGGGAGCCAAGGGCGGAGAGAGAAGACCCTGCATGACCGGAGCATCTACGCACGGGAATCCGGGGTGCATCCGGACCCGCGGGCAGAGCGCATCACATCCGAGCTGGTCAGCCTTCGCCCTCGCGGCGCGCCGCCTCGTCCACGAGGCCGCTGCCGTGAACGGGCCGGGCACGTCCGGGCGGGGATCAGCTGCGTCGACACCGCTCCGAGTTCCCGCACGCCACTGCGCTTCGAGGATGCCGAACACCAGGGAGTCCCGCCAGCCGTCCCGGATCCATGCCGTGTGTCGGTGGTGCCCCTCGTACGTCATTCCGAGCTTTGCCAGCACCCGGGAGGATCCACGATTCCGCGGGGCGCAGGTGGCGTGGATCCGGTGAAGCCCCAACTGGTCGAACCCGAGCGAGAGAAGCGAGCGCCCGACTTCTGTGCCGATGCCTCGGCCCCATACCCGCGGATGCACAAGGTAGGAGATCTCACCCTGCCGCCGTCTGTGACTACGCACATACAGCTCGCCCATACCGACGACGACGCCCCCGCAGCGGGCCACACGGGCGAACCGCCGCCGAGGTTCGTCCGACCGCGCCGCGACGGCGGCCTTCACGAAGTGGCGCGTCTGGTCCTCGGTGTTCGGCCCCCAGAGCTGGAAACGACAAGCCTCGGCGAGGCTGGCCCATGAGTGGACGTCCTGCCAGTCGTCGAACGCGATCTCGTCCAGAGTCACCGAGGGCCGGCTCAGGGGCCGATCATGCCAGATAGATCGGACACGGCGGAGCAGTCGAGAAGCAGGCGCTGATCGCCCCTGGGAGGTGATCGCAGAAAGCGGCGGAGCGGATCGGCGGGTGAGGGCGGTATTAAGCCTGCTGCTGGTTGAGGGCGGACAGGGCTGCGTCCAGTCGGCGGGTGGCGTCTTCAGCAAGGGGCTCGAGGTCGTCCTGGCCGGTCAGCGTGACCATCGTGGCGGGGTCGAGGGCCTGGACCACGATGCGCCCACCGTCAGAACGGACGACGACGTTGCAGGGCAGTAGCAGGCCGATGGAGCGGTCCACCTCGATCGCCTGATGGGCGAGCGGTGGGTTGCAGGCGCCGAGGATCAGGTAGTTCTCCATGTCGTGGCCGAGCTTCTCCTTCAGCGTGGCCCGAACGTCGATCTCGGTCAGAATGCCGAAGCCCTGCTCGGCCAGGGCCTCACGTACGGCCCTCACGGCCTCCTCGAAGTCGCCGTCCACGTACACGGTGCGGCTGTAGGTCATCGTCATCGCCTCTTCCTCGTCCGCTGGCCCCGCTTCGCGCGGAGGTCTCCGGGTACCCGCCCGGTGACGCCCCACCCACGGAATATACCCCCCGGGGTACAGATGTTACGGTAAAGACAGATACCCCCCGGGGTAATTTCCATGCGAAAGGAGTATCCGCGTGTTCTTCGTTGACACCATTCAGCTGGAAGGTCTCGGCAACCGCAGCTATCTGGCCGGCGGTGAGTGCACGGCGGTGGTGGTGGACCCGCCGCGTGACATCGACCAGGTACTGGCGGCAGCCAACCGGCGCGGTGTGCGGATCTCACACGTGGTGGAGACGCACATCCACAACGACTACGTCAGCGGCGGCCTGGAACTCGCCCGGATCACCGGCGCCCGGTACCTCGTGCCGGCTGGTGCGAACGTCCCGTTCACGCGGGTGGCTGTCGCCGACGGCGACACCGTGGATATCGACACGGTCAGCCAGGTGACGCTGCTGGCGATCGCGACCCCCGGCCACACCCCGCACCACATCTCGTACGCGCTGCGCGAGGCGGGGCGTCCGGTGGTCGTCTTCACCGGTGGGTCGCTGCTGATCGGCACGGTAGGTCGGCCGGACCTGGTCGAGCCGCGGCTGACCGAACAGCTCGCCCGCGCCCAGCACGCCTCCGCCCGGCGTCTGACCTCCGGCCTTCCGGACGAGACGGCGGTGCTGCCCACGCACGGCTTCGGCAGCTTCTGCTCCTCGGCCCAGTCCGAGGGGGAGGAGAGCACCATCGGCAAGGAAAAGAGCGTCAATGCGGCGCTCACCTTCGATGTGGACACCTTCGTCGCCGACCTGCTGGCCGGGCTGGAGGACGTGCCCGCCTACTACGCGTACATGGGCCCGGCCAATACCGCAGGTCCGGCGCCGGTGGATCTGACCCCGCCCGCGCTCGCGGACCCCGCCGAGATCGCTACGCGGCTTGCGGCCGGGGAGTGGGTGGTCGACGTGCGCAACCGGGTGGCCTTCGCCGAGGGGCACGTGGCGGGCTCGTTCAACTTCGAGGCCGACGGCAAGATCGCCACCTACCTCGCCTGGATGATCCCCTGGGGCAAGCCGGTCACCCTGCTCGCCGAGTCGGCCGAGCAGCTCGCCGACGCCCAGCGCGAACTGGTGAGGGTGGGCATCGACCGGCCGGCCGCCGCTGCCACCGGTGGCCCCGCCTCATGGCTTCCCGCCGGACAGGCACCCGTCTCCTTCCCGCGTTCCACCTTCGCCGGGCTCGCCGCACAGGACAGCGACGTGGTGGTGGTCCTGGACGTGCGCCGCGACTCCGAGCGGGCGAACGGCTGGATCGAGGGATCGGTGCACATCCCCATCCACGAGCTCCACGGGCGTCTTGCCGAGGTGCCGCAGGGAGAAGTGTGGGTGCACTGCGCCGGCGGAATGCGCGCCGCGATCGCCGCATCCCTGCTGGACGCGGCAGGCCGGGCTGTCGTCGCCGTCGACGACGGTTTCGACGCCGCCACCGACGCCGGCCTGCCGCTGACCACCCGCTGACCCTCACCCCAGCACGAGAAAGGGGAGAACGTCATGTTCCTCTCCCGCCGCAGCCAGTCCCGCGTCAGCGTGGAACAGGCCCGCAGCCGTACCAGTGGCCAGGCCCCGGACGCGGTCCTGCTCGATGTCCGCGAAAAGCCTGAGTGGATCGCCGGCCATGCCCCCGGCGCGGTGCACGCCCCGCTGTCGAAGCTCGTCGCCGGCAGTGACCTGCCGCCCGGAGCGTCGGGCCGGCCGCTCGTGGTCATCTGCCGCAGCGGACACCGTTCCCAGCAGGCAGCCAAACTCCTCACCCGGCTCGGAGAGCAAGCAGTGGACGTCAAGGGCGGCATGAACGCGTGGGCCGCCTGCGGATACCCGGTCAGCGACGAACGCGGGAACAGCGGCCGGATAGCGTGAGTGCCCTCGTTCTCGCCCTCATCGCCGGAGCCGTCATCGGCCTCGCCCTCGGAGCCCTGGGCGGCGGCGGCAGCGTCCTGGCCGTGCCCGCCCTGATCTACCTGCTCGGCTTCACCCCGGCTGCGGCCACCACCGCCAGTCTGATCATTGTGGCCGCGACCTCCGCCACCGCCCTGTACGCCCACACACGCGACGGCCACGTCGCCTGGAAAGCCGGATCACTCTTCGCCGCCGCGGGCATCATCCCCGCCTACCTCACCGGAGCAGCATCCGGCCACGTAGCCGAAGCAGTCCTGACCGTAGCGTTCGCGGTGATTGCCGCACTGGCGGCCGTGCGCATGTTCCGCCCCTCCACGTCAGAGCCGGCAGGCCGGACACAGGCCGGTAAGGCAGCCGGGGCAGGCGCAGGACTCGGCGCGGTGACCGGATTCCTCGGCGTCGGCGGCGGATTCCTCGCCGTCCCCGCCCTGGTAGGCGTCCTCGGCCTGACCATGCGCCGCGCGGTGGGCACCAGCCTGCTCGTCATCACCGTCAACTCGCTGGCCGCTCTGACCGCCCGCGCGGGAAGCGGTGGCGGCCTCGACTGGGCGCTGATCGGCCCCTTCACCGGAGCGGCGATACTCGGCGCCTGGGACGGCAAACGCCTCAGCGCCAAGGTCTCCGGCGACGGCCTTCAGAAAGTCTTCGCCGGCGTGCTCCTGGCAGTGGCCGTGTTCATGCTCATCGACGTGATCGCATGAACACACCAGCCACTGCCGCACTCAGGCCAGCGACAGGAACAGCTTCTCCAGCCGGGCCCGCATCTCGTCCCGGTCGCCGGCCGCCTGCCCGCCCTCAGCCATGCAGTGCTGCAGGCCGGTCGCGATGATCGCGAACCCGGCCCGGTCCAACGCGCGGGAGACCGCCGCGAGCTGCGTGATCACATCCTCGCAGTCCCGGCCTTCCTCGATCATCTTGATGATCCCCGCGATCTGCCCCTGAGCCCGCCGCAGCCGGTTCAGCACCGCCTTCAGCTCGTCGGCCGCCATCTCAAGCTCCACCATCCACCTCCACCGAAAGAAATACCCCTAGGGGTATCATACCCGGTTACGGACATCCACCCCCGGGAGGACCACGGAAGGACCACTCCGCACATGAGCACCACCCCCACCGCCCTCATCCCCGCCCAGGCCGCCGCACGCCTCGACGACTACACCGTCATCGACGTGCGCACCCCCGGCGAATACACCGCAGGCCACCTCCCCGGTGCCCACAACACCCCCCCTCGACCACCTCCACACCGCCCTGCCCGCCCTCAAGGCAGCAGCCGCCCGCGGCAACCTCCTCATCGTCTGCGCCTCCGGCAACCGCTCCACCACCGCCTGCACCGAACTCGCCGCCGGCGGCATCCCCGCCACCACCCTCCCCGGCGGCACCACCGCCTGGGCCGCCGAGGGGCACGCCCTCCACCGCCCCGAAAACGCACAGGCCCCCTGGCCCATGGAGCGCCAAGTCCGCTTCGCCGCCGGATCCCTTACCGTCCTCGGCCTCGCCGCGGGCATCCGCTGGCGCCCCGCCCGCTGGCTGTCCGCCGCCATCGGCACCGGCCTCGTCTTCTCCGCCGCCACCAACACCTGCGGCATGGCCGCCGCCCTCGCCAAACTCCCCCACAACCAGCCCCGCACCACCAACCTGGACGCCACCCTGCGAGCCCTGCAGGACTGACGCACCGTCGACCACGAAGAGCTGGCGGCCAGTTGGCCTGACCCCGCTCAGTGTCCTTCGGCCGCCACACCTGCCCGCCGAAGGACACTGCCACGCGTGTCCGGCACCCGCGAGCGCACGATCCGCGGGGGTCGGGCGCGGCTGGACCGAGCTGGTCCGACACTCACTCTCCGACCACCCCGCCGTCGATGCGCCGACCACGTGACGTGTCCACCACGGCGGGAACGCCATCCGGAATCCCCCCCGCACCGGCGGGATACCTCCGGGGGGGGCGTACGCGGATGTACATGGTCCGGGAAGTCGCGTCGACGCCCGTGACAGACGCGCCCGGCTCGTCGGCGAGCCACTGGTCCACTGTGTGCTTGGGGATGCCGGTCCATGCGTTGAGCCGGAACGGGAGCTCCGTGTGGCCGTGAGCGGAACGAACATGCCGGCGAACAGCAGGACCGTAACGTCTCATGTGCTGCGGGCAGGCCGTCCGGCCGCCTTGTCGGCCTCCACGCCGTAGGCGAGTGAGCTCGCGCCGGGCTCGCGCGACAGGCTGCTCACCGTAGGGCGTGCGAGGGATACACGACCTCGTCGGCTCACTGCCGTCGGCGGCCGAAGAGTCGTCGTCGTTCATCAGAACCTCACGATCCCGCAAGGCATCGGCTGAGCGCCAGGCGCTCGACATCGAGGTTGCAGCACTCTCGTCGAGAACGAGGCGGCCGACGAGCCCGCACTGCCGTATAGAGCCGAAAGGCGCCCGTCAGCCGTGGGAGCCCCCTGGGACTTTGCTGGGACTTTCAGCCCCAGCAACCGGCACGAGCATGACAGAGCCGAAAGGCCATTCGTGCAGGTCAGCAGCCTCCGCGCTCCCATCACAGCAGGTCACGGCACTCGCTGGTCTCTTCCGGGACATCTGACGGGTGGTGTGTCGTTCCCCTCGGAGGCGAGGGGCACAACACACCACAGCATGCCAGCTGACCTGCAAATGCTTACCTTCACGGCCCTTTGCTGATCACTGTTGCTTTTCAGTACCGTGTGCAACGCACGTGCAAGCTGACCTTGCACGACTGACTGCATGTCAGGATCACCTGAGTAACCGTCAGCCTTTACGGAGGGTTGTCGCCGAAATAGCCTCGCAACATCCGATGTCGGTCGAGTCACACCGACCGCGTCTGTGCGACGAGGTGAACCGCCATCTGCCCGACGTCTCCGGCCTCGCGACGCGGCCTGGGGTCCGACCGCGCAGCCAAGTCGTCCGGTTGACCACTTCGCCACACAGAAGAGGACCCACACCACGCGGGCGCGCCCTCTGGCGTAGACGGGCACCCCGCCAGGGGCCGAGGCTTCCCCTTGATCATGGACGCATGAAGAATGGGACCTGAGGTTCCAGAGGAAGTAGCACCAGGTGGGAAGCATGTACACGTAGCGGTGCACCGAGGAGTTCAAGCGGGACGCGATCGCGCTCGTCGTCCCTTCCGGCAGTGCCTGCCGAAAGGGACGAACCTCGCAGCGTCCAGTCAGGACGACCTTGATGCCACCGCACGTGCCTGGGATTCCGCACCCCGGCCGAGTGTGTTGCCTTGACCGATTGAGCCCAAGGAGTACACCTGGGCGCACTTCCTCAACCGAATAAGAGAGTTGGGGCTGCGACAGAGGTACAGACGCACCGGACCCCGTTTCGACAACGCCGCAGCGGAGAGTTTTGGGTCCTGCTCAAGGGAGAGATCAGAACCCGGACCCGGCCCGACCGGGCCACCGCCCGCACCGAGGTCTTCACCTTCATCGAGACCTTCCGCAATCGTCGCGCCCGCGCAAACACAAGATCTTCGGCTACCTGTCACCAGCCGAGATCAGGCAGCGACATCAACACGCCCTCGCGGCACAACGAACAAGTGTCCAAGATCGCGGGGAAACTTCAAGCCGGCGATCAACGATCTACGCGGCCAACATCCATGCTCTGCTGAGCGTGCGAGACGGCGAGGCCAACTCCTGATAGGTATGCGGGCGTCGCATGAGCGGGCCCGAGGAGGCCCACAGATGTGGCGCCTGGAAGCGGGGGCGGGTGCCGGTCCACACCTCGGCGCGGGTTACGAGCCGCCGGAATCCGCCATTGACCTCGCGACCCGCATCGTCCGGCAGGGCAACGCGTGACAACTCTCCGTACCCGCACCACATCATGGCGCTGTCGTGCGGGAACAGCCCTCCACACCACCGCGTGAAGGCGACTGCACAAGACCTTCACTGTCCAATCACTTTCAGCCGCACTGTGAGCACCGGGCGACTCAGGGTGCAGACGGTGCGCGTGGACCGCACATACGCTCCCCGGCCATGAGATCCACTCGCACGAGACGTCTCGGTCTCGCCACGATCATCGCCCTCGCCCTCGCCCTCTTCGGCCTGGCGCCCTCCGCGAGCGCCGCCGACCCGGCCCCGGCCGAGCTGTCGTTCACCACCGACGCCGCCACCACCACGCCCGGTGGTGCGGTGAATCTGTCGATGACGATCAAGAACAATCAGACGTACGATATCTGGTTCATCTACCAGTCCATCGATCCGACCTGGCTGACCACCCAGCGCCCCGACCTCAAGTACAGCTTCACCGGCTGCAGCCTGGCGACGGACGCCGGAGCCATCCCGTGTTCCGGCACCGGTCCGGCGAACCTCGGCGGCAACTACGGCACCACCATTCCGCCCGGCCAGAGCCGTACCGTCACCCTGACCCTGCAGGTCGCCGTCGACTCCGGCTGCAACGGCAACATCGGCTTCTACTCGTACTTCTACACGGAGTTCAGTGATAGCAGCAGCCTCAGCGGCGGCCCGGTCTACACGCCCGAGACCCGCGTGCTGTGCGCGTGACCGCACCCCCGCGCACCCTCAGGGGCGCACACCCGCGTTGAGCGGGCACCTCATGGACGAAGACGGCGGCCGACCCCAGCTCCACGTTGGCCGCCGTCGGCATGTCACCCAGGAATGACTTGATGCAGCCCCACACCGACCGGGATTTAAGGTCTAGTCCATTGGCTTTCCTCGCCCTCGAGGTCCAGCATCCCGCATTCCGCCGTTCGCCTTCCGCAGCAGCACACCAGCCTGCGGGCGACTCCTCACCTCCAGCCTGGGAGCGTCGCAACCGGAGACGACGATCACTTCGTCAGATTGATCGCCACATACGCTTTTCCGTCAAGTTTCCCGACAGTCACACAAAAACTCCACAGGGGCCTCACCATGTGTCTCGACGGAAGCGTCGACGACCGGTGCCTCAGAGGGGCGGCGGTGTGGCCATGGGGTGGGGCAGGCTCCGACAGGAGCCCAACCCTCCCCTGCCCTGGGGAGGGATTTCCACCGCATGAAGCGGACTATTCGCACCACCGCGCTCGTAGTTGGCGCGCTGATGGCAACGATCGGGTTACCGGCTGCCCCCGCCCAGGCGGACGATCCGACACCGCGCGTCGATCTGCGCGTGCTCGTCGTGAGCGACGGCGGGCCGTCCACCGACGCCATCGCCGCCGAACTGGAGAACGCCGGAACGCCGTACACCGAGGTCGAGCTGGAGGACGCCGACCGGCCCGTGATCGACGCGGGCTTCCTCGCCGACACCGTCGACGGCCGACCGCGCGCGAAGTACCAGGCCGTCGTCCTTCCCAACGACAACCCGTTCCCGACGGGCTCCGCCGAAATGGCGGCCATCGTGGCCTACGAGCAGGCGTACTCGATCCCGCAGGTCGACGCCTACACCTACGCGCGTCCTCAGGTGGGACTCAACGCGGCGGTCGGCACGGGCTACGCCGGCACCATTGACGGGATACTGGCCGAGGTGACACAGGCCGGCAAGGCCGGGCCCTTCGGCTACCTGGAGGGCGCTGTCCCCTTCGAGGACAACTCCCCCACCGTGGGCGAGTCCTACGCCTACCTCTCGACGCCGGTGGCGGGCGCCGACTTCACCCCTTACGTCCAGGCCGCCATCCCGGGAAGGCCGACGAAGGGCTCCCTGGTGGGCGAGTACCGGCACGACGGGCGGCGTGAGCTCGTCGTCACCTTCGTCTACAACCGGTACCAGCAGCAGTACCGACTGCTGGCCAGAGGCATCGTGGAGTGGATGACCGGTGGCGTGCACCTCGGCGCCGACCGCAACTACTTCGCGGTCCACGTCGACGACGTCTTCGCCGCTGACGACCGCTGGGACACCGTGCTCAACTGCACGCCCGGCGACGTGGACTGCCAGCCGGGCGAGGGCACCCCGAACCCGATCCGCATGGTCCCGGCCGACGTCGATCACGCCACCGCCTGGCAGAACGGCCGGGACTTCACACTCGACTTCGCCTACAACGCCTCCGGCACCCTCGACCACCGCGAGGACAACGGCGGCCAGGATGCCCTCGCCGACAAGCTCATAGCCGACCGGGACCAGTTCCGCTGGATCAACCACACCTACACCCACGCCTTCCTGGGCTGCGTGCAGGACACCGGCGTGGTGCCGTGGAAGTGCGCGACGAACCCGGACGGATCCACCCGGTGGGTCGGCCGGAACGAGATCGCCGACGAGATCGCGACCAACGAGGCGTGGGGCGTGGCGGCCGGACTCCCGCTCAGGAGCGAAGAGTTGGTCACCGGCGAACACTCCGGCCTGAAGGTGACCCCTCAACAGCCGGTGGACAACCCCAACCTGGGGCCCGCCCTCACCGACACGGGCACCGAGTGGCTGGGCTCGGACAACTCCCGCGACCCCGTGCAGCGCCAGGTCGGCACCGCCACGACCGTCTCCCGCTACCCGATGAACGTCTTCTACAACGCCGGGCGGGAAGCCGAGCAGGTCGACGAGTACAACTGGATCTACACCGGGCGCGCCCAGGGCGGCAGCGGGATCTGCGAGGACAACCCCGCCACCTCAACCTGCCTGGCCGCACCACTGGACATCGCCACCGGCTACACCGATCACATCGTCCCGCTGGAGACCCGGATCGCGCTGGGGCACGTCCTCTCCAACGACCCCAAGCCCCACTTCATCCACCAGTCGAATCTCGCCGAGGACCGCATCGCCTATCCGGTGCTCGACGGTGTGCTCGGCGACTACGACGACCTGTTCACCGGCGACACCCCCGTGGTAAATCTCCGCATGAAGGACATCGGCGTCGAGATGCAGCACAGGGCAGCCTGGCGGGCCGCCCTCGACGCGGGCCAGGTCACCGCCTACCGGATCGGTGACAGTGTGACCGTGCAGGCTCCCGGGGGCGTGGCGATCGCGGCCACCATGCCCGCCGGTACCCAGCACGGCGGCACCGGCTTCGGAGCTCCCTACGCCGGCAAGGTCTCCGGCTGGGCCTCGACCGACGGCCTGCCCTACACCCTGGACCTGCCCGTGTCCGCGGGCCCGCCGGCCGCGGCGGACGGGCCGTACGGGAGGCCCGCCGTGACCGGCGCACCGACGGACGCCGCACCCCGGACCGAAGTGCCTTCCGGCGTCGCGGAGCAAGTCCCCTACGGCGCGGAGCGCTGACAAGCGTACGCCCTCCTGTCCCGGTCGCCGGTGCGGCGGCCGGGACGGGCCCGCGCCCCCCGGGCCCGACAACCTCACTTCCCGGCCGTGGAGCAGATCGATGTACTTTCCCCACGGCGCGCCACACTCCGGCGTGTCGCGCGTCACCCTGCTCACCGAAGGCACCTACCCGCACAGTCACGGTGGTGTGAGCGTCTGGTGCGACCAACTCGTCACCGGCATGCCTGACATCGCGTTCGACGTGATCGCCGTCACCGGCACCGGCCGGGAGCCGGTCGTCTGGGACGCCCCCGCCCACGTCGGCCGCATCGTCTCCGTCCCCATGTGGGGTCCCACCCCTGAAGGGCGGGCGCCGCGCGGACACCACCGCCGACGGCTCGCCGAGTCCTACGAGCGGTTCGTGACCGCACTGCTCGACCCGCGCGCGGAAGGCGGCTTCGGCCCGGCTCTGTACGCGCTGGCGCGGGCCGCCCAGGACGGCAGGCTCAGTCCTTTCCTGCGCGGAGACCAGGCCATCGGCATCCTGACAGCCCTCTGGAACCGGCCCGGGCTCGCGGCGCGCGAGGCCCGGCCGAACCTGCAGGACGCGGTGACCGCGACCGCACTGCTGGAGCACGCGCTGCGGCCGCTGGCCGCACCGTACCCGGAGGTGGGAGTGGCGCACGCGGTCAGCGGAGGCGTGGCGGCCCTGCCGGGCCTCGCCGCGCTGGAACGGCACGGTGTGCCGCTGCTGCTCACCGAGCACGGCGTGTACCTGCGCGAGCGCTACCTCGGGTACCGCACCGCTCCCTACCGGTGGCCGGTGAAGGCACTCGTGCTGGGCTTCTTCCGGCTGCTGGCGGAGGAGACGTACCGGCGGGCCGCCCTGATCACCCCGGGCAACCGCTACAACCGGCTCTGGGAGGAGCACGGAGGCGCCGCACCCGATGCGATCCGGACGGTCTACAACGGCGTGGACCCCGCCGCGTTTCCGCCCGCCGGCCCGGAACCTGCCGACCCCGTCCTCAGCTGGGCCGGCCGCGTCGACCCGATCAAGGACCTGGAGACCCTGATCCGCGCCTTCGCCCTCGTACGGGAGCGGGTGCCGGCCGCGCGGCTGCGCCTGTTCGGCGGCACGCCGCGCGGCGGGGAAGCCTACCGGGACCGGTGTGAGGCGCTGGCCGCGGAGCTGGGCCATGCCGCCGCGATCACCTTTGAGGGCCGGGTCGAGGACATCAAGGACGCCTACGCGGCGGGAAACGTCGTGATGCTCTCCAGCATCAGCGAGGGCTTCCCCTTCACCCTGATCGAAGCCATGTCATGCGGGCGGGCGACCGTCTCCACGGACGTGGGCGGTGTCCGGGAGGCAGTCGGCGACACCGGTCTCGTCGTGCCACCCCGCGATCCGGCCGCGATGGCCGACGCGGCCCTGGAGTTGCTGGCCGACACCGAGCGGCGCCGGAGGATGGGCGAGGGGGCCCGGCTCAGGGTGATCGAGCAGTTCACCCTCCGGCAGACCATCGACACCTTCCGTTCCATCTACCAGGAGCTGTCCGGATCCGGCGGCCGGAGTGCGCCCACGGCCGTCGAGGAGCACGCGCCGACGACGGTGGGCAGGTCACCTGTGAGGAGCGCGGCCGGATGAGTGGACCCATGTCGCTGGAACCGGGCGGCGCGGAGCAGGACACGCTGGCCCTGCGCCTCGCCGACGACCGCACCCTCGCCCTGCGCCTCGCCGGCCCGCACCCGTCGGGGCCGGTCCTGCCCGGCCACGGGGCGCGAGCCGAGGCGGTGGACGAGCTGGCCGCAACACTGGCCGACCGTATAGCACCCGCGGTCCACCCTTATGAGGTCGCCGCCCTGCTGGAGTCCGAGGGCCTCACCGGCGACGTGATCCGGGAGAAGTACGGGCACACCGACCTGTTCTCACTGGCGACGGCGTTGTACCGGCGCGTACCGCGGACGTTCCCCGAGCCGCCCCGTCCCGCCGATCCCTGGCGGCCCGACCATGTGCGCTGCGCCTTGCGAGGGCTGCTGTTCGCACTCCCCGGCCTCGCGTACGCACTCGCCGGGCGGATGCTGCCTCCTGACGGCGCGGTGCGGGCGCTGGTGGTGGCCGGGCTCATCTCCTGGGCGTGGAACCAGGCACTGGGCCACCGGGCGTACGTGCGCCTGGCGACCGGGCGGCTGGAGGCGGGCCGCACTCTCGCGAAGGGGGCGCCGCTGGGCGCTGCCGCGGCGGCCGCCGCCGGCGCCGCGCTCTCGGGGTCGGCCGTGACGGCCCTGGCCGTCACGGCCCAGTGCGCTTACCTCGCGGCGGCCGGTGTGCTGCTCGTACTGGGCCGCGAACGGCTGCTGCTGGCGGCCCTCGTGCCGGTCACCGTCGGCGGGACGTCGCTGCTGTGGTGGGAACCCGGGAACGCGCTCCGCGCCGGGTTGCCGCTGCTGTCGCTCCTCGGCACTGTCGCCGCGGCCGGCTGGGCGCTGCGCGCCACCCTCTCGGCCCCGGCCGCACCCGGTACCGCGCGTCCGGGGCTGTGGCCGTCCCTGCCGTACGGCCTGTTCGGACTGGCCGCCGGATCACTCGTGTTCCTGGCGGGCCGGGACCATCCCTGGGCCGTGATCGTGCTGACCCTGAGCATGGGGCCGGCCGAGTGGTTGCTGTACCGCTACCGCGGACTGTCGGTGGCGGCACTGCGGTCCACGAGGACGCCCGGCGGGTTCCGGGCCCGCTCCGCCGCCGTTCTCGCCGGCTGCCTGCTGGTGTACCTCGGCCCTCTGACGCCGGCGGCGCTGTTCGTGGACGCCGAACCCGCCACCCTGCTGCTGCTCGCCGCAACGCTGTGGGTCTCCCTGCTGCTTCAGGCGTTCGGCACCGCCTGGCCGCCGGCCGCCGTATGTCTCACCGCGGCGGCGTTCTCCGGCGCGGGGATGCTGGCCGGCGCGCCACCGGGCACCGCGGCGCTGCCGCTGAGCTGCGGTGCTGCCGTGCTCTGTCTCACAGCGTTGACCGTACGGCAGTTGGGCCGGCCCGCCGCCCACGGCTGACGGGGCACCACCGACCGCGCACACGCCACAGCCATCCGTTTCCCGGGCCCCACGGACCGCCACCGACCACCAACCACCAACCACCGGAAGGAATCCATCTTGAACGCCCCATCGCTCGCCGCCGTCACCGGAGCCGAGGGCTTCATCGGTTCCCACCTCACCGAGGCGCTTGTCGCCGCCGGACACCGGGTGAGGGCCATGGCGCAGTACAACTCCTTCTCCTCGTACGGCTGGCTCGAGACCCTCTCCCCCGCCGTCCTGGACCAGGTCGAGATCGTCCTCGGCGACGTCCGGGACCCGGGTTCGGTCCGCCATCTCGTCGAAGGGGCCGACAGCGTCTACCACCTGGCCGCGCTCATCGCCATCCCCTACTCCTACCGGGCGCCCCACAGCTACGTGGACACCAATGTCACCGGCACCCTGAACGTGCTGGAGGCGGTACGGGCCGCGGGCACACCGCGGCTGGTGCACACCTCCACCAGCGAGACCTACGGCACCGCGCAGACCGTACCGATCACCGAGGACCACCCCATCAACACCCAGTCCCCCTATGCGGCTTCGAAGGCGGGCGGGGACCGGCTGGCCGACAGCTATCACGCCAGCTTCGACACCCCGGTGGTGACGCTACGTCCGTTCAACACCTTCGGGCCGCGGCAGTCCATGCGGGCCGTGATCCCGACCGTCATCGGCCAGGTCGCGGCCGGGGAGCGGACCATCACCCTCGGCGACCTGCGTCCCACCCGGGACTTCACCTTCGTCAAGGACACCGCGCAGGCGTTCCTGGCGGTGGGCTCCGCGCCCGCCGAGCGGGTCGTGGGCCGCACTTTCAACGCCGGTACGGGCGGCGAGATCTCCGTCGGCGACCTGGTCGCCCTCATCGGCAAGGTGATGGACACCGCGCTCGACGTCCGCGAGGACACGCAGCGGCTGCGGCCCGCGAACTCCGAGGTCATGCGGCTGGTCGCGGATGCCGGGCGACTGCGCGCGGCGACCGGCTGGAGCCCGGCGCACAGCCTGGAGGAGGGCCTCGCGCAGACGGTGGAGTTCTTCCGCGAGCCGGGCAACCTCGCCCGCTACAAGACCGGCATCTACAACATCTGACCACACCCGGCACGTCGAGCAAGGGGAAGACCATGTACGCAGTGATCATGGCCGGCGGCAAGGGTGTCCGGCTGCGGCCCTACACAACCACCCTGCCCAAGCCGCTGGTGCCCATCGGAGACCAGCACGCCATCCTCGAGATCGTCCTGCGCCAGCTCGCCGCAGCCGGCTTCACCGGCTGCACCATCGCCATCGGCCATCTCGGCGAGATCATCCGGGCCTACGTCGGCGACGGCTCCCAGTGGGGCCTGCGAGTCGACTACTCCACCGAGGAATCCCCGCTGGGGACCATGGGGCCGCTCCTGACGATGCGTGAACGGCTGCCGGAGAACTTCCTGGTGATGAACGGGGACATCCTCACCGACCTCGACTACGCCGACGTCCTCCACAGCCACCAGAGTTCCGGAGCACCTCTGACCATCGCCACGTACGCGCGCCAGGTCCGCATCGACTTCGGTGTACTGACCACCGACGCGAGCAAGGTCGTCGGCTTCACCGAGAAGCCGAGCCTGGACTACCGCGTCTCCATGGGTGTGTACGGATTGAGCCGGGCCACACTCGACGGGTACACCGCCGGACTGCCGCTGGGCTTCGACGAGTTGGTGCTGGACCTGCTGGGTTCCGGTAACCCGCCGCACGCCTACGAGTTCGACGGCTACTGGCTGGACATCGGCCGTCCCGACGACTACGACCGAGCCAACGCGGAGTTCACCAGCCGCAAGTCCCTGCTGCTCAAGGGAGCCTGAGCCCCGTATGCGCATTATCGTCCTTGGTTCCACCGGTTATCTGGGGGCCCACGTCGCCGAGCGGCTCGGCACTCTCAAGGGCGCGCGGGTCCTCTCCGGCGGGCGGTCCCCCGCCGCCGGCGTTCCCGTCGACCTCGCCACCGACTCCGCCGACCGGCTCGCGAAGACCCTGGCGTCGGCGGCGCCGGACGCCGTGGTCAACTGCGCCGGTGCGACCGGCGGGGACCCGGTGACGCTGGCGGAGGCCAACGCCCGGGGGCCCGCTGTCCTGTGCGAGGCCATGGCTCTGGCGTGTCCCTCGGCCCGGCTGGTCCATCTCGGTTCGGCCGCCGAGTACGGCCCGGGATCCGGCCGGATCCCGACGGCGGAGTCGGCGGCCACCCGCCCGCTCAGCACCTACGGGGCCACGAAACTGGCCGGCACGGTCACCGTCTCGACCTCGGCCCTGGACGCACTCGTCCTCCGGGTCGGTAACCCGGTGGGACCCGGGGCGCCTCCCGGCGGACTGCCCGGCCGGGTCACCCGGCTCCTGCGCGAGGCGGGTTCGGACACCGACGCGGTGCTCCGCCTCGGGGACCTGTCGGCGTACCGCGACTTCGTCGACGCACGTGACGTGGCACGGGCGGTGGAGCAGGCGGTGACCGCGCCCGGGCCGTTGCCGCGCGTGCTCAACATCGGCGGCGGCGACGCCGTACCGGTGCGCGACCTGGTGCACTCCCTCGCGGAGATCGCGGGCTTCGGCGGACGCATCGAGGAACAGGGCGTCGGCTCCGCCCGATCGGAGCAGCTGTCCTGGCAGTGTTCCGACATCTCTGCCGCCGGAACATCCCTTGGCTGGCGTCCCTCGTATGTGCTCCGGGAGTCTCTGACGGCGCTGTGGTCCGCCGGCGCCCGCCCTCCGGCCCCGCGCGAGGAAGGCGGACCGTCGTCGTGAGCCTTCTGATCCCGCTGTACGTCCACCCGGCTGTGGACCCAGCCGCCTGGCACCGGCTCATTGAGGCGGCCGACCGTACCTACGCGGTCGTGCTCAATCCCGCGGACGGGCCGGGCGGCGCCCCCGATCCCGCCTTCGTCTCCGCGGCGGGCGCGCTGCGAGGAGCGGGCGCCCGCGTGCTCGGCTATGTGGACACCGACTACGGCACCCGGCCCTCCGCCGATGTCACCGCCGATGCCGCCCGGCACCAGGAGTGGTACGCCACCGACGGCTGTTTCCTGGACCGGGTGAGCGCCGCCGGGGACGCGCTGCCCGCCTACCGGAAGCTGGTGCGCGCGCTGCGCCGGCAGGGTGCGTCGCCCGTGGTCCTCAACCCGGGCGTGCACCCGGCTCCCGGCTACGCCGGCATCGCCGATCTCCTCGTCACGTTCGAGGGCCCTTGGTCCACCTATGTGTCGGCGTTCAGCAGGCCCGACTGGACGGCGCGCTTTCCGCCCGACCGCTTCTGTCACCTGGTGTACGGCGTACCCGAGGCGCTGACTCCGCTGGCCGTGCGCACCGCCCACGAGCGTGGTGCCGCGGTGTCGGGCCCGGTGACCGGGAAGCCACCCAATCCGTGGGCCCGGCTCACACCAGTGCTGTCCGGAGCGGGACGGTGAAACGCGGAGCCCTGCCGTGGGCAACCCTGCTGGCTGTGCTGGCGGTCGTGGTGAGCACCCTGCTGTCCGGCTGCTCCGATACGGGCGGCAGCCGGGACACGGCATCGGGCGGACCGGGCAAGGGCCGGTGGCAGCCTCGTCCGGGGCTGGCCTGGCAGTGGCAGCTCGACGGGAAGGTCGACGCCGCGGCGGCCGACGTGCCGGTCTATGACATCGACGGCTTCGAGAACGACGCCGAGGATGTCGCCCGGCTCCACCGCGCGGGCCGCAAGGTGATCTGCTACATCAACGTGGGCGCCTGGGAGGACTACCGGCCCGACAAGGATGCCTTCCCCCGCTCGGTGCTGGGCGGGCCGAACGGCTGGCAGGGTGAGCGCTGGCTCGACATCCGGCGGATCTCCCTGCTTCGGCCGATCATGGAACGGCGGTTCGACATGTGCCGGAAGAAGGGATTCGACGCGGTGGAGCCCGACCTCGTGGAGGGGTACGCCGACGACACGGGCTTCCCGCTCACCGCGCAGGACCAACTGCGATACAACCGCATGATCGCCGGCATCGCCCACGAACGCGGCCTGGCGGTGGGCCTGAAGAATGATCTCTCGCAGATCCCGCAGCTGGTGGGCACCTTCGACTTCGCGGTCAACGAGCAGTGCGCGCAGTATGGCGAGTGCGCGAGGCTCACACCGTTCATCGAGGCGGGCAAAGCCGTGTTCCACGTCGAGTACACCGAGCCGACCGACCGCTTCTGCCCCGAGTCCCGCAGTCTGGGACTCTCCTCCATGCGGAAGAAGTGGGAGCTGGGGACCTGGCGCAGTCCATGCTGAGCAGCGAGGCCGGGCCCGGAGTGGTTCGGGCCACGTGGCCCCACCTGGCCCGGCGCTCGCCCGGTCCAGCCACATCACCGGCGAATCCGTCGGCAACCCAGCACCGAAGTCCGTCTGGGACGCAGCACCGGGGATCGAGGTTCTCTCAACGGTGACCAACTCCAGATTCCCTTGAGGACGAGCGCGGCGCGGGCGAAGTCCCCGGTCCGTCCAACCCTGAGCGCGATGTGTTGCAGAGTGCGTCAACGCTGCTTGGGTTCGGCGGCGGTCCGCTCGCCGAAAGGGTGCTGCCGACCGGTCACCGGGCCTGCTCAAGGTCCTGTGTGAAACCGATCCGGAGTAGGTCCTGCTCGACGGGACGCTCGCCGAATGCCAGAAGCGAATGGTCATTCGAAAACCGTGGGAGCCCTCCGGGACTCCCGGGTCATCAACCGGCACGAGCATGCAGCGGCTGAAAGTGTTCAGCACCTTGTGCAACGCACACGCAAGATGATCTTGAATGGGTGACAGTACGTCAGGAGAGCCTGAGTGTCCATCAGTCTTCGCGGAAGGCGATCGCCGAAGTGGCCTCGCAAGTCCGATGTCGGTCGTGTCCGACGACCGCACCGGCGGACGTGGCCTGCTGCTTGCCGCCCCTCCTCCAACCGGTGGGAATGCGTCCCCCACCCACCCGGCGGCAAGTCCGTCCGGGCCGAGTTGTCAGCGCCTTGAACAGTTGTGTGGCCACGCCTGGTGGGGTTTGCTGCTCGATCTTTCTCAGCGCAGTCGACGGGTCTCAGGAACCCGTCCCTTGCGATGGGCCCTCCGGTCCTGACGTTCGGGTGCTGATCACACCGGATGCCAGGGGTCGAGCCCTGCGCTTGTCACAGGGTGGCGGAGGGATACAGCGGCCACCCGTGCTGGGGCGGTGGAACAGCTCAAGGTGAGGCTCGTCGGCTGCGTCTCACCAACGGGGGACGGGGCGGTTCGATGACGACGGCAGACGACTTCGCGGAACACACCGATACGTCTACGACGGCAACGCGGGGAACACGACCACCGAGCCGTCCTTGTCGCGGGCAATCTCAATCGCCACGTCTGTCGTACGGCTATTGACTGTGACACCACGGCCCAGCTGGTGAATCCGGTGGGTCGCGCTCATGAGGCGATCCACTTCACCGGTCGTGAAGACCGGTGCCCGCAAGCCGCTCGGGCGTGCCAGCTCCAGTGCCGACAGGCGCACCAGGACACCGGCGATGCTCGACTCCATTTCATCGAGGCGCTGCTGATCGCGCCTGAGTTCGCGGGTGAAGTTCTCGAACGGATTGCCGTCGTTGCTCTGTGCGTGCTCGACGGCCTGGAGGACAACCACCCGCCGCTTCAACGCGATGGCCAGGGAAGCGAGTTCGAGGTGGGTGCGGAACGTACCGCCATGGTCATCGACACCGGGGAACGCCTTGGTCAGCGTGCCGAGTTCGACGGCCTCGCCCTCGCGCAGTCCGTCGAGCGCGCCTTGCCACCGGGTAGCGCGGCCGTCGGCCTTGCTCAGCGCCGTGTCGATGGCGTGCACCGCCGAGTCGAGTCCCAGGGAGACACCGAGCTTGCCCTGGTCGAGCAGGATGGCCGTGGCCTTGTCGACGGCGCCACGGCAGCCGTCGAGTGTGCTGCGCTCGTCGTCGAGTTTCTCCTCCTGAAGTCGCTCAAGCAGTTCCGTGATGTGTTCGATGGCCTGTTGGCGCCTGCGATCGGCGTGGGCGCTCACTCCCACCGCCACGGCCATGAGCACGAGCGGAGCGGCCACGGTGAGCGCCGTGCCGCCGGCGGCCGCGGCACCGGCGGTAGCACCGGCCCCGCCGACCGTGCCCGCCGCTGCCACGCCTCCGACCGGCACGAATCGCGCTTTGGAGGCGATCCTGCCCGTCGAATTCACGAGCTCACCGTAGATGCCGCCGACCGCCCCGTTCGGCACCATCGGACGGACGATGCCCTGCCCGAACTGGGCGGCGACCTTCGCCGGGACCACCATGCGGTACAGATTCTCGCCGGAAGCGGTCGCTCTGGCCGCCGTAAGGGAACTTCGCGTCGATTGCGTGATGAACTGTGACAAGTGCTGCGCCAGGGGACTCGCGGCGTCGAGCGGGATGCCACGGCCGCGGTCGATCTTGTCGGGCAGCGGATGCACCTCAAGTGTGACGATCGGCTCGTCGGCCAGCGCGGCCAGCACTCCGCGCAGTTCAGCCAGGCGTTCAGCTGTCATCGACTCGCCCGCGGCCAGTCCCGGCACTCGGACGTCAGCGGTCGCCAGCGTCCACACCGGCACGGTCGTGTTGCGGTCGTCAGTCATCGTCTCCCCCTTGTTCCCGGCAGCAGCCTACGTCTGACATCGAATGCGACGATCCCAAACCGCGAATCCACCCATCCGTCCCCCACCGGATGCCGGGGCAGCCGGCTCCCCTGCCGGCCCAGCACCAGCCGCTGCCGGGCGCGGGTGATCATGGCCTAGTACGCCATGCGCAGGGTCGCCGCCGCGGGGCCGGTGGTCACGATATGTACATGGCCGTGTGGATTGCCGAATCATCCGGATAATCTGTCGACGTGTACAACACGACGGACCCGGTCGCCGCTCGTCGGGCGGCGAAAGCCGCTGAACAGGAACGTCTGAGGCGTGCGCGCGAACGCCGGGACAACAAGGGCTCCTCCGGGGTGAGCGGTTTCACCCAGCGAAAGTGGCGCTGGCTCGGTGTCGGGGGCAGCGAGGACGTGGAGGCCGTGCTGAACACGCTGACCGAGACCGCGGCCGCCGCCGGGGTTCCCGAAGCCGAGCGGGCAGTTCTCATGCGGGCCCTCGAGGGCAACCCGGACCGCAAGAGTCTGCTGCCCGCGGTGCGCTCGGGGCTGAGCCTCTTGCCGCCGGAATCGGTTCTCGGCCATGTGCGGAGTCTCTGGGCAGCCGGCGTGCGATGGTTCAACGAGGCGGGCCTGGAGCGGTGCGGGGTGTTGTGCTCGACTACGCCCGGCCCGGACCTCCTCGGCAGGCGCTCCCCCAGACGATCGGGGGCTCTGGCTGCTGATGGCCACCCTGTGGTCCCCAGTGGATCCGGTCGACGCAGGACGGAGTCCGTTCTGTGCGCTCGTCGCCCTCAACCGCACCTACGAGCTGGTGAAGGCCGGTGACCTGGAGGCGGCGGCCCAGCAGGCCCGCTCTCTCAGCCGGGACGGAAACAGCGGCAAGGTTCCCACGGGCTTCGTCCAGGAGGCCCACGCCCTGGCCGCGTACGTGGCCGTGGCACAGAGCAAGCAGGTTGATTCGGCTGCGGGGCGGGACAAACTTCTCGACACCGCCGTGGAGAGCGCCGAGAAGGCGGCGGACCTGGGCGGGCCCGTCGCGGAGCGCAACCTCCGGCTGCTGAACACCTGGCGAGCGACGAGAAAGAACGACCGCGGCCCGTTCGGCAACCCCTTCCTCGACATCGGCCTGGACCATGGTGCGCACGGGTGGGAGGAACGCTGCCGCGAGATCTTCCGGCAGCACGAGGGCGATGCCGGAGCCCAGTCGGAGCTGAACTGGGCCGAGGAGCGCATCCGTGGCGCGCTGCGGGGAGAAGCGGGCTGGGACGTCTTCTACCAGCTTCCGCTCGACCGGTCCCGGTACGTCATGCCCTCCCAGGTGCCGCGGCGTCTGGTGCCTCCGGTGGAGGCGCTGCCACGCCGGGTTCCGGTGACGAGCGGCGGCGAGTTGGAAACCCTCCGTGCCCGTGCCGCCGTCGAGCTGCTCGATGACTTCCGAACCACCGCGCCCCACCTCGACCGGCACAGTCCCGTGCGGTGACTCCGTCCACGCCCACTGTCTTGACCTGCCGTCCTGACTGATCCGAACGAAGCAGAGCAGAGCTGATGCCTCCCAACAAGAAGGTTCCCAAGAGGGAGCGACCGCACCGCCCGTGCCCCGCGTGCGGCCGGACACAGCCCGGTGGGAAGACGGCAGTGCCGCCACACAAGCCAGGCGGGCTGAAGCGCCGCAGGGAACGCCTGGCCGACGCTTCGGCGCAGCCCCTGCGGAACGGCGTCGTCGAAGCTCCCCCTCGCCCTGATCCGATCGACGCGATGACGGTGATCAAGGGGGTGGCCGCCCGGGTACCGGAGGCACTGGAGGCCGCCGGGGCCGACGAGGCGCCCCCTGCCGGAGCACTCACCGCGGCGGTACGCCGGGCGGTCCTGGACGAGTTCCGTACCCGCGCGCAGTTCGCCGGACGTCTCGCCGAGATCGACGCGCTCCTCTGGTCCCGGGCGGGAGAAAGCCGGGAGACCGTAGAGGGTGCGATGACGTCCCACCTGCGGGAACTGCGGCTGCTGCGGGTGACGGAGCCCGAGGAGAGCGACCGGTTCGTGGTGACCGAGGGCGAAGGGGACGCCTTCGAGCTGCTCAGTCCGGCGTACGTGGATGAGTTGACAGGAAAAGTCATTCTCGCCGGTCAACTGCGGCGCACCGCCGGGCCTGCGGGTGTGAAGGCGGGGGAGGAAGCATGACAGCAGCCGGGATCGACTTCGGGACCACCAATTCGGTCGCCGCCCAGTGGAACGGCGAGTATGTCGAGGTGCTGGAGATCGGCGGTCAGGGCCTGGACGCCAACTGGGGGCGCAGGGGGTTCGAGCTGCTCTACCCGTCGGTCGTCGGCACGAGCTCGCTGCGACCCGGCACGCTGTTCGGCTGGGAGGCGAAGCTGCGTTCGGAGCAGGCCGTCGAGGCGTGCAAGCGGATGCTGCGCGAGGAGCCGTCCGTCACGCTGAGCGGTGAACGGTTCGCCGCGACCACCGCGGCGGCCGGGGTCTTTCACGCCATCGCCGGGGCAGCGCTGGAGGAGGCCGCCACCGAGATCCGCGAGGCCGTCGTCACCGTACCCGCCAACGCGACGGGAGCGGCCCGTTTCCGGACGCGTGAGGCCGCACGTGCCGCGGGAATCGCGGTCCGCACCCTGCTGAACGAGCCGACGGCGGCAGCGATCGCCTACGCGCACGAGATGGAGGCCGACGGCGAGTTCCTGGTCTTCGACTGGGGCGGCGGCACGATGGACGCCACGCTCCTCCTGCATGACGACGGGTTCTTCGACGAGAAGGCGAGCCGGGGTGTCAACCGCCTCGGAGGTCTGGAGATCGACGCGCGATTGCGCCGCATGGTTCTCGATCGGGTGCCGAGGCGCGGACGTTGGAGCGATTCCGAGAACCGGATGTTCACCCTGGAGATCGAGCGGGCGAAGATCCTGCTTTCCCAGCAGGAGTCGGTCCGCGTCCGGACGCCCGACGACGTCACCGTCGAAATCGGGCAGGACGAGTTCTCCGAGGCGATCCAGGACCTCATCAGCCGTGCGCTCGACCCGGTGGAGGAATGCCTGGCGCAGGCCCGGATCGACCCGCAGGACCTCACCGCGGTGCTGATGATCGGGGGCAGCAGCCAGATTCCGGCGGTGCGTGCCGCGGTCTCGGAAGCGCTCGACTGCGAACTCGTGGACAGCGCCCTGTGCGACCCGATGACCGCGGTGGCCGAGGGAGCGGCCATCAGCGCCGCCGCCATGGACGGCGAGTTGAAGAGCATCATCCGGGTCGTCAACACGCACGCCCTGGGCACGATCACCAAGAGCCGCGAGGGCCGGCGGAGTTTCAGCGCACTCATCGACCGGAACCAGCGCCTCCCGCAGCAGCGCGTGAAGTCGTACGAGCCGACGAAGGACAACGTCTCCCAGCTGACCGTCGAGGTCTGGGAGGGGGACCCCGACCGCGGGGTCGATCACCCGGACAACGTCAAACTGACCGACCTGGTCCTGGCCTACCCCCGGCGGGTCAGAGCCGAGGACGGAGTCTTCGACCTGGAGTACACCTACAGCAAGGAAGGCCTGCTGACCGTCAGGGCAACTCTGCAGAAGACCGGTGACGTCCTCCTCGACGGCGAGGTGAAGGTGTTCGGGGACGGGAACGTGCTGCCGGAGGTGAGGAAGGAACTCGACCGCCTGCTCACCCTCGCCCCCGTCGCCCGGCCGGCGAGCGCACCGACCCATCCCCAGCAGGCCGGACCCCGGGGCGACAGCGCGCCCGAACCCACTCCTCTTCGCCCCGCTCCCCCGTCGGCCGGCGCGGTCACGGCCGCGCAGCCGCTCATCATCGACGGGTCCAACCTCGCGTGGAACGGGCGCCCTCCGCGTTCGGCGGGCGGCAGGCCGAGCTTCGCAGCCTTGCAGGCGGCGGTCCGGTTCCTGCGGGCCAGGCACTCGAAGAGCGACATCCACGTGGTGGTCGACGCCACCCTGCGCCACGACGTGTCCGCCGAGGAGCGGCCGCTCGTGGAGAAGGCCATCGCCGACGGAACCGTCGTACAGCCTCCGGCCGGAACCGAGGGACGCGGCGACGCCCTGGTGATCAGCATCGCCGAGGAGGTCCGCGGGGTCATCGTCTCGAACGACAACTTCGCGCCGTTCCAGAAGGCGAATCCGTGGCTACGGACCTCCGGACGGGTCATGGGGGCCACACACTCGCAGGGAGTGTGGGTCTTCAACCGGCGCGTGCCCAACCCCGCTCCGCCCGCTCAGCGAAGGTGACACGAGGCGCGCGTTGACGATGTCAACAGGGCCATGTCATGCTGGTGATCGGGTTAAGGTATACGCTCCCTGAGGATGTGCCTGCCCTGTATGCGACAGGTGAGGAAAAGGGGGAGGCGCAGTGGGCCTGGAGACGGTCGACGCACGGTTCCGGATCACGGGAATCGTGGGCCGCGGGAACATGGGCGAGGTACACAGGGCCGAAGACCTTCGGGCGGCACCTGACTCCCCGCACCGGGAGGTCGCGGTCAAGACCGTGCTGCGCGGCCGGACCGGGATCGCCGTCGACACCTCGGGATCCAACAGGGAGTTCGACCGCTTCCGCCGCGAAGTGCGGATCATGCGCATGCTCTCCCAGGGCCACCCGAACCTCACCCGGCTGATCGACGGCGGTGTCGACGGGACGCCGGGCGGCAGCGGCCTGCCCTATCTGGCCATGGAGCTGCTGGACGGTCATCCTCTCGCGGACCTCATCGACGAGGAACCCCAGCTCCCCGTCTCCTGGGTCGCCGCCATCGGCGCGCAGATCGCAGCCGGCCTCACCGCCGCGCACACGGCCGGGGTCGTCCACCGTGATCTGAAGCCCGCCAATGTCATGCTCACCCGCGACGGCACCGTCAAGATCCTCGACTTCGGCATGGGCACGATCGTCGACGATCCCGATCAGACACGGCTGACCAGCACGGGCGTCAGCGTCGGCACTGCTCGCTACATGGCACCCGAGCAGTTCCGGGCCGAACACGTCTCCGGCCTCGCCGATCTCTACGCACTCGGCTGCATCATGTACGAACTGCTGGTCGGACAGCCGCCGTTCTCCGCCAGGACCCCGTACGAACTCTCCGAGCAGCACCAGCACTCCCAGCCGCCCCTCCTGACGCTGGTACGCCCCGACCTCCCCGCCGAGCTGGTCCGCCTGGTGGACCGTCTGCTGGAGAAGAAGGCCGGGCTTCGGCCCGAGAACGCGGCCCTGCTCCGTGACGTACTGGTACCGCTCGCCCTGGAGCCGGACGACACGGCCGCACTGCTGGCTCCGCACTGGGTGGCGATGGACCCGGTGGCGCGGCTGCGGACCCTGCTCCCGGAGCGCACCCCGGCCGCACCCGTGCCCGTGCCGCGCAGGGAACCGCGTCTGCCCGAGACCATGGACGTCTTCGGTATCCACGCCGACCTGATCAGCGAGTACGAGGACTTCACCAAGAGCGCGACGGTGTTCCGGGACGCCCGGATCGAGGGCTTCGTCAAGGACGACCTGGCGGCGAAGTCGCAGTGGCCCGACCCCTGGCTCTCGCTGAACCCGTTCTTCGCCGACGGGGGCAAGGTCACCGACCTCGTCCAGGAGGGCCTGCTGCACCCGAAGTGTGCGGAGATCTTCCAGGCGGGCAAGAAGGAAAGCTCACGGCGCCCGGACGGGCGACCGCTGACCCTCCACCGTCACCAACGACAGGCGATCGAGGCCGCGAGGGCCGGCGATTCCTACGTGCTGACCACCGGCACAGGTTCCGGCAAGTCCCTGGCGTACATCGTCCCGATCGTGAACCACGTCCTGAAGGAGCGTCAGGAGGCGGGCCTGCGCGCGGGAGGGCGCACCGAGGGGGGCCGGGTCCGCGCGATCGTCGTCTACCCGATGAACGCCCTGGCCAACTCGCAGCTGATGGAGCTGGAGAAATACCTGCGCCACGGTTTCGGCGCAGGGCAGGAACCGGCCACCTTCGCCCGCTACACCGGCCAGGAGTCCGAGGAGCGGCGCAAGGAGCTGCGCAGGAACCCGCCGGACATCCTGCTGACGAACTACGTGATGCTGGAGCTCATGCTGACCCGGCCGGACGACCGGTCGAGCCTGATCCGTAAGGCCGAGGGCTTGCAGTTCCTCGTCTTCGACGAGCTGCACACCTATCGGGGCAGGCAGGGCGCGGACGTGGCGTTCCTGATCCGCCGGGTCCGCGAGGCCTGTGGCGCCTCGGACTCCCTCCAGTGCGTCGGTACTTCGGCGACCATGTCCACCGAGGGTTCCTGGGAGGAGCAGCAGCGTGAGGTGGCCGGGGTCGCCGGCCGGCTGTTCGGTACGAAGGTGCTGCCGAAGCGTGTCATCGGCGAGACCCTCGTCCGGGCGACCGAGGACGCGCCGGTGAGCGTGTCCGCCGAGCGCCTGCGGGTCCCGGCGGCTCCCCGTTCCTACGAGGCGCTCACGAAGGACTCGCTGGCGCGCTGGCTGGAGTCGCGGTTCGGCCTGGAGCGTGAGCGGAGCACGGGGCGGCTGCGCCGCTGTCCCCCGGGAACCGTCGAGGCCGCGGCGGCCGATCTAGCTTCGGAGTCCGGGGCGACCGAGGAGGAGGCACGCGAGGCCATCCGCACCACGTTGGAGGCGGGTTCGCAGGCGAAGCATCCGGTGACGGAGCGGCCGTTGTTCGCCTTCCGGCTGCACCAGTTCCTCTCCAAGGGCGACACCGTCTACACGACGCTGGAGGATCCGCTCAGCCGCCCCCTCACCCGCACCTATCAGCTGGAGCAGCCGAACAGCGACGGCAAGCCGCTGTTCCCGCTGGCGTTCTGCCGTGAGTGCGGCCAGGAGTATCTGACCGTCTGGCGCACCGAGGAGAACGGTTCGTTCCGCTACGAGCCGCGCCGGGACACGTCCGCCTCGGGCGGCCGGGCCGGCGAGGGCTACCTCTACGTGGGAGTGCCGGGCGAGGACTACGAGTGGCCGGCGGATCCGCAGACGGCCGTGGACGACCGGCGGCTGCCGGAGTCCTGGCTGGAGTCGGACGCTCAGGGCCTGACGGTCGTAAGGAAGTCCTACCGTCCCCGGGTCCCCAGGCATGTCGTCGTGGACGGCTTCGGGAACGAGTCGGGCGAAGGGCTGGCGGCGGCGTTCGTCCCGGCGCCGTTCCTGTTCTGCGTGCACTGCCAGGTCTCCTACGAGCAGACCCGGGGCCGGGACTTCGCCAAGCTGGCCACACTGGACCAGGAGGGCCGGTCCTCGGCGACCTCCCTGATCTCCGCGTCGATCGTGAAGTCCCTGCGGGCGGTGCCCGAGGACAGTCTCGGCAAGGAGGCCCGCAAGCTCCTCACCTTCGTCGACAACCGCCAGGACGCCTCGCTCCAGGCAGGCCACTTCAACGACTTCGCTCAGGTGACCCAGTTGCGCGGCGCGCTCTACCAGGCCGCTCTCCAGACCGGCGAGGAAGGGCTGCACCACGACGACCTCGCCGAAGCGGTGACCGAGGTCATGGGGTTGTCGACGCGGGACTACGCGGGGGGTGCGTCGCTGGCTCCCTCCATGGAGCGGCGCGCGACGAAGGCCTTCCGCGATGTCGTCGGGTACCGGCTCTACCGGGATCTGGAGCGAGGCTGGCGCATCACGATGCCGAACCTGGAGCAGACGGGGCTGCTCCGGATCGACTACGAGGACCTGGGCTGGATCGCCGCGGCAACGGATCGCTGGGAAGCCACGCACGCCGTGCTGCGTGACTCCGACCCCGCGCTGCGCGAGGAGATCGCCCGGACCCTGCTCGACTTCATGCGGCGTGCGCTCGCCATCGACGTGCAGTACTTCCGGGACGACTTCGACACGTTGCTGCGTGCCAGCGAGGAGCGGCTGACCGGGCCGTGGGTGCTGAGCGAGAGCGACCGGCCCGCCGTGGGCACCGCCTACCCGTACGGTTCGAAGCCGGGGATGGAGCGCTCCGCGCTGTTCCTGTCGGCCCGCGGCAAGTTCGGAAAGTACCTGCGGCGGAACATGCCCGAGCTGCGTGATCTTCCGCAGGACGACGTCCAGACCGTCATCGAGGACCTGCTGAAGGTGCTGCTCGCAGCGGAACTCGTGCGCGAGGTGGATGCGACTCCCGAACACTCCGGTCCGGCCTTCCGTCGCCGGGCGGCCCAGAAGCGCACCGGCTACCGGGTGTCGGCCGCCGCCCTGGTCTGGCGGGCCGGGAGCGGTGAGCGGGGCGCGATCGACCCGCTGGCCCGCACGTACACCAGCGGTGAGGGCCCGCGCGTCAACCCGTTCTTCCGCGACCTGTACCGGACGGCGTCGGCCGAGCTGGCCGGCCTGTTCGCCCGGGAGCACACCGCGCAGGTCACTCCGGAGGAACGGCTGGAGCGCGAGGGCCATTTCCGCACGGCCGAGCTGCCCCTGCTGTACTGCTCGCCGACGATGGAGCTGGGTGTCGACATCTCGTCGCTCAACGCCGTGATGATGCGCAATGTGCCGCCGACCCCGGCGAACTACGCCCAGCGTTCGGGCCGGGCGGGCCGCTCCGGTCAGCCGGCGCTGGTGACCACGTACTGCGCCACGGGCAACAGCCACGACCAGTACTACTTCCGCCGGTCCCAGGACATGGTGGCCGGGCAGGTGGCGCCGCCGCGCCTCGACCTCGCGAACGAGGACCTGGTCCGCTCCCATGTGCAGGGCATCTGGCTGGCGGAGACGGGGATGAAGCTGGGTATCGCGGTCCCGGACGTCGTCGACGTGGCCTACGACCCGGACGGCAGCGACCGTCCTGATCCGCAGATGCGTCTGCCGCTGCACTCCCACATCCGCGAAGACTCTCTGGACGAGGGTGCCCGCCGACGCGCGGTCTCCGTCGCCCATGCGGTCCTCGATCCGCTGAGGAGCCTGTTCGCCGACACCACCTGGTGGTACGACGAGTGGATCGAGGATCGGATCGAGCGGGCCCCGCAGCGGTTCGACGACTCCTTCGACCGGTGGCGGGACCTGTTCCGCGCGGCCGTCGTCGACCAGTACGAGCAGAACAAGCGCGTCGTCGACCACACGCTGTCGCAGGGGCAGCAGGTCCAGGCCCGTACCCGGCGCCGCGAGGCGGAGACCCAGACGAACCTGCTGCTGAACCGCTCGTCCGACAGCAAGTCGGTGATGAGCGACTTCAACCCGTACCGCTATCTGGCGTCCGAGGGGTTCCTGCCCGGCTACAGCTTTCCCCGGCTGCCGCTGGCCGCGTACATCCCGCGTTCCGGCAACCGCCGCAATGCCGACGGCGACTACCTGCAGCGTCCCCGGTTCCTCGCGATCCGGGAGTTCGGCCCCGGCGCGCTCATCTACCACGAGGGCGCCCGCTACCAGGTCACCCGTGTGCAGCTGCCGCCGGACGCCTCGGGCGACCTGGCGACGGCGGAGGCGCGGCGCTGCGACGGCTGCGGGTACCACTACGCCGTCCGGCCCGGCGTGGACCGGTGCACGATGTGCGGTGAGGAGCTGCGGAACAAGCGCACCGGTCTGCTCCACCTGCACACCGTGTACACCACCCCGCGCGAGCGGATCTCCTCCGACGAGGAGGAGCGCCGCCGGGCCGGTTTCCGTCTGGAGACCTCGTACGCGTTCCAGGACCACGGGGCCCGCAAGGGCCGCCTCACCTCGCAGGTCACCGACGCCGACGGCCTGCCCGTCCTCACCGTGGACTACGGCGACTCGGCGACCGTACGCATCACCAACCTCGGCCGGGTCCGTGACAAGGAGGGCGAGCCGGACGGCTACTGGCTCGACCTCGGCGACGGCCGCTGGCTCAACGACCGGGCCGCCGCGGACGCCATCGAGGGAACCGGCATGCCGTCGTCCTCCACCGGCATGCCGGTGGTCGACGACGACGGCAACGAGAAGCGCCGCAAGAAGCGGGTCCTGCCGTACGTGGAGGACCGCCGCAACATCCTCGTGGTCACGCTCGACGACCCGGAGCCCGAGCCGGTGGCGCTGTCGTTCCTGTACGCGCTGGAGCGCGGCATCGAGGCGGCGTTCGAGCTGGAGGACTCCGAGCTGACCGCCGAGCTGCTGCCCCCGGACGACGGCCCCCGGCGGCACATCCTGTTCACGGAGGCCGCCGAGGGCGGCGCCGGTGTGCTGCGGCGCATCCAGCAGGACAAGCGCGCGCTCGCCAAGGCCGCCCGGACCGCCCTGGAGATCTGCCACTTCGACGCGGACACGGGCAAGGACGAGGGCGAGCTGGTGGGCGGCGAGGGGTGCGCCCGCGGCTGCTACGCCTGCCTGCTGACGTACGCCAACCAGACGCACCACCGCAGGCTGAGCCGGCACGCGGCGCGGCCGTTGCTGCAGCGGCTGGCCGGCTCCCTCACGGAACGGGAGGATCGCGGCGAGTCCCGCAGCGAACAGTTCCGCAGGCTGGCCCCGGCCACCCACCACCGGACCGGTGACGGTGACGACGCGGCCGAGAGGCCGCCTGTGCCCTCTCCCACCCCGCTGGAGGCGGATCTCGGGGCCCTCGTCGCGAGCGGCGACCTGCTCGGCTGGCTCCGGGCCAAGGGCTACCGGCTGCCGGACGAGGTCAGGAGCCTCGTCCCGGAGGCGGGCGCCTGCCCCGACCTCGTCTTCCGGCTGGACGGCGCCAACCTCGCCGTGTTCGTCGACGGCCCCGGCCGGCCGGCCGACTCGACGCGGGACATCGAGGCGGGCTACCGGCTGGAGGACGCCGGCTGGGACGTCGTGCGCTTCCCGACGGACGCGGACTGGGACGCCATCACCGAGCACAACGCCGCCTACTTCCACCTGCGTTGACCGCCCCGCCGCCGCCCTCCTCCATCCCAAGGAACTGAGACAACCATGAGCCTCACGTACACAGCCGGCTCCCTGGTCGCCGCCCGTGGCCGGGAATGGGTGGTGCTGCCCGAGAGCGCCGCCGACATGCTGGTGCTGCGCCCCCTGGGCGGGAGCGAGGACGACATCGCGGCCGTCTTCCCCGCCTTCGAGGAGGTGCGTCCGGCGGAGTTCGCGGCGCCGAGCCCGTCCGACGTGGGCGACCAGCGGTCCGCCGGTCTGCTGCGCACGGCGCTGCGCATCGGGTTCCGTTCGGGTGCGGGCCCGTTCCGCTCGCTGGCCTCGATCGCCGTGGAGCCCCGGGCCTATCAGCTGGTCCCGTTGCTGATGGCGCTGCGGCAGCGGACCGTGCGGCTGCTGATCTCGGACGATGTCGGTATCGGCAAGACGATCGAGGCCGGGCTGATCGCCAAGGAGCTGCTCGCGCAGGGCGAGGCGACCCGGCTGACGGTGCTCTGCTCCCCCTCGCTGGCCGAGCAGTGGCAGTCCGAGCTGCGGGAGAAGTTCGGCATCGAGGCCGAACTGGTCCTGGCCTCCACGGTGTCCCGCCTGGAGCGCGGTCTGGATCTCGGCCAGTCCCTGTTCGACAAGCACCCGTACACCATCATCTCGACGGACTTCATCAAGTCGACCCGGCACCGCGAGGACTTCGTACGCCACTGTCCCGACCTGGTGATCGTCGACGAGGCCCACTCCTGTGTGACCGCCGACGACGCCGGGCAGGGGGCGGCGTCCGGTACGAACCAGCTCCGTCACGAGCTGCTGCGCAAGGTCTCCGCGGACGCGGACCGGCATCTGCTGCTGCTGACCGCCACTCCGCACTCGGGCAAGGAGTCGGCGTTCCGCAACCTGCTCGGCGTGGTGCGGCCCGAACTCGCGACCCTGGACCTGGAGTCCCCGGCGGGCCGGGCGAGGCTCGCCGAGCACTTCGTGGCCCGCAAGCGCGCCGATGTCCGTGAGTACCTCACGAAGAAGGACGGTCTCGCCGACGACTCCCAGGTCCAGCGGACGGCCTTCCCGTCCGACCGCTGGACGAAGGACGAGCCGTACAAACTCACGCCCGCCTACCGGGCGTTGCTCGACGACGCCATCGCCTACGCCCGTGACCGCGTCGCGGCCGCGGGCGAGCAGGGCAGGCGCGAGTCCCGGATCGCCTGGTGGTCGGTGATCGCGCTGCTGCGTTCGATGGTGTCCTCGCCCGCCGCCGCCGCGCAGACCCTGAAGACCCGCTCCGAGTCCGCCACCGCGCGCACCGCGCAGGAGGCGGATGCGCTGGGCTCCCCGGTGGCCGCCGACTCCGCCGACAACGACCGGCTCGAAGGCATGGACGTGGCGCCGGGGGCTGCCGAGTCGGAGGAGGCGGGTGCCCGGCTGCTCGAACTCTCCGAGCGGGCCGCCGAGCTCGTCGGCCCGGCCGGCGACGCGAAGCTGAAGGCGCTCACCCGGCACCTGAAGGGCCTCATCGCCGACGGTTACAGCCCCATCGTCTTCTGCCGCTACATCCCCACCGCCGAGTACCTCGCCACGCAGCTGGACGGCAAGCTCGGCCGGCGGACGAAGATCGCCGCGGTGACCGGGGCCCTCTCCCCGCAGCAGCGGCTGGAGCGCATCGAGCAGCTCGCCGCCGAAGCGGCCGGGGATGCCGGGGCCGACGGGGACGCCCCCGACCCGGCCGCCCGCCGGGTCCTGATCGCCACCGACTGCCTCTCCGAGGGCGTGAACCTCCAGCACCACTTCGACGCCGTCGTCCACTACGACCTGGCGTGGAACCCCACCCGCCACGACCAGCGCGAGGGCCGTGTCGACCGCTACGGGCAGAAGCGCGACCAGGTCCGTGTCATCACCATGTTCGGTGAGGACAACGGCATCGACGGCAAGGTCCTGGAGGTGCTGTTCATGAAGCACCGCCAGATCATGAAGGACCTCGGCATCTCCGTGTCCGTGCCCGACGAGACCGCCTCGGGCGTCACCGACGCGGTGGTGGAGTGGCTGTTGCTGCACGGGCGGCAGGGCAGCCAGGAGAGCCTGTTCGACCTGGACGGGCATCAGGAGTCGCTGGACCGTATCGAGCGCGAGTGGAACTCCGCGGCCGAGCGCGAGAAGACGTCCCGTTCCAAGTACGCCCAGCGCGCGATCCACCCCGAGGAGGTGGCGCGCGAGGTCGCCGCCGTACGGGCCGCGCTCGGCGGCGCCGAGGAGGTCCGCGACTTCGCCGTGGAGGCGCTGCGCGACCTGGACGCGCTGGTACGGGACCCGGGTGACGGCACCGGCGACTTCACCGCCCAGGCCGGCGGCGCCCCCGCCGGTCTGCGGGACGCGCTCGCCGCGACGCTCGGCGGACGGCTGGTCGAGGAGGACCGGCAGATCCCCTTCCGCACCACACCGGCGATCGGCCGCGGCGAGGCGGCCCTGGTCCGCACCGACCCGGCGATCGGCGCCATCGCCTCCTACGTCCTGGACTCGGCGCTCGACGCGAGCACCCCCGGCCCCCGCCCCGCCCGCCGCTGCGGTGTGGTCACCACGGACGCGGTCACCGTCCGCACCACGCTCCTGCTGGTCCGCTACCGCTTCCACCTCACGCTCCCGTCCCGTACCGGCGAACGGCAGCTCGTCGCCGAGGACGCCCGCCTCCTCGCCTACGAGGGGATGCCGTCGCGCGCCCGCTGGCTCGACGACGACGCGACCACCGCCCTGCTCACGGTCCGCGCCTCCGGGAACACCCACGAGCAGCTGGTCCGCAACCAGATCGCCCGGGACCTGGGCGCGCTGCCGGACCTCGCCGGGCACCTCACCGCGTACGGCACCCGCCTGGCCTCCGAGCTCGACGCCTCGCACCGCCGGGTCCGCAAGGCGAACGAGGAGATCGTCCGCGGTCTCAAGGTCGTCCCGCAGGAGCCCGCCGACGTCCTCGGCGTCTACGTCTACCTGCCGCAGCAGCCCGCCGCCGCGCCCGCTTCTCACGTGTCCGGAGCCGAAGCCTGATGTCCGCCGCCACCCGCACCGCCCTCGCCTTCACCTCGGTCACCACCGTCGGCGGTCTGCTCCCCGCCGACATGCTGCTGCGCGTCGCCGAGGCACGGAACCTGCCGGGCACCCGGCCCGCCGACTACGGGATGCCCGCCTCCGTACCCGTACGCGACGAGGCCGAGCGCGCCTGGGAGTACCTCAAGCCGCTCTGGCGCGACCTGCGCGCAGCCCTGCCCTCGGACCCGAAGACCGGCGTGCCCGCCGCCGACCCCACGGGCCGGGCCGGCACCGACTGGCTCGCGCAGCTCTTCCGCAAACTGGACTTCGGCGCGCTGACGGAGATCGGCGCGGCGGGCGTCCCCGCCGACTCCGACCCGGACAAGCGGTTCCGGATCTCCCACCGCCACGGCCCCGCGCTCGTCCACCAGGTCGCGTGGAACCAGGAACTCGACAAGCGTCCGGCCGCCGGCCAGGTGCCGCCCCAGTCCCTGGTCCAGGACTGCCTCAACCGCACCGAGGCCCACCTGTGGGCGATCGTCACCAACGGCCGCCATCTGCGGCTGCTCCGCGACTCCTCGTCGTTCTCCACGGCCGCCTACGTCGAGTTCGACCTGGAAGCCCTGTTCGACGGTGAGCTGTTCAGCGAGTTCGTCCTGCTGTACAGCCTGCTGCACGCCTCCCGGTTCACGGTGGCGGAGGGCACGGCGGCCTCGGGGTGCTGGCTGGAGAAGTGGCGTGCCGAGGCCGTCACCTCGGGCACCCGCGCCCTGGACCAGCTGCGCCTGGGCGTGCAGAACGCCCTGACCGTCCTCGGCACCGGCTTCCTGCGCCACCCGGACAACGCCGCACTGCGGGAGGACACCGACCCCAAGGCGCTGCGGGACGCCCTGCTGCGCCTCGTCTACCGGCTGCTGTTCGTGTTCGTCGCCGAGGACCGCGGGGCCCTGCTCGACGGGGCGCCCGACGACCCCCGACGCAAGGCGTACGAGCGGTACTTCTCCTCCGCCCGGCTCCGCGAACGCGCCCGCCGCCGCCAGGGCACGGCCCACGGCGACCAGTACGAGGCGCTGCGCATCGTCCTCGACGCGCTGGGTGCCGAGGGCGGCCGCCCCGAGCTGGCGCTGCCCGGCCTCGGCGGCCTGTTCTCCCGCACCGACGCGGACACCCCGCTGGACGGCCTGAAGCTGTCCAACGAGTCGCTGCTCGCCGCCGTCCGCCACCTCGCCCAGGTCCGCGACCCCGGCGCCCGCCGGTGGCGGCCGGTGGACTACCGCCACCTGGACGCCGAGGAACTGGGCTCGGTCTACGAGTCCCTGCTGGAGCTGGAGCCGAAGCACTCCGCCGCCGACCGCTCCTTCGAGCTGGTGGAGGTGGCGGGCAACACCCGTAAGACGACGGGCAGTTACTACACTCCGTCCTCGCTCATCGAGTGCCTGCTGGACACCACCCTCACCCCGGTCATAGACGACGCCGTCAAGCGGGGCGAGCAGCGCGCCGCCGCTGCGGGCCGGCCCGACCCGGCCGACGACATCGTCGCCGAGCTGCTGTCCCTGACGGTCTGCGACCCGGCCTGCGGCTCCGGCCACTTCCTGGTCGCCTCGGCCCGCCGCATCGCCAAGCGGGTGGCCTCGGTCCGCGAGCACAACCCCGAGCCGACCCCCGGCGCGATGCGCCACGCCCTGCGCGAGGTCGTCTCCCGCTGCATCTACGGCGTCGACCTGAACCCGATGGCCGTGGAGCTGGCGAAGGTGTCGCTGTGGCTGGAGGCCATGGAGCCGGGCCGGGCGCTCGGGTTCCTGGACGCCCACGTGAAGCGCGGAAACGGCCTGATCGGCACAACACCGAAGCTGCTCGGGGAGGGCGTCCCCGACGACGCGTTCAAGCCGATCGAGGGCGACGACCGGAAGTACGCCTCGGCGCTGGTCAAGCGCAACAAGGCCCAGCGGGGCGGCCAGGACGAGCTCCTGTTCGACACGGAGACCCTGCCGAGCAACGAGCGGTACGCGGTTGAGCTGGCGCGGATCACGCTGGCCGCCTCCGACCGCCTGGAGGACGTGCGGGCTCAGGAGTCCGCGTACCGGGCGTACACGGAGTCGGCCGCGTACGTCCACGACCTCCACGCCGCCGACGCGTGGTGCGCGGCGTTCGTGTGGCCGAAGTACGCGGGGGCGCCGGAGGCTCCGACGGACCAGGTGTTCCGTGCGCTGCGGAACCGGGACCAGACGGTGGTGCCGGACTCGACCCACCAGGAGATCCTGGAGCTGCGGGACCGCTACCGCTTCTTCCACTGGCACCTGGAGTTCCCGGAGGTGTTCGCCGTCCCGGAGTCGGGGGAGGGCGTGCAGCCGGGGACGGGGTGGGCCGGGGGGTTCGACGCGGTGGTGGGGAACCCGCCGTGGGAGCGGGTGAAGCTCCAGGAACAGGAGTTCTTCGCCCAGCGCGACCCGCGCATCGCGGAGGCCAAGAACGCCGCCGCGCGGAAGCGGCGCATCGCGGAGCTGCGGGACGACCGCGACGGCGAGCGCCTGTACGCCGAGTTCGAGGCGGCGAAGCGCCGGGCGGAGGGCGAGAGCCACTTCCTGCGGTCCAGCGCCCGGTTCCCGTTGACGGGGCGGGGGGACATCAACACGTACGCCGTGTTCACGGAGACGGACCGGACGCTGACGGGGCCTCGGGGGCGGACGGGGGTGATCGTGCCTACGGGGATCGCTACGGACGCTACTACGCAGTTCTTCTTCAAGGACATCGTGACGAAGGGGCAGCTTGCCGCGCTCTACGACTTCGAGAACGAGGACAAGGTCTTCCCCGAGGTCCACAACCAGCTGCGGTTCTGTCTGTTCATGCTGCGCGGTTCGGGCGATCTGCGTGCGCCGATCCAGATGGTGTTCAAGGTGCGGCAGCCTGAGCAGATCCCTGATCGCAGCTACCTGATGGCGGCCGAGGACATCCTGACCATGAACCCGAACACGGGAACGTGTCCTGTTTTCAGTCACAAACGGGACGCTGATGTCACTCTGGGTATCTTCCGCAGGGTTCCGGTCCTGATCAACGAATCCAAGAAGACGGACGGGAATCCTTGGGACATCTCGTTCATGGCCATGTTCCACATGTCGAACGACTCCCACCTGTTCCGTCCCTCCGCCCAGGACAACGAGACTTTCGACGACCTGATCAAGTCCGGCTGGGCCCTTGATGGAAACGTGCTCGTCCGCGACGAGGAGCGTCTGCTCCCGTTGTACGAAGCAAAGATGCTGCACCACTATGACCACCGCTTCTCCACCTATGAGAACGCCACGGAGAAGCAGCTCAACAAGGGCACCCTTCCGCGCGTCACCGTGGAGCAGCATCAGGACGCCGCTGCGGCGCCGCTGCCTCGCTATTGGGTGCCGGAGCAGGATGTTCCGACCGGAGAGGTCGACAAGAACGGCGAGCCAATCATGGAGTCAGGCGTACGCAGCCGTCTGGCTGCCAAGGGATGGGACCGGGAGTGGGTCCTCGGTTGGCGTGACATCTGCCGAGCGAGCGATGCACGGACTGCGATCCCCGCCTTCCTGCCCGTGGCAGGCGTGGGTGACAAGTTTCTGCTTGAGCTTCCTCAAGGGGATCCGGCACTTGTCTCACTCCTTGGGGCCTGTCAGACGTCCCTCGTGTTCGACTACTCAAGCCGTCAGAAAATCGGCGGCACCAGCATGAAGTATTTCACCTGGCGCCAGCTTCCCGTTCCGACTCCAAATGCCCTGTTCGCTCACGCTACTTTCATCACACGTCGTGTAGTTGAACTCACTTACACGGCAACCGACATGCGCCCGTTCGCCCGCGACCTCGGCGACTCCGGCGCCCCCTTCCGCTGGGACCCCGACCGCCGTGCCGTCATCCGCGCCGAGCTGGACGCTCTCTTCTTCCACCTCTACGGCATCACCCGCGACGACACCGCGTACATCCTGGACACCTTCAACGTTACCCGCGACAACGACGTGAAGGCGCACGGCGAGTACCGCACCAAGAAGCTGATCCTCGCCGAGTACGACCGCATGGCCGCCGCCGGCCTGACGCTGGAAAACCCGCTCACCGAGGGCGAGTCCGGCACCTACCGCTCCACCCTCACTCCGCCCCCCGGCCACGGCCCCCGCCACGCCTGATCCCGCCCGAGGAGCTGAACACTCCGTGGTACGCCTCAACCAGACCAGCAACCCGCGCACCTCCGTCGTCCTGTCGGCCGGCGCGGACTGGCGTACGCGTGCCGCCGGGCAGCGCCGGGTCAGCGGGGCCGAGTTCCCGATGCCCCGGCGGCCGGCGGCGAGGCTCAAGGCGTTGCAGCAGTGCCTCGGGGTGATTCGCGCGGCGATCAACACCAAGCGCTGGGCGCAGGCGCGCCACGGGATCAGCCGGGCCCGGGCTCTCGTCAGCGCCCTGCCCGGCGAGCTGACCGCCAAGGAGCGCGAACAGTTGTCGGTGCTCCGGAAGAGGTTCGAGGCACGGGGCACCACGACCGCCGAGAAGAGCGCTACGAAGAAGAAGACCACCCCGAAGCCCGCAGCCAAGAAGGTCGCACCCAGAAAGAAGACCGCGCCCGGGAAAGCCGCGCCGCCACCGGCGCCCGATCTCGGTGACCGGCGCATCAACCGCGCCTCACTCGGCTACGGTCCTGCCGGCGACGCCTGACGCGCACCACCTCACGTCGCATATCTCTGAGAGAGGACCACCTATGGAACCACGCGGATACCGCATGGTGGTGTCGACCGAATCGGACTACGTGGCCACCTGCGCGATAGCCGAGCGGGAGTTAGTCGAATGGCTCAAGTCCAAGCGGTACGACCCATCCGGGCTTGACGACGGACGGACCGAGCTCGCCGCCCACGCGACCCTCGACCGCGACTCCGAATCAGGCAGGAACGGCGCGCACAGCCGGTGGCGCATGCGCGAGACGCGCTCCGCCACCTCGGGCACCTGGCAGTCGACGCTCGTCGTGCGCTCCGGGCTCCCCGAGGACAAGGGCCGCACCTGGGTGCAGGTCGACATCGAGCACCAGCCCGCCCGGGCCGACGAGTTCCCCACCCGCGCCAACACCCCGGGCATCGCCAGGTCCCTCCTCGATGCGCTGGAAGCCCGTGACGGTCAGGCCGACGTCACCACCGCACCGGCCTTCATCGAGGCCGACGAGGTCGACGACCTGGTCGAAGAGCTCTGCGACGCCAACCGCCGGATGCCGGTCGTCATCGCCACCGTGCCGTACGGCAAGAACCCGGACGACTGGTCCCGCACGGTCGTCGAACCGCTGTTCCGTAATCTCCACGGGCTGGCGGTGCTGTACGTCCTCACACCGGGCGCGCAGACGTCCTTCAACACCGCACTGGAGTACCACCCAGTGTTCGGCGGGGGCGTCCGCACCTACCTGCCGGGCCTCGATCCGGCTTGGAAGCCGGACTCCCAGCGGCATCCCGTGATGTCCCGCCGGACGATCGAGGCCGGCGTCCACCGGGCTGCCTCAATCCTCGCGGTCCTCCCGCAGCGGCTGTCCTCGCGCCACCTGCTGCCCCCCGCCCTGCTGAACGTTTCGCTCCAGCGGATGCGCCTTCGGCCGAGCCCGGCCGGCACGGACATCGCCCAGCTCCGGAGCGAGAACACGGCGTTGGTCTCACTCCTGGGCGAGGCGGAACAGGCGGAGGCAGCGCGCGTCAAGGAGATCACCGATCTCTACGTGGAGCTCGGGAACGCCGAGCGGGGAAGCGACGAGCTGCGGGGAGAGAACGAGGAGCTGTACGACAAGTTCCAGGAGTCCCAGCGGCTCATCCGCTTCCTGCGCGCACGCCTGGAAGAGGCCGGACAGTTCGCGACGGCCTACGGCCCGGTCGACGCCCCGGCCATCACCTATCCGGAGACCTTCGCCGATCTGCTCGACCGGCTGAACGAGCTTCCCTTCCTCGCGTTCACGGGCAACGCCAAGACCACCCGAGGGCTCGACAGCCAGTCGGTGGACAACTGGCTGTCCGTGGCCTGGGACGGTCTCCTGGCCCTCAACCGCTTTACTCAGGCCTCGGCCGACGGCCAAGCCGCCGGTGACTTCCTGAGCTGGTGCAAGTCCGAAGCGTCGGGCGACTTCCCCTTCCCGGCCGCCAAGGTGGCCATGCGGGAGTCCGACACCGTCGCCAAGAACGGAAGACTGCGCGGCGAACGCATGCTTCCCGTACCCAAAACGGTCGACCCGAACGGCAAGGTCTTCATGCAGGCCCACTTGAAGATCGGCGGAGGCAACACCGTCGCCCCGCGCCTCCACTTCTACGAGGACGGGCCCCGGTCGGGGAAGGTCTACGTCGGCTACCTGGGCCCGCACCTACGCAACACGCTCACCTGAGACAGGGACCGTGCGCCGCTGTAGGTACAGCGCCAACAGCGGCACACCGGCCGGTCAGTCCCCCGCGACGAACCGCACGAAGGGTGCCCACTCTGCGCGTCCCACCTCGAAGGCCGGACGGGCCAGGTCCTTCGAGTCCCGTACGTGAACGGCCTGTTCGGCCATCGCGATCTCCACGCAGCTGTCGCCCTGGGTACCGCTGTAGCTGGACTTGAACCAGGCGAGTCCCGTCGTACCGCTGCTCATAGCTCTCCTCGCAATCGCTTCAGCAGGCCCCGGGATTCCTTGGGGTTCAGAGCCTGCGAGCGAAGTGTTTCACAGCGCTGACAGAGCAGACGCACCTCTTTCAGGTCGGTGATGAGCCGCCCGTTCTGCTGCCCTTCGGAGTAGCCGAGCCGCCGCCCCTCCGGAGTCTCCAGAAGCTGCACCGGCCCGTCCAGGCACGCGTGGAACTCCAGCTCCAACGGCACCACTTGTAGCGTCACGTTGCGTGGCTCTGTCAGCTCAAGCACGTGGTCCAACATGCCCGCCTGCACCTGTGCCCCACCTAGCCTGCGCCGGAACACCGACTCCTCCACGATGAAGCTGAACGGTACGGTCGGCCGCTCCCGCAGTATGCTCTGCCGCTCCATCCGTGCGGCCAGTTGCGTCTCGGTCTGCCCGTCCGTCAGCAGCGGGATGCCGTTGTCGAACACCGCCCGCGCGTACCCCTCCGACTGCAACAGCCCCGGCACCAGCCGGCACTCGTAGGTGGTCAGGCTCACCGCCTCCCGCTCCAGCCGGGCCCAGCGCCGGAACCAGGCGGCGAAGACGACCTCGCCACGGCTGAGGTGGGGGGCGGCCCGCCGCAACGCGCCGGTGTTGCCGAGGGCCGCCTCCGCGCGCTCGACGAAGTCCTCGTCCGGCATGCGGCGGCCCAGCTCGACGGACTCCACCGTGTGCTTGGAGAACCGGACGTGGTCGGCCAGCTCCGCACGGCTGATCCCGGTATGTTCGCGTAACCCCTGGACGACCGCGCCGAACGTCCGCAGACTGTCCGACGGGTGGGGTTCGCGCTCCCACTCCCCCGCCGACACCGTCCGGGCCTCGGCCGCCCCGGCCGTCTCCTCCTCGTCGGAGATGCTCATCCGCCGCCCCTTCCCTCGTGCCGGGTCCGCGCCGGTCATCGCGCCGCCCGTTGCACGACTCAGCGTGACGGATCACTTCCCGTACCGTCTACTCCTCGTGCCCGTACGCTGACTCCGCGTACGGGCCTCGACGCTCGCTCCCGGTCGCGCCCGGGCGTCACGCTGGCCGCATGAACCGACCCGTTCCCCAACTGGACCCACCCGCGTGCGGCTTCACGCAGCTCCTGTCGTCCACGCGTCGCGGGGCCCGGCTCGCCCGGCTGCTCACCGTCTCGGCGCTGCACTCCTGGGACGCACCGCCGGATCTCACGGAGCGTGCCGAGCTGGTCGTGGCGGAGCTGGCCGCCAACGCCGGTGCGCCATGAGGCGCTCTGTTGTATCCCCGGTTCAACCGGGAGGAACTGAAGGGAGGTTTCTGGGTCTGATGGCTTACCTGGATCCGAAAGGTGAAGGGGACAGCAGCATGCCAGGAAATCAACGATCACGTTCAGGTATGGAAGTGATGCGTTGAAGGACCCGCGCGATATGGCGAAAGCTGTACTGCCTGAACCCCAATCTCCAAGGGATGAAAGGGCTGGCATCCATCGGAAACTTACCTGAAACCGATGCCGCGCCCTGTGGTGGAGTAATTGCGTATCCACCACACCCTTCGGGGCGCGGACTGATTCCCAGTGAGGGAATTCAAGGAGATGAGTGGGGCGCCTAAGTCGCGCTAGATACGTACAACAGAGACGAACATGGGATCACCTAAAGGGCGCGAGCCCCAAGGTGACGGAGGCCCCGTAGTAGTCGCAGGAGTCACGACCTGCCAAGGAGGACGGTAACGCCGTCCGCAGGGCGAAGGGGGCCAGGTGATTCGGACATCACGATGCTGGGAGGTATGCGTAATGCAGAACGCCGAAACGGTGCTTGATGTCCTGCGTGAACGCGGCAGGCGGAGCCTGCCGTGTAATGAACTGTATCGACAGTTGTTCAATCCGAACCTGTATCTACTGGCCTACGGGCGCATCTACGCCAACCACGGCGCAATGACACCCGGGGCCTGCGGGGAAACCGCGGACGGCATGTCCGAAGCCAAGATCGGGCGCATCATCGAAGCCATGCGCCACGAGCGTTACCGCTTCCGCCCGGTGCGGCGCGTCCACATTCCGAAATCCAACGGAAAGACACGCCCTCTCGGCCTGCCGTCCTGGTCGGACAAACTCGTCGGCGAAGTGATCCGCCTTCTGCTGGAGGCATACTACGAGCCGCGTTTCTCCGGCCGCTCCCACGGTTTCCGCCCCGGCCGGGGCTGTCACACGGCACTGTCCGAGGTGACATACAACTGGACCGGGACAACCTGGTTCATCGAAGGAGACATCTCCGACTGCTTCGGCTCACTGGATCATGAGATCCTGCTGGCCATTCTCTCGGAGAAGATCCACGACAACCGGTTCCTCCGCCTCGTCCGACAGATGCTGAAAGCGGGATACCTGGAGGACTGGAGATGGCACGCCACACTGTCGGGATCTCCCCAAGGCGGTGTGCTTTCCCCACTCCTGTCCAACATCTACATGGACCGGCTTGACGCATTCGTCGAAACAGTTCTCATCCCGGAATACACCCGAGGGAAAACCCGCCGCAAGAACCCGGCCTACAAGGAGCTGGACAATGCGATCGGGGCTGCCCGGAAGCGGCTCGCCTACAGGAAGGAGAACACCGAGTCCGCTCAGGTCCGCCAATGGCGAAAAGAGTTACGCCGTCATCCGGCCGGAGATCCAAACGATCCGGGCTATCGGCGGCTGCGCTACATCCGCTACGCGGACGACCATCTCCTCGGGTTCATCGGACCCAAGGCCGAAGCCGAGACGATCAAACAGCGCCTGGCCACATTCCTGCGCGATGACCTCAAGCTGGAACTGAACCAGGACAAGACACTGATCACCCACGGCCGCACCCATGCGGCCCGCTTTCTCGGTTACGAGATCACCGTTCAGCACGCGGACGAAAAGGTCTCCCGGGGTGGCCGCATCAATCGCGGCCTCCGCTCCGTCAACGGGAAGATCCAGCTCCGCGTTCCCAAGGACGTGATCAAGGCCAAATGTGCCCCGTTCCTCCACCGTGGCAAACCCACGCACCTGCTCCCGCTGATGAGTTGCACACCCTTCGACATCATCGGCATCTACGGAGCGCAGTACCGGGGCATCGTTCAGCCCGGATCCACCGGCTCGTTTCGTGAGTGATCGTTTTCGGTGATCGAGGCGATGCGTCTGGCGGCGGGCATGGGGTGGCCGCTGGTGTGCCCAGCTTTTCCACATGTCCACAGCTCTCGGGCCCTGGCGGGCGGGTCGGATACGGCCTGGTCAGAACGGTTGGGGCGGGGTGTTCACGGCGTGGAAGAGGGCTTCGAAGGCGTCGTGCCAGGGCCAGCGTTCGGGCAGGTGCAGGGTGAGCCGGCGGGCTGAACGGGCCAGCCGGGCGGGCACGTTGATCAGGTGATCGCGGATGGTCGCGCACGTCGCGCGGGCGTGGAAGGTGCCGGCGAGCGTTCCGCAGGCGCGGGTCAGGTTGAAGGCGAGGGCAGCCAGTGCGAGCCAGGCGGCGTTCGCCTGGAAGCTGCTCGAGGGGGCGTGTGCGAACGGGCCGTTCTTCAGCTCGGAGATCACCTGTTCCACGATCGCGTGGCGCCGGTGGTCACGCTCGGCGTCGATGAGCGGCAGCGTGCTGTCGGTGAACGCGGCATGGTAGCGCCAGGCGGTGAACAGCTCGCCCTGGCCCCCGGGCACGGTGGCGGGGTTCAGGCGCTTGACGCGTCGCACGATGAGACGGGCGGTGACCTGCTGCTTCTTCGGTTTCGAGGTGAAGGCGGTGTACTCGATCTCGGCGATCTCGGCGTCCGATATCCAGCGTTCCTCCTCGCTGTCCCACACCGCCTTGGGGTACTTGATCGGCGTCCAGGCCATCTCGTCGATAGCGGCGATGGCCTGCTTGACGGAGGCGTTCATCCGCACCGTGACCGAGAAGCGGGCGCCGAGCGCCCGGCAGGCGGCGACCACCTCGGCGGCGTAGTAGGCCGCATCCGCCCGCACGGTCAGCATCCCGGTCGCACCGGACGCGCGGGCGGTGCGGACCGCCTCGGCGGCGAACGATCCTGCTCCGCGCACCGAGTTGACGCTGCCCCGGCGCAGCCTGGTTGCGGCGATGACCGGGGCGGCCAGCGGCGTGGACAGCGTCGCGATCAGCGCGTTCAGGCCCTTGACCTTGTTGTAGCCGTAGCCGACACCTTGCTTGGCATAGCCGTGGACCGGCTTGATGGTGTCGTCCAGATCGAGGTAGGCAACCGTGTCGGCGCCGGCAAGTAGCGGGGTGTGCGCGGCCAGGCGAGGCAGGAACCGGCGGGCGACGGCATGTAGTTGCTTCACGTGCCCGTGGGTGAAGGACCGCAGGAAGCTGCCGAGGGTCGACGGGGCGCGGACCCCGGTGAACAGGCGCCGCATCGCGCCGTGCCGCAGCCGGTCCATGTCGTCGATACTGTCCGCGCCCGCGGCCATGCCCGCGATGAGGGCCATCGCCTTGGCGGCCGGGAAGGAACCGGTGCCGTTCTTCGAGGCCGGCAGCCGCATCAGCTCGCTGACCAGGCCGGGCAGGCCGCACCGCTCGGCCAGGCGCACCAGCGGCGCGAGCCCGCCGTACGCGATCAGATTCGGATCATCGAACCGTGCGGAGACCTTCGCCGCGGCATGGGAAGATTGCATCTCAGAAGTGCCCTGTTGGTCGTGCGTGCTGGAAGCGTAGAGAACTCCCATCATCGCAGGTCACAGGGCACTTCCTCGTTCCCGGCAACATC
>NZ_NEUE01000107.1 GCF_002910905.1 Streptomyces sp. SM11 | reverse complement strand
CGGGGCCGGGCGGCCCGGAGGAGCCGACGACCGCGCCCGCACCCCCGCCGCCGTCGGCCGGACCGACGCCCGCCCCGACCCCGTCCCCGACCTGCGTCCGCTTCCTGTGGTGGTGCACGTGGGCGCGGGCCCGGACGCGGCCTAGAGGGTCGCCTGGAGGGGCGCCTCGCCCAGCATCCGCCGCAGCAGGTCCCGCAGGACCGTGCGCTCGGCGTCGGAGAGCCCGGCCAGCGGCTCCCGGGCGAAGTCCAGCGCGTCCCGCAGTTCGCGGGCCGTGCGTCGGCCCTTCTCCGTCGCGGCGGCCAGCTTCACCCGCCGGTCCGCCGGATCGGGCCTGCGCTCGACCAGCTCCCGGGTCTCCAGCCGGTCGATGATCCCGGTGACGTTCGACGGCTCGCACTTCAGCCGGAGCGCGATCTTGCGCATCGGCAGCGGCTCCAGCGAGAGCAGCCCGAGCACCCGTGCCTGCGCGCCCGTGAGGGAGTGCTCGGCGGCGGCCCGGTCGTACTCCTCGTGGTAGCGCGCCACGACGGTGCCGATGAGCTCGACGACCTCAAGGGTCAGGGGGTCTGTGCGAGTGGCCATGGACGACAGCGTACCGATTTACTTGACATCATGAAATATTCAGGAGCATGGTTGTTTCATATCATGAAGCTTTTCGCGCACGCCGCGGAGGCTCACCCCCCGTAGGACGTTGAGGAGAACCCGAGCCCATGTCTGCAGCACTTCCCACGTCCAGCCGTGAATGGCACCTCGTCGCACGCCCGCACGGCTGGCCCAAGGCCGAGGACTTCGCGCTGCGTGAGGCCGCGGTCGCCGCTCCGGCCGAAGGCCGCATCCTCGTCCGCAACAAGCACTTCTCGGTCGACCCGTACATGCGCGGCCGGATGAACGACGTGAAGTCCTACACCCCGCCCTTCAAGCTGGACCACCCCATGGACGGCGGCGCGGTCGGCGAGGTCATCGCCTCGAACGCCGAGGGCTTCGCCGTCGGCGACCACGTCCTGCACGGTCTCGGCTGGCGCGAGATCGCCGACCTGCCCGCCAAGCACGCGGTCAAGGTCGACCCCGGTCTCGCCCCGCTCTCCGCCTACCTCGGCGTGCTCGGCATGACCGGACTCACCGCCTACGCCGGCCTGTTCGACGTCGCCTCCTTCAAGGAGGGCGACGCGGTCTTCGTCTCCGGCGCGGCCGGCGCCGTGGGCAGCCAGGTCGGCCAGATGGCGAAGCTCAAGGGCGCCTCCCGGGTCATCGGCTCCGCGGGCTCCGACGAGAAGGTCAAGCTCCTCACCGAGGAGTACGGCTTCGACGCCGCGTTCAACTACAAGAACGGGCCCGTCCGCGACCAGCTCAAGGAAGCCGCCCCCGACGGCATCGACGTCTACTTCGACAACGTCGGCGGCGAGCACCTCGAAGCCGCGATCGCCTCGCTCAACGTGCACGGCCGCGCCACCATCTGCGGCATGATCGCCCAGTACAACGCGACCGAGCCGACCCCCGGCCCGAGCAACATGGCGCTGATCATCGGCAAGCGGCTGCGCCTGACGGGCATGCTCGTCGGCGATCACGCCGACCTCCAGCCGCAGTTCGTCCAGGAGGTCGCCGGCTGGCTGGCCTCGGGCGAGCTGAAGTACGGGGAGACGACGGTCGAGGGCATCGAGCGGGGCTACGACGCCTTCGTGGGGCTGCTGCGCGGCGAGAACACCGGGAAGATGATCGTCTCCCTGGTCTGACCCGGTCCGGACCGGCCGGTGCACCGAACCTCCCTCCCCGGCCGTCCCCGGTCACCCGTTAGGCTCATCCTCAGGCCGTCGCGATCGTGGGCGCGAGTCGCGGCGCACCAACAGGAGGAATCCTCACACCATGACCATCCAGAAGATCGACGTCGCCTACACCGCCGTCGCCACCGCCGAGAACGGCCGCGACGGCCGGGTGTCCTCCGAGGACGGTCAGCTCGACGTCGTCGTTAACCCGCCGAAGGCCATGGGCGGCAGCGGCGCGGGCACCAACCCCGAGCAGCTCTTCGCGGCGGGCTACAGCGCCTGCTTCCAGGGTGCGCTGGGCGTCGTCGCCCGCCAGGAGAAGGCCGACATCTCCGGCTCGACCGTGACCGCCTCGGTCTCCATAGGCAAGACCGAGGCTGGCGGCTTCGGCCTGGAGGTCGCGATCAGCGCCTCCATCCCGAACGTCGACGCCGCCACCGCGCAGGCGCTCATCGAGAAGGCCCACCAGGTCTGCCCGTACTCGAGCGCCACCCGCGGCAACGTCAACGTCGAGCTCTCGGTCGCCTGACCACAGCGTCGCGCGAGGACCGCACCCCCGTCCCGGGGTGCGGTCCTCTCCGCTTTCCGCACGCCAGTACGCTGACGCCCATGAGCGATCTCGGGGCGGGTTTCGGTTACTTGATGAAGGGGCAACGCTGGGTTGCCCAGCACGGACGATGGCTCGGCTTCGGGCTGCTGCCCGGACTCGTCACCCTCGTCGTGTACGCCGTGGCCCTGATCGGACTCGGTTACGGAGCCGACGACTTCGTCGGCTGGGCCACCCCGTTCGCCGACGACTGGTCCTCGCCCTGGCAGGGCCTCCTGCGCACCGGGCTGACCGCGCTCGTCTTCGTCTTCGGGCTGTTCCTCGCGGTCATCACCTTCACCGCCGTCACCCTCCTGGTCGGCCAGCCCTCCTACGAGTCGCTCTCCGAGCAGGTCGACCGCACCGAGGGCGGCGAGGTCCCCGAGTCCGGACTGCCGCTCTGGCGGGACCTGTGGATCTCCGCCCGCGACTCCGTACGCATCCTGCTGCGCGTCGCCCTGTACGGGATCGTCCTCTTCGCCTGCGGTTTCATCCCCGTCGTCGGGCAGACCGTGGTCCCCGCCATCGGCTTCTGCGTCTCCGGCTACTTCCTGGCCGAGGAGCTGACCGCCGTCGCCCTCCAGCGCCGGGGCATGGTCCTCAAGGACCGCCTCGTCCTGCTGCGCGGCCGCCGGACGCTGGTGCTCGGCTTCGGCGTACCGCTGACCCTGGCCTTCCTGGTCCCGTTCGTCGCGGTGTTCCTGATGCCGGGAGCCGTCGCCGGGGCCACCCTCCTCGCCCGGGACCTGGTGGACCCGGACGCGGCGACGGACCCGGACCCCGGCCCCGGAACCGCCGACAGCGGTGACGCGCCGGCCCCGCGGGCGTGGTCCGCGTGACCGAGCTGCTGGCGGTCGCCGCGATCACCGTCCTCGCGGTCATCTCCCCGGGCGCCGACTTCGCGATGGTCGTCCGCAACAGCTACCTGTACGGGCGTACCACCGGCGTCCTCGCGGCCACCGGCGTCGCGGCGGGCGTCCTGGTCCACGTCACGTACACGATGCTCGGCGTCGGGCTGCTCATCGCCTCCTCGACCGCCCTGTTCACCGCGGTCAAACTGGCGGGCGCCGCGTACCTGATCTACATCGGGGTGCGCACCTTCACGGCCCGCGCGGACCTCGACGTCGACCTGACGGACCGGCCGGGACTCTCCCCGCTCGGGGCGCTGCGCAGCGGGTTCCTCACCAACGCCCTCAACCCGAAGACCACCCTGTTCGTCGTCGCGACCTTCACCCAGGTCGTCGGTCCCGGCACCGCCCTGTGGCAGCAGGCGGGTTACGGCCTGTTCATGTCGGCCGCCCACCTCGGCTGGTTCGCCCTGGTCGCGCTGTTCTTCTCGCACTCCCGGCTGCGCGGCGCGATGCTCCGCCGCCAGAAGGCGCTGAACCGGTCGATCGGCTCGGTCCTGGTCGGCCTCGGAGTCACCCTGGGCCTGGCCCGCTGAGGACGATCCGGAGAGCCGTCCGGAGAGCGGACCGCCGGGAGGATCAGTCGAAGTAGGACTCCAGCGTCCCGCGCCGCCGCACATCGAGCGTCGCGCAGTGGAAGGAGCCGCCGAACGGCGCGTAGTGCATCAGGTCGCCCGGGATCGGCTCGAAGCCCCAGCGTTCGAGGGCCCGCAGCATGCCGGTGTGGTGCCGCTCGGCGATGACCCGCCTCTCGTCGACCATGAGAACGTTCATGCTGAGCCACCGGCCGCACAGCGACGTCATCCTCAGCAGAAGTCCGTCGATCGGGTCGGGCTCGGGGGCGACCAGGATGTCCAGGACGAACGACGCGCCCCCGATCCGGTTCGCGTACCGCCCGACCACCGCGCCAAAGTAAGGGGCCGGGAACTCCTCGTAGCCCGCGACGTCCGGCAGCCCGAGCGCCACCGGGGCCGGCGAGCCGTCCCGCCCGGGCACCTCCACCGACTGCACGATCGCACCGTAGGTCAGGACCCGCACGCGGACCCCGTCCCGTTCCAGCGTCCACCGGCGGACGGGTGACCCGTCCGCGAGAGCGCCGAAGCCTTCCGCGCCTATCGCCGTATCCGTGTCCGTACCCGTGGTCATGCTCACCGACCCTACGCGGGAGGCAAGGGGGCGACCAGCGGATCAGGGCCGGGTCCGCCGGTCACCCCCCGGCCGCCGTGACGTTGCGGTAGGCGATCTCCGCCAGCCGGGCCTGGCCGTCGCGGCTCGGATGGAACCAGTCCCACGGGCTCAGTTGCGCACCGGTGAACCGGAAGTCGAACACCGCCCCGCCGTCGTACCGGCAGTACCGGTCCTTCGCGCACACGTCCCGCAGCACCTCGTTGTACGCCACCACCCGGTCCCGCACCGCGTCCCGCCGGGCCACCGCCGCCGGGCCCAGATCGTCCGCGTCGGCCAGCATCGACTGACAGATCCCGAGCTGCCAGATCTTCTTGCCCAGCTCGTTCACCCGCCCCGTCGACCAGAGCCGCTTCAGGTCCGGCACGCTGGAGACGTACACCTGCGCCTTCGGCGCCCCGGCCCGCAGCTGCCGCATCGACGCCTCGAACGACGCCCGGAAGTCCGCCACCGGCGTCATCAGCCGCACCGAGTCCCGGCACGCGTCGTTCGCGCCCGTCATCACCGTCACCAGCTCCGGCCGCTCCTTCGCCGCCAGCGCCATCTGCTCGGGCAACTGCACCATCCGGGACCCCGACACCGCGTGGTTCCAGCTGTGGTCCGCCGCCCTCGACGGGCCGAGCAGCCGGACCGCGAGACTGCGCACCGCGTCGTCCGTGCCGGTCGCCCACGACACCTCGGGGCAGTCGGCCAGCACCGAACAGGCGTCGAAGCCCCGGGTGATCGAGTCCCCGACCGCCGCGACCGACCGGGGCCGGGGGTTCCAGTCCGGGGCGGGGGAGGGGGACGGCGAGGCACTGCGCGTGGCCGCGGGCGCGTTCCGCGACACGCCGCTTTCCGCACCGCCGCCGCCGCATCCGGCCAGCGCGACGGTGCCGGTGCACACGAGCGCCGTCAGCGCGGCGGCAGCGGTACGCATACGTGGGCGTGTCGCACGCTCCGGCATCAGTCGGACCCCCTCCGGTCAACCCCTGGCTCAGCCCCCGATCGCCGGTGGGGCCTATGCCTCTGGACATGCCCCCGGCAAGCACACGATCCCCAGGTCGGGGCTCTGCGCGCCCTGCCGGGTGAATGCCGGCGAATCGGGGGCCCGAGACCGACGGTACGTCACACGGACGTCCCCGGCGCACGGTAGCTTTTCCCCGTCGAACCAGTGGCGTCCCGCCCGCCCGCGCACACACGGGCAGCTCCGGTACATTACGTCACGTCACATACTGTCCCTTTTCAGGAGATTAACTCCCGATGCTGTTTACTGATGACAACCTCGGGAGCCGGCCGGAAAGAGGCGGTTCGGGCGTGAGGCCGCTGGGGAAGGCGTACCTCGTCCCACACGGGAGGTTCCGGTGACGACACGTGGAGTCCTGTACGTTCACTCCGCACCGCGCGCGCTGTGCCCACATGTCGAGTGGGCAGTGGCGGGCGTCCTCGGTGTGCGGGTCCAGCTGGACTGGATCAGACAGCCGGCCGCGCCCGGCACCTGGCGGTCCGAATTCTCCTGGAAGGGCCGTGCCGGCACCGCCTCGCAGCTCGCCTCCGCCCTGCGCGGCTGGGACCTGCTGCGCTTCGAGGTGACCGCCGAGCCGTGTGCCACCGCCGAGGGCGAGCGCTACAGCTCCACCCCCGGCCTCGGTATCTTCCACGCCGTCACCGGCATGCACGGCGACATCCTGGTCCCCGAGGACCGGCTGCGGGCCGCGCTGGCCCGCTCGGTGCGTGGGGAGAGCGACCTGGAGGCCGAGATCGCCTCGCTCCTGGGCAAGCCCTGGGACGACGAGCTGGAGTCCTTCCGCCACGCGGGCGAGGGCGCGCCCGTCCGCTGGCTCCACCAGGTGGTCTGAGCCCCTCCGGCGCTCCTCACCCAACGGTGATCGAGGAGCGAGATCGAGCCCCTCCGGCTAATGAGGGGCGGGGTCCGGGGCGGAGCCCCGAAAGAACGACGAAGCCCGCCTCCCGGACGAACGGGAAGCGGGCTTCACCCGTAGAGGCAGGCTCAGACGGACCGGAACGCCAGCACCACGTTGTGCCCGCCGAACCCGAACGAGTTGTTGATCGCCGCGATCGGCCCCTCGGGCAGTACTCGCGGCTCACCCCGCACGATGTCCGCGTCGATCGCCTCGTCGAGCTCGTCGATGTTGATGGTCGGCGGAGCGATGCGGTGGTGCAGCGCCAGGACGCTGGCCACCGTCTCGATGCCGCCCGCGCCACCCAGCAGGTGGCCCGTCATCGACTTCGTCGCGGAGATCGCGACATGGTCGAGGTCGTCGCCCAGCACCAGGCGCAGCGCCTTGATCTCGGCGAGGTCGCCCTGCGGCGTCGACGTGGCGTGCGCGTTGAGGTGGACCACCTCGGCCGGCTTGAGGTCGCTGGTGTCCAGCAGGTTCCGCATCGCGGCGGCGATGCCCCGCCCGGTGGGCTCGGGCTGCGCGATGTGGTGGGCGTCGGCCGACAGGCCCTGGCCCAGCACCTCGCAGTAGACCCGCGCGCCGCGCTGGGCGGCGTGCTCGGCGGACTCCAGGATGACGACGCCCGCACCCTCACCGAGGACGAAGCCGTCCCGGCCGGTGTCGTACGGACGCGAGGCCTTCTCGGGCTCGTCGTTGCTCTTGGACATCGCCATCATGTTGGCGAACGCGGCGATCGGCAGCGGGTGGATCGCCGCCTCGGTGCCACCGGCGACGACCACGTCGGCACGGCCGGTACGGATCATCTCGACGGCGTACCCGATCGCCTCGGCACCCGAGGCGCAGGCGGAGACGGGCGTGTGGACACCGGCCTGGGCGTTGACCTCCAGGCCGACGTTGGCCGCCGGGCCGTTGGGCATGAGCATGGGAACGGTGTGCGGGGAGACGCGGCGTACGCCCTTCTCCTTCAGCACGTCGTACTGGTCGAGCAGGGTGGTCACGCCGCCGATGCCGGAGGCGATGACCGAGCCCAGGCGCTCGGGGGCGATGGTCTCGTCCTCGCCGGCCTTGGCGGTGAAGCCCGCGTCCGCCCAGGCCTCGCGGGCCGCGATCAGCGCGAACTGCGCCGAGCGGTCCAGCTTGCGGGCCAGCGGGCGGGGAAGGACATCGCCCGGGTCGACGGCCGCGAGGGCGGCGATCCGGACGGGCAGTTCGGCGAAACGCTCGCCTTCGAGAGGCTTGACGCCGGACCGGCCGGCCATCAGACCTTCCCAGGTCGATGCGGAGTCGCCACCCAGCGGAGTGGTTGCGCCGATACCGGTGACGACCACGGTGCGATTGGTCGAGTTCACTGGAAGATCTTCTCCACGTGTAGAGGGTCGTGAATCAGCGGCGCCACCGCCGGGTGGCGACACAGCCGGGCTGGGATCAGCCCTGGTGCTTCAGGATGTAGTTGGCGGCGTCGCCGACCGTCTTGAGGTCCTTGACGTCCTCGTCGGGGATCTTGACGTCGAAGCGCTCCTCGGCGGCGACGACGACCTCGACCATGGACAGCGAGTCGACGTCCAGGTCGTCGGTGAAGGACTTGTCCAGCTGGACGTCCTCGACCGGGATACCGGCGATCTCGTTGACGATCTCGGCGAGACCGGTGACGATCTCTTCCTGCGTGGCGGCCATCTTGGCGCTCCTTCGGTGGGTTTCTTCAGTGTTCGTGCGTACGGACCAAAAGGCCCGGTGTGCCTAGGGGAGGGTAACGACCGTCGCGGCGTAGACGAGACCCGCCCCGAAGCCGATGACGAGCGCGGTGTCGCCGCTCTTCGCCTGACCGGTCGCCAGGAGCCGCTCCATCGCGAGCGGAATCGAGGCGGCGGACGTGTTGCCGGTGGACTCGATGTCACGGGCGACCGTGACGTGCTCCGGCAGTTTCAGGGTCTTCACCATCGAGTCGATGATCCGCATGTTGGCCTGGTGCGGAATGAAGACGTCCAGGTCTTCCGGGGCGATCCCGGCCGCGTCCAGCGCCTGCTGGGCGACCTTCGCCATCTCGAAGACGGCCCAGCGGAAGACCGCCTGCCCCTCCTGCGTGATGGCCGGGAACTTGATCTCGCCCTTGGAATCGAGCGGCAGCTTGGAGACGTCGCCGATGTGCAGGTCGTTCCAGGCCACCGTCTGCTTGATGGTCTCGGACTTGTCGCCCTCGGAGCCCCACACGGTCGGGCCGATGGCCGGTTCCTGGGACGGTCCGACGACGACCGCGCCCGCGCCGTCACCGAACAGGAAGGCCGTCGCGCGGTCCTCCAGGTCGGTCAGGTCGCTGAGCCGCTCCACGCCGATCACGAGGACGTACTCCGCGGAGCCCTCGACGACCATGCCCTTGGCGAGCGTGAGGCCGTAGCCGAAGCCCGCGCAGCCGGCCGAGATGTCGAAGGCGGCGGGCTTGCCCGCGCCGATCCTGTGCGCGATCTCGGTGGCGACGGCCGGGGTCTGCTTGAAGTGCGAGACGGTCGAGACGACGACCGCGCCGATCTGCTCGGGGTCGATGCCCGCGTCGGCGATGGCCTTGCCGGACGCCTCGATCGACATCGCGGCCACGGTCTCCTCGTCGGAGGCCCAGTGGCGGGTGACGATGCCGGAGCGGGAGCGGATCCACTCGTCGGACGAGTCGATCGTTTCGAGGATCACCTCGTTCGGCACGACCCGGGTCGGGCGGTAGCCGCCGACCCCGAGGATCCGTGCGTACGGGGCGCCCTTGCTGGGCTTGATCTTCGACATGCTCGCTCCTTAGACGCCTGCGTGCTCGGACATGAGCGCGCGGGCCGCGTCGAGGTCGTCGGGGGTCTTGAGCGCGAGCGTCTGTACGCCGGGCAGTGCGCGCTTGGCGAGCCCGGTCAGCGTGCCGCCGGGGCTCAGCTCGACGAGTGCGGTGACGCCCAGCGACTGGAAGGTCTCCATGCACAGGTCCCAGCGGACCGGGTTGGCGACCTGCCCCACCAGCCGGGCGATGACCTCGGTGCCGGTGGCCACGGTGTGGCCGTCGGCGTTGGAAACGTAACGCACGGTCGGGTCACCGACCGTGAGGTCGCCGACCGCCGCGCGCAGCTTCTCCACGGCCGGGGCCATGTGGTGCGTGTGGAACGCGCCGGCCACCTTCAGCGCGACGACCCGGCGTACGCCCTCGGGCTTGTCGGCCTCCAGGTCGGCGATCTGGGCCGCGGTGCCGGCGGCGACGATCTGGCCGGCGCCGTTGACGTTGGCCGGGGTCAGCCCGAGCTTCTCCAGGTGCGGGACCGTCACGTCCGGGTCGCCGCCGAGGAGGGCCGCCATGCCGGTCTCGGTGACCGCGGCGGCCTCGGCCATGCCGAGCCCCCGGGTGCGGACGAAGCGCAGCGCGGCCTCGTCGTCGATGACGCCGGCGAGCGCGGCGGCGGTGATCTCACCGACGCTGTGACCCGCGACGACGTCGGGCGATGCGGCGTCCAGCGCGGTCGCCGAGAGCAGTCCGGCGGCGACCAGGAGCGGCTGGGCGACGGCCGTGTCGCGGATCTCGTCCGCGTCGGCCTTCGTGCCGTAGTGGGCAAGGTCGAGCCCGATGGCGTCGGACCAGGCCGCGATGCGGTCGGCGGCACCGGGGAGGTCGAGCCAGGGAGTCAGGAAGCCGGGCGTCTGAGCGCCTTGGCCGGGAGCGACGAGTACGAGCACCCTCACACTCTCTCTTGTGGACGGCTCCGCACGCCCGTGGGGACAGGGACGAAGAACCGTCGGGGGAATTGTTGAAGTCCAACAAAAGTCTAGGACTGAGGATCCGCAGCCGCCAAGCGCCCCAGGATCAGGGCGATCCGCAGCGTGAACGCGGAGCGCACATCGGATGGTGACCATCCGGTGACGTCGGTCACACGTCGCAGCCGGTAGCGCACGGTGTTGGGGTGCACGAAAAGCATCCGGGCGGCGCCTTCCAGACTGCTCGCCTGCTCCAGATAGACACTCAGCGTTTCCAGAAGAGCCGAACCGGCCTCTTCCAACGGTCTGTAGATCTCCTCCACCAACTGGTCCCGCGCGGCCGGGTCTCCGGCCATCGCCCGCTCCGGGAGGAGATCGTCCGCCAGGACCGGGCGCGGCGCGTCCTGCCACGCCAGACACGCCTTCAGCCCGGCGGCCGCCGCCTGCGCGGACCGGGTCGCGGCCAGCAGGTCCGGCACGACGGGCCCGGCGACGACGGGCCCGGCGGCGTACGGCCCGATCAGGCCCTTCGCGACCTGGAGCGGGTTGTCGCTGCCGCCCGCGATGACGACGAGGCGGTTGCCGAGGACCCCGGTGAGGACCTGGAGCTTGGCGTGCCGGGCGGCGCGCCGGATCGCCTCCACGGTCAGCTCGCTGTCCCCGTCGGGCGCGGTGCCGAGGATGACGCACACATGCTCGGGCGAACTCCAGCCGAGCGCGGCGGCCCGGGACACGGCCCCCTCGTCGGCCTCGCCGGAGAGCACCGCGTTCACCACGAGGGACTCCAGCCGGGCGTCCCAGGCGCCCCGGGCCTCGGCGGCCTGGGCGTAGACCTGGGCGGTGGCGAAGGCGATCTCGCGCGCGTAGACCAGGAGCGCCTCCCGCAGCACCGACTCGTCGCCCGGGGCGGCCACCTCCTCGATCGCGGTCTCCATGACCTCGATCGTGGTGCGCACCATCTCCACGGTCTGCCGCAGGGTGATGGCCCGGGTCAGTTCGCGGGGCGCGGTGCCGAACACATCGGTCGAGATGGCCTGCGGCGTCTCGGGATGCCGGAACCACTCGGTGAACGCGGCGATACCGGCCTGGGCGACCAGGCCGATCCAGGACCGGTTCTCCGGGGGCATCGCCCGGTACCACGGTAGCGATTCGTCCATGCGGGCAATCGCGTTCGCGGCCAGCCGGCCGGAGGACTGCTCCAGCCGTTTCAGGGTCGCGGCGTGCAGGTGGGCGTCGTGGGCGGGGGGCAGCTCAGGATCGGGTCGGGGCACGAGGACAAGACTGCCTTATCGGGCCGGTGGTTCGGTGGGCCGGGGCGACGGGGCCCCCGTACCGGCGGGTAGGCGAACACCTGGCGCAACCGTTCCGCTGCCGGAGCGATACGGCTGTGCGGCCGTCTTGCCGCCCGAGCCGGTACGGGCAAGTCCCGTCCCGCTTCCGCTGCCGTACGGCCGTTCCTCGTCCCGCTTCCGCGGCCCGGAGCCGTACGGGCGTCCCATCTCGTTCCCGATGCCCGGATCCGGCACGAGCGTCCCCCGGGCTACCGTGGCCGGGTGATTTCCGTGCACCGGTCCGACGACCGCTACCGGGGCGGGGACGAGGCCGCCGGGACCGACACCCGGCACGCCCTCTCCTTCGGTCCCTTCTACGACCCGGACAACCTCCGCTTCGGCCCGATCCTGGCCTGCAACGAGGAGCGCCTGGCGCCAGGCGCCGGCTTCGAGGAGCATCCGCACAGCCATACGGAGATCGTCACCTGGGTCGTCGAGGGCGAGCTGACCCACCGCGACTCGGCCGGCCACTCCACCGTCGTCCGCGCCGGGGACGTGGCCCACCTGAGCGCCGCCTCCGGGGTCCGCCACGTCGAACGCAACGACGGCACGGACCCGCTGACCTTCCTCCAGATGTGGCTGGCCCCCCTGGAGCCCGGCGGCGAACCCTCGTACACGGTCGTGCCCGGCATCGCCGACTCCACCCCGTACGCCCTGCCCGGCGCGGGCGCGATGCTCCATGTCCGCCGCCTGACCGGGGGCGAGCGCACGGCGGTCCCGGACGCGGTGCGGGCGTACGTCCACGTGGTGCGGGGGCGAATCGCGCTGGACGGCGAGGAGCTGGGCCCCGGCGACGCCGCCCGGATCACCGGTGCGGAGGGGCTGGAGGCGGTCGCGGTGGCGGGCCCGGCGGAGCTGCTGGTGTGGGAGCTGGCGGGCTAGCGGGCCAAAGGCCTACTGGGACCGGCGGGCCCGCCACAGGTCGCGGAGCAGCGCGATCTCGGCCAGGTGGTGGATGAGCTCCAGATTGGCGTTGGCCAGCACGCTGATGTAGGCGTCGTCGGGGTCGGAGCCGTACGGATACCGCGAGAAGCCGACCGTGTCGAGCTGCTCCTCGGTGAGGGTGTCCAGGCTCGCACGGTGGCGGTCGAGCGTCTCCCGGAACCGGTCGAGCGCGAGCGGGGCGGACGGAGTGAAGTCGACCAGCAGATGCGGATCCTGCCGCCGCTCGCCGAAGGTCCACTCCCAGCGGCCCGCGAAGTCGGAGTGCAGATGTCCCAGCCGCCACGCGATGGTGGTGATCGGTACGACGTCGGGCTCCGGCTCACCGGTGAACGCCAGGACCTCCTCGACCCGTCCGACGGTCACGCTCTAGTCCTCGGCGATCTTCGCGACGGACACGCCGTCCGCCGCCTGCCGCGCGACCTCCGCGTACTCGCTCGCCGGGATCTCCGGCGCGCTCTTGTCGAGCACCCATGCGCCCGGCCCGTACGCCCGGGGCGTCACCGCCTCCTCCCGGCGCCGGATCGACCAGCTGCCGGGCGCGGGCTCCCACAGGTACTCCTCGTCCCCGAGGCCCCGCAGCCGGACCTGAGCCATCTCCCGCGCCTGATCGAACTGCTCGGTCAGAATGCTCAGTCGGTCGGTCCGCGGACCCTGGCCGCTCATGCGTGACTCCCTCGTCGTGATGCGTTCAGGCCTCGGAGCGCTTCTCGCGCTCGTCCGCCAGCCTGTCCAGCTCGCGCATCGCCTGGGAGTGCCCGCTAAGCCGCCGGCTCACATGGCCGGTCGTGAACAGCGCGGTTCCCACGAGCGATACGGGGATGGAGAGCCCCAGGACGGCAATCGCCTCGGGCCAGTCGCATTCGTCGGCACAGTAGTCGCCCTTCCACACGCCCTCGTTGGCCGTGCCGCCCTCCGTGAACAGCCGCGATGCGCACTCCTTGGCGCCGCGACCCGTTTCGACCGTGTAGTCCGTCAGCAGCAGAACTGCGCACCAGCCCCACAGCAGGGCCCCAGTATCAGCAGTCCGGACCCGCAGTCACGTATGCGGGCGGCCCGCTCCCGGAATTCCCTGTCGTACTCGCGTGATCGCATGGCGCACGTATCTAACAGCGCACGCGTCTGCCGGTCTTTCCGGTTTCAGCCCTTCCGTGCGCGGACGGCCAGAACGGCGACCAGCAGGTCTGATCTTAAGTCGCGCCACCGCTAGTTTGTGAGCGTGACCGTGAACCAGGTGAAGCGGGCGTTCAAGTACCGTTTCCGTCCGACCGATGCGCAGGCGGCGGAGCTGTCGCGCACGTTCGGGTGCGTTCGCAAGGTTTATAATCTGGCGCTCGCCGCACGGTCCGAGGCGTGGATGCTCCGTCAGGAGCGGGTCAACTACAACGCCACCTCCGCGATGCTCACCTCGTGGAAGAAGTCCGAGGAACTGGCTTTTCTGTCTGAGGTGTCGTCGGTGCCGTTGCAGCAGACGCTGCGGCATCTGCAAGGGGCGTTCGGGAACTTCTGGCAGAAGCGGGCCAAGTATCCGGCCTTCAAGTCGAAGAAGAAGTCCCGTCGGTCCGCTGAGTACACCACCAGCGGTTTCCGCTACCGGGACGGTCGGCTGACCCTCGCGAAGATGAGCGAACCGCTCGACATCGTGTGGTCCCGTCCCCTTCCCGAAGGGGCATCCCCGTCCACCGTGACCGTGTCGCAGGACGCAGCCGGGCGCTGGTTCGTCTCGATGCTGTGTGACGACATCCCCGCACCGATGCCCGGGACCACGAACGCTGTCGGGATCGACGCCGGGATCACCAGCCTGGTGACGCTCTCCACCGGAGAGAAGGTCACCAACCCCACGTTCGAGCGCAAGGACCGCGCCCGTCTCGCCAAGGCCCAACGGGTGCTGGCGAAGAAGGCCAGGGGTGACGGAGCGAACCGGGCCAAGGCTCGGCGCAAGGTCGCGAAGGTCCATGCCCGCATTACCGACCGCAGGTGCGACCACCTGCACAAGCTGACCACTCGGCTCGTTCGTGAGAACCAAACGATCGTGATCGAGGACCTGACCGTACGGAACATGGTCAAGAACCATTTCCTGGCCCGCGCCATCTCGGACGCGGCCTGGACCACGATGCGCGGCATGCTGGAGTACAAGTGCGCCTGGTACGGAAGGGACCTGGTCGCCATCGACCGCTGGTTCCCCTCCTCTAAGCTCTGCTCCGCCTGCGGAGCTCTCCAGAGGAAGATGCCGCTGCACGTCCGCACATGGACGTGCGCGTGCGGTGTCACTCACGACCGTGACGTGAACGCCGCGAAGAATGTGCTGGCCGAGGGGCTCTCGGTGACAGTCTGTGGAGCCGGTGTAAGACCTCAACGGAGTTCTCCGGGTGGGCAGTCGGCGACGAAGCAGAAAACCCCACGGCGCGAGCCGTAGGAATCCCCCTCCTTCAGGAGGGGGAGGATGTCAAGTTGGTCTGCATGGCGCTGGTGGTGTGGCCCAGCCGGTCCGGTGCGCTGTGCGAGAGCGAGAGCACCGTGACACAGGGGGCGAGCATCCCCATCCCGACCGCCGCCAGCGGCATGGCCGCCATGGCGAGCAGCGGGGACACGCCGGAGAAGCTGCCTACCACGGCGAAGGCGACGGACGCCTCCATGATCAGGGCGCCGACCGTGACGAGCCGATGCCGGGCGACGTCCTGGAGGAGCTTCCCCTGCACCCACGACGCGCCCGCCCACAGCACGGCGGAGGCGGTGAAGGCCACGCCGACCGTCACCGCTGCCACCCGCCGCTCGGCGATCAGCATCAACGGAACCAGCGCCTCCACGGTGAAGTACGTGCCGGACGCCAGCCCGCGCAACAGCACCGCGGTGGGCAGGCCGCGGGCACTGCGCCAGGTGCCCTGCGGCAGCAGGCGGGGCGCGAAGGCCACCAGGAGCACGAGGCCGCCGACGACGAACAGCAGATGGCGCGCGTCCCACCCGGAGACGCCGTACTGACCGAGCGCCGCGCCCAGACTGAGCAGCGCCGCGATCACCAGCGGTGGCCGGGAGGCGCGTTCCTCGGCGGGCGGGAGGTCGTCGGGCGGGGCGGCGGCCTGGTCCCCGCCGCCGGCGGGGGCCCGGCGGAGCACCGCGACGAGGGCGATCGCGGGCAGTGCCGTCAGCACGGCCAGACCGTAGAAGACCGCCCGCCAGGACCACACCTCGGTGACCACCCCGGCGATCGGCGGTCCGACCAGCGACGGAATGATCCAGCTCGCGCTCATCATCGCGAGCATCCGGGGCCGCAGATACTCCGGATACGACTGGCCGATGGCGGTCGTCACGGACACCGCCACCATCCCGGCCGCCAGACCGTCGACGAAGCGGCCGGCCACCAACTGCCAGATCGAGACGCTGGACGCCGACACCAGCAGCGTCACCACGGAGAGGATCATGCCCAGGTCCAGCGGCCGCCGAGCGCCGGAGCGGTCCGCCCAGTGCCCGCCCAGCACGCCGCCGAGCAGACTGGCGGCCACGAAACTGCCCGCCACCATGGGGAACAGGGGCACCCCGTCCAGGTCCTCGGCCGCTGTCGGCAGCGTGGGCACCACGGCCAAAGCGGCGAAGCCGGTCAGGAACATCACCGTGGCGAAGGTCAGCGTGGCTGCCGCGTACCGCCGGGAGAAGATGCCCGGCAGGGTGTCGCACGGCGGTGGACGGAGGCTTGTTCCACGGTAATCGGTTCCCGTTGCGATAGATCGGCGAGGTCGTCGTGGGACCGCGGGCCGGGCACCGCACCGCCGTCCCAGCGGCGAGCCCGATGCCGCGAGCCTTGGTCCAGACCACCCGTGGCCCAGCGGGAAGCTACGTCACGGCCTGATCCCGGGCAACCGTATTCAGGGGCCAACTCGGCACCTCGCGCGGCGAGTCGGGGCGGGTCGCCCGACGGGGACGCTGGACTGCCCCGGCCCCCGCCCGGCAGAGGGCGGCCACCGGCGGGACGGGCCCTCGCCGCGCCTTTGTAGGGTGCTGGCGACGTCATGTTTCCGTCCGCCGCGTGTTCGAAGGAGATACCCATCCATCCCATCGAGTCCAGCCCCGATGCCCTGGTCGCCCACCGAGACCGCGCGCAGCGGGACTACACCGAGCTCGTGACGCGAGGCCTCTCCCTCGACCTCACCCGCGGGAAGCCGTCCGGGGACCAGCTCGACCTCTCCGCGCCGCTGCTCGCCCTGCCGGGCGGGACGTATCGCAGCGCGGAGGCCGTGGACACCCGCAACTACGGCGGTCTCCACGGGCTGCGGGAGCTGCGGGAGATCTTCAGCGGCCCGCTCCAGGTGCCCGTCGAGCAGCTGGTGGCCGCGGGCAACTCCAGCCTGGAGCTGATGCACGACAGCCTGGTGCACGCGATGCTGAGCGTGATGCCGGGAGCCACGTCCCGCTGGGTGGACGAGGAGCGCATCGCCTTCCTGTGTCCCGTTCCCGGGTACGACCGGCACTTCGGTGTGTGCGAACGCCTCGGCATCGAGATGATCCCGGTCCCCATGACCGACGAGGGCCCGGACATGGAGACCGTGGAACGGCTCGTGGCCGGGGACGCCTCGATCAAGGGCATCTGGTGCGTCCCGAAGTACAGCAACCCGGACGGGGTCACCTACAGCGACGAGGTCGTCGCCCGGCTCGCAGCCATGTCCACCGCCGCCCCGGACTTCAGGATCTTCTGGGACAACGCCTACGCGGTCCACCACCTGACCGACGAGCGCGTGGAGATCGCCGACCTGCTCGCCGCCTGCGCCGGGGCCGGCCACCCCGACCGGGCCTTCGTCTTCGGATCCACCTCCAAGATCACCTTCGCCGGAAGCGGCGTCGGCTTCTTCGGCTCCTCGCCCGACAACGTCACCTGGCTGCTGGCCAACGCCGCCAAGCGCACCATCGGCCCGGACAAGGTGAACCAGCTGCGCCACACGCTGTTCCTCAAGGACGAGGCGGGCGTGCACGCCCACATGGATCTCCACCGGGCCAAGCTCCGCCCCAAGTTCGACGCCGTTCTGCGTATCCTCGAAGCCGAACTGGGCGGTACGGGACTCGCCACCTGGACGGACCCCAAGGGCGGGTACTTCATCACCCTGAAGGTGCTCGACGGCTGCGCCCGCGAGGTGGTGCGCCGCGCCGCCGAGGCGGGCATCGTCCTCACGCCCGCGGGCGCCACCCACCCCCACGGCCAGGACCCGGGCGACGCGGTGATCCGGATCGCCCCCAGCTTCCCCACCCCCGAGGAGCTGGAGCAGGCCATCGCCGGCGTCACGGCCTGCGTACGCCTGGTCGGCTACGAGAAGCTGCTGGCGGAAACGGCGAGCTGACCGGCCCCTCCGGCCGCCGCCCGCGCGGTGGCGGCCGGAACCGCGTCACCGCTCAGCCCGGATCCACCGGCTCGTTTCGTGAGTGATCGTTTTCGGTGATCGAGGCGATGCGTCTGGCGGCGGGCATGGGGTGGCCGCTGGTGTGCCCAGCTTTTCCACATGTCCACAGCTCTCGGGCCCTGGCGGGCGGGTCGGATACGGCCTGGTCAGAACGGTTGGGGCGGGGTGTTCACGGCGTGGAAGAGGGCTTCGAAGGCGTCGTGCCAGGGCCAGCGTTCGGGCAGGTGCAGGGTGAGCCGGCGGGCTGAACGGGCCAGCCGGGCGGGCACGTTGATCAGGTGATCGCGGATGGTCGCGCACGTCGCGCGGGCGTGGAAGGTGCCGGCGAGCGTTCCGCAGGCGCGGGTCAGGTTGAAGGCGAGGGCAGCCAGTGCGAGCCAGGCGGCGTTCGCCTGGAAGCTGCTCGAGGGGGCGTGTGCGAACGGGCCGTTCTTCAGCTCGGAGATCACCTGTTCCACGATCGCGTGGCGCCGGTGGTCACGCTCGGCGTCGATGAGCGGCAGCGTGCTGTCGGTGAACGCGGCATGGTAGCGCCAGGCGGTGAACAGCTCGCCCTGGCCCCCGGGCACGGTGGCGGGGTTCAGGCGCTTGACGCGTCGCACGATGAGACGGGCGGTGACCTGCTGCTTCTTCGGTTTCGAGGTGAAGGCGGTGTACTCGATCTCGGCGATCTCGGCGTCCGATATCCAGCGTTCCTCCTCGCTGTCCCACACCGCCTTGGGGTACTTGATCGGCGTCCAGGCCATCTCGTCGATAGCGGCGATGGCCTGCTTGACGGAGGCGTTCATCCGCACCGTGACCGAGAAGCGGGCGCCGAGCGCCCGGCAGGCGGCGACCACCTCGGCGGCGTAGTAGGCCGCATCCGCCCGCACGGTCAGCATCCCGGTCGCACCGGACGCGCGGGCGGTGCGGACCGCCTCGGCGGCGAACGATCCTGCTCCGCGCACCGAGTTGACGCTGCCCCGGCGCAGCCTGGTTGCGGCGATGACCGGGGCGGCCAGCGGCGTGGACAGCGTCGCGATCAGCGCGTTCAGGCCCTTGACCTTGTTGTAGCCGTAGCCGACACCTTGCTTGGCATAGCCGTGGACCGGCTTGATGGTGTCGTCCAGATCGAGGTAGGCAACCGTGTCGGCGCCGGCAAGTAGCGGGGTGTGCGCGGCCAGGCGAGGCAGGAACCGGCGGGCGACGGCATGTAGTTGCTTCACGTGCCCGTGGGTGAAGGACCGCAGGAAGCTGCCGAGGGTCGACGGGGCGCGGACCCCGGTGAACAGGCGCCGCATCGCGCCGTGCCGCAGCCGGTCCATGTCGTCGATACTGTCCGCGCCCGCGGCCATGCCCGCGATGAGGGCCATCGCCTTGGCGGCCGGGAAGGAACCGGTGCCGTTCTTCGAGGCCGGCAGCCGCATCAGCTCGCTGACCAGGCCGGGCAGGCCGCACCGCTCGGCCAGGCGCACCAGCGGCGCGAGCCCGCCGTACGCGATCAGATTCGGATCATCGAACCGTGCGGAGACCTTCGCCGCGGCATGGGAAGATTGCATCTCAGAAGTGCCCTGTTGGTCGTGCGTGCTGGAAGCGTAGAGAACTCCCATCATCGCAGGTCACAGGGCACTTCCTCGTTCCCGGCAACATC
>NZ_NEUE01000106.1 GCF_002910905.1 Streptomyces sp. SM11 | reverse complement strand
CCGCCGGCCGAGCCGCCGCCGGGAATGCGGGCCCGGGCCCCGGACCCGTGCACACCGACCCCCGTGGAACTCTCCGTGCTTCGGGTGTAGGCGGGCTCCCGCCCGCCCCGCGCCCTTCCCCTCTCCTCCCGCATCACCAGCCCGGAGTGCCGCATGCCCACGCCCAAGAAGTCCACGCCCAAGAAGTCCACGCCCGGATCGAGGAAGCCCCTCGCCTACGGCGCCGCGATCGTCGTCGCCGCCGGTCTCCTCGGCTTCGCCTCCTACCGGGCCACCGCCCCCGACGACACCGCCCCCGACACCTCCTCCGCCCCGGCCGCCGAGGTCTCCGCCGACCCGAACGAGGGTGTCTACCCGGAGCTGGCGAAGCTCGCCCGCCGGGACGCGGACGACAAGCTGGCCACCGGCCGCGCGGACGCCCCGGTCGTCCTGATCGAGTACGCCGACTTCAAGTGCGGCTACTGCGGCAAGTTCGCCCGGGACACCGAGCCGGAGCTGATCGAGAAGTACGTGAAGGACGGCACGCTGCGCATCGAGTGGCGCAACTTCCCGATCTTCGGCGAGGAGTCCGAGAACGCCGCGCGCGGCGCCTGGGCCGCCGGGCAGCAGGACCGCTTCTGGGAGTTCCACAGCGCCGCCTACGCCGAGGGGGCGAAGGAGAAGGGCTTCGGCAAGGACCGGGTCAAGGCGCTCGCCGAGGAGGCAGGGGTGAAGGACCTGGGCCGGTTCATGAAGGACCTCGACGGCAAGCCCGCCCGGGACGCCGTCGCGAAGGACCAGGAGCAGGCCTACGGGATCGGCGCGACCTCCACCCCGTCGTTCCTGATCAACGGCCGCCCGATCGCGGGAGCCCAGCCGGACGAGACGTTCACGCAGGCCATCGAGGCCGCCGCCGAGCAGGCGAAGGCCGCCGGCAAGGACACCGGCGACGCCGGCGACGGCTCCGGGGACTCCGACAAGTGACGGCGGACATCGGCTACTTCGCGGCCTTCCTCGGCGGGCTGCTCGCCCTGGTCAGCCCGTGCAGCGCGCTGCTGCTGCCGGCCTTCTTCGCGTACTCCATCGACTCCGCCTCCCGGCTGCTGGCCCGTACCGGCATCTTCTACGCCGGGCTCGCCACGACCCTCGTGCCGCTCGGCGCGGCGGGTTCGTACGCCGGGCGGCTGTTCTACGGCCACCGCGACGCCCTCGTCACGGGCGCGGGCTGGCTGATCATCGGGCTCGGCGTCGCGCAGATCGTCGGCCTCGGCTTCGCGTCGCGGCGGATCGCGGCGCTCAGCGGCCGGATCCGCCCCACCACCGCGTTCTCCGTCTACGCCCTGGGCGCGGTCTACGGCCTGGCCGGATTCTGCGCGGGCCCGATCCTCGGCAGCGTCCTGACCGTCGCGGCGGTCAGCGGCAGCCCGGTCTACGGCGGGCTGCTGCTGGCGGTCTACGCGCTCGGGATGGCCGTACCGCTCTTCGTGCTCGCCCTGCTCTGGGAGCGTTTCGACCTCGGCCGCCGGGCCTGGCTGCGCGGCCGGGCCGTCCGGCTCGGCCGGTTCGAGCTGCACACCACGTCGCTGCTGTCGGGACTGTTCTTCATCGGGCTCGGCGTGCTGTTCCTCGTGTACGACGGGACGACCGCGCTGCCCGGCCTGCTGGGGGTCGACGACTCGTTCGCGGTCGAGCAGTGGGCGCAGAACCTGGGCGAACAGGTGCCGGACGGGGTGCTGCTGGGGGCGGTGGTGCTCGTGGCGCTGCTGGTCCTGGGGGTACGGGCCTGGCGCCGGCGCGACGCGGACGTACCGGCGGAGCGGACCGAGGAGACCGAGAAGGTGTGACACGGCGAAGGCCCCGTCCGGTGGACGGGGCCTTCGAGCGGTGGCTGGGGCCGGGATCGAACCGGCGACCTATCGCTTTTCAGGCGATCGCTCGTACCAACTGAGCTACCCAGCCACGAGATTCACGAGGAATCTCAGCGGTCCTGACGGGATTTGAACCCGCGGCCTCCACCTTGACAGGGTGGCGAGCACTCCAAACTGCTCCACAGGACCAAGCTGTTGCGCGACTCGCATGCCGCGCAGGGTGTTGCGTGCCCCCAACGGGATTCGAACCCGTGCTACCGCCTTGAAAGGGCGGCGTCCTGGGCCACTAGACGATGAGGGCATAACAGCTGGTATTGCTGCTTCTGCGTCTGTCGTCCCAGAGGACGTAAGAAGCATGTGACTCTGCTTCCCCCTGCGGGTTCCGCTTCTTCTTCGACCGCTGGGGTCTTGGAACGGTCAAGCCCTGACCGGTGCTGTTGGGCACGTCGCAGACTGTACTACGGCGTTTCAGTGTCAGCCAAACCGAATAGCTGAGGGGAGCTCGGAGGGGGATTCGGACGGGGACGGGGA
>NZ_NEUE01000105.1 GCF_002910905.1 Streptomyces sp. SM11 | reverse complement strand
GAGAAGATCGCCACGGACGGGACCGTGGTCGAGGGCGCCTCCGCCGTGGACGCCTCGATGCTCACCGGCGAGTCCGTCCCCGTCGAGGTCGGCGTCGGCGACACCGTCACCGGAGCCACCCTCAACGCCGGCGGCCGCCTCGTCGTCGAAGCCACCCGCGTCGGCACCGACACCCAACTCGCCCGCATGGCCCGCCTCGTCGAAGACGCCCAGAACGGAAAGGCCTCCGCACAACGCCTCGCCGACCGCATCAGCGCCGTCTTCGTCCCCATCGTCATCGCCCTCGCCCTCGCCACCCTCGGCTTCTGGCTCGGCAACGACGCCGGACTCACCGCAGCCTTCACCGCGGCCGTCGCCGTCCTCATCATCGCCTGCCCCTGCGCCCTCGGCCTCGCCACCCCCACCGCCCTCATGGTCGGCACCGGACGCGGCGCACAGCTCGGCATCCTCATCAAGGGCCCCGAAGTCCTCGAAACCACCCGCCGCGCCGACACCATCGTCCTCGACAAGACCGGCACCGTCACCACCGGCCGCATGACCCTCCAGACCACCCACACCACCCCCACCACCACCCCCACCGAAGTCCTCCGCCTCGCCGGAGCACTGGAGAACGCCTCCGAACACCCCATCGCCCAAGCCGTCGCCGCCGCCGCGACCGACATCACCGGCCCCCTCCCCACCCCCGAGGACTTCCAGAACATCCCCGGACTCGGCGTCCAGGGCACCGTCGAAGGCCACGCCGTCCTCGTCGGACGGGAACAACTCCTCGCCGACGCGGCGATCCCCCTCCCGCCCGAGTTGTCGAAGGCCCTGGCGGAGGCCGGGGAGCAGGGCCGTACGGCGGTCGCCGTGGCCTGGGACGGGGAGGCCCGGGGCGTGCTCGGTGTGGCGGACGCGGTCAAGGACAGCAGTGCGGCCGCCGTGGCCGAGCTGCGCGCCCTGGGGCTGCGGCCCGTCCTGCTGACCGGCGACAACCGGGCGGTGGCGGAGGCCGTGGCGCGTGAGGTGGGCATCGACGAGGTCCACGCGGAGGTGCTGCCCGAGGACAAGGTGAACGCCGTGAAGCGCCTTCAGGCCGAGGGAAGGGTCGTCGCCATGGTCGGCGACGGGGTCAACGACGCGGCCGCGCTGGCCACGGCAGACCTGGGGCTGGCGATGGGCACCGGGACGGATGCGGCGATCGAGGCGAGCGACCTCACGCTGGTTCGTGGAGATCTCAAGGTGACCGCTGACGCGATCCGCCTCTCCAGGCGTACGCTGGCCACCATCAGGGGCAACCTCTTCTGGGCCTTCGGGTACAACGTCGCGGCCTTGCCCCTGGCTGCAAGTGGCCTGCTCAACCCAATGATCGCGGGAGCCGCCATGGCGTTTTCGTCCGTGTTCGTCGTCACGAACAGCCTACGGTTGCGTGCCTTCACGTAACTTCCACAAAGAGATTTAGATCACACCGGCTTCAGGGTAACCATCCGGTGGGTTCGCGAGTCTTAGAGTGCGATGCCAAGGATGTCTTGGGGGACGTCCGATGGAGTGTCTTGGGGGACGCTCCTGTGGCAAGCGTTTGGCCGGGGCACGTGCACCGGGGAGCTTTGAGCGGCCCTCCCGTGCGTACGTACCCCGGCAGATCGCAGCACAAGGGAACACAACAGAACACGGGAGCTTCGGCTCCCCGCAGACGCCCGGCCGGATCCCGTGGGGGGAATCCGCTCCGGGATATGGGAAACGCCCCGACCGTCGACCCGTGGGGGGATCGGCGGCGGGGCGCTTCTCCCTTCCAGCCCTCCCCCTCTCCCGCTCCCTGGAACGCTCCCGCCTCAGCCCCCGGAACGCCGAATCGCCCCGGACACCGCGCTCTGTGCGAAGCGCGGTACGCGGGGCGAAGGCAGTCGGCCGAAGAGGCCGGGCACTACGGGCGGTGCAGGATCCGGCGGTGCGGGACCCCGCGGTACGAGGTCCGGGTCAGCGGCCCTCGACCGGGACGAAGTCGCGCAGGACCTCGCCGGTGTAGATCTGACGCGGGCGGCCGATCCGGGAACCGGGCTCCTTGATCATCTCGTGCCACTGGGCGATCCAGCCGGGAAGGCGGCCGAGTGCGAAGAGCACGGTGAACATCTCGGTCGGGAAGCCCATGGCCCGGTAGATCAGACCGGTGTAGAAGTCCACGTTGGGGTAGAGGTTGCGCGAGACGAAGTACTCGTCGGAGAGCGCGTGCTCCTCCAGCTTGAGCGCGATGTCGAGCAGCTCGTCGGACTTGCCGAGCGCGGACAGCACGTCGTGGGCGGCAGCCTTGATGATCTTGGCGCGCGGGTCGAAGGACTTGTACACCCGGTGGCCGAAGCCCATCAGGCGGACGCCGTCCTCCTTGTTCTTCACCTTGCGGATGAAGGAGTCGACGTCGCCGCCGTTGGCCTGGATGCCTTCCAGCATCTCCAGCACGGACTGGTTGGCGCCACCGTGCAGGGGGCCCCACAGCGCCGAGATGCCGGCGGAGATCGAGGCGAACATGTTCGCCTGCGAGGAGCCGACCAGACGCACGGTGGAGGTCGAACAGTTCTGCTCGTGGTCCGCGTGCAGGATGAGCAGCTTGTCCAGCGCCGAGACGACGACCGGGTCCGGCACGTACTCCTGGGCGGGGACCGAGAAGGTCATGCGCAGGAAGTTCTCGACGTACCCGAGGTCGTTGCGCGGGTAGACGAAGGGGTGCCCGATCGACTTCTTGTAGGCGTACGCCGCGATCGTCGGCAGCTTCGCCAGCAGGCGGATCGTCGAGAGGTGGCGCTGCTCCTCGTCGAACGGGTTGTGGCTGTCCTGGTAGAACGTGGACAGCGCGCTGACGACCGAGGACAGCATGGCCATCGGGTGGGCGTCGCGCGGGAAGCCGTCGAAGAACCGCTTGACGTCCTCGTGCAGCAGCGTGTGCTGGGTGATCTCGTTCCTGAAGGCCGCCAGCTCGTCGACCTTCGGCAGGTCGCCGTTGATCAGCGTGTACCCGACCTCGAGGAACGACGAGCGCTCGGCGAGCTGCTCGATCGGGTATCCGCGGTAGCGCAGAATGCCCTGCTCACCGTCGAGGTACGTGATGGCGGATTTATAGGCGGCGGTGTTGCCGTATCCGCTGTCCAGCGTCACCAGGCCGGTATTGGCCCGGAGCTTCCCGATGTCGAAGCCCTTGTCGCCGACGGTGCTGTCGATCACCGGATAGGTGTACTCGTCATCGCCGTACCGCAGTACTACAGCGTTGTTGGTGTGCTCGCTCACGTCATCCCTCACCGACGTAGTGCCTCTTCTTCGAGGTGCCCTGACTGTCTTCCACCCTCCCCCATTCGGCTCAGGAGAGTGCACTCGGGGTCGTCCATTGGACCTACTGACGGCACTGAGTGCCGCCAACTTACTCATCCTGCCCCCTTGACTGCGGTTCCGGAAGACCTCCGTGATGTTTCCCACCGATTTGATCGATCATTTTTGTGCAGGGGTCACACGAAGTCTTCGCCCGAGCCGCCCCGGAGCCGGAAATCCAGTGCCGTGCAGCGCCTGCCTGCGGAAACCGTGCGGACCGCCTGGCCGATCGCCTTACGGGACCCGACCAGGACGACGAGCTTCTTGGCCCTCGTCACGGCCGTGTAGAGCAGGTTGCGCTGGAGCATCATCCAGGCGCTGGTGGTGACGGGGATGACGACGGCCGGATACTCGCTGCCCTGGGAGCGGTGGATCGTCATGGCGTACGCGTGGGCCAGTTCGTCCAGCTCGTCGAAGTCGTAGCCGATCTCCTCGTCCTCGTCGGTGCGGACGGTGAGCTTCTGTTCGTCCACGTCCAGGCCGGTGACGACGCCGACCGTGCCGTTGAAGACGCCGTTCTCGCCCTTGTCGTAGTTGTTGCGGATCTGGGTGACCTTGTCGCCGACCCGGAAGACCCGGCCGCCGAACCGCTTCTCGGGGAGGTCGGGACGGCCCGGGGTGATGGCCTGCTGGAGCAGCCCGTTCAGGTGCCCCGCACCGGCGGGCCCCCGGTGCATCGGGGCGAGGACCTGCACGTCGCGACGTGGATTGAGGCCGAACTTGGCCGGAATACGGCGGGCCGCCACATCGACGGCGAGCTTGCCCGCGTCCTCCGTCTCGTCCTCCACGAAGAGGAAGAAGTCGCTCAGCCCTTCGGTGAGCGGGGGCTGTCCCGCGTTGATCCGGTGCGCGTTCCTCACGACTCCGGACTGCTGGGCCTGGCGGAAGATCCGGGTGAGCCGGACAGCGGGGACGGGACTTCCCTCCGCGAGCAGGTCGCTCAGCACCTCCCCCGCGCCGACCGAGGGCAGTTGGTCGACGTCACCCACGAGGAGGAGGTGGGCACCGGGTGCCACCGCCTTCACGAGCTTGTTGGCGAGCAGCAGATCGAGCATCGAGGCCTCGTCCACGACGACCAGATCCGCGTCCAGCGGACGATCCCGGTCGTACGCGGCGTCCCCGCCCGGCCTCAGCTCCAGGAGCCGGTGCACGGTGGACGCCTCGGCCCCGGTCAGCTCGGCGAGGCGCTTGGCGGCGCGGCCCGTGGGCGCGGCCAGCACGACCTTCGCCCGCTTCGCCCGGGCCAGCTCGACGATGGACCGGACGGTGAACGACTTCCCGCAGCCGGGTCCGCCGGTCAGGACGGCCACCTTCCGGCTGAGCGCGAGCCGTACGGCCTCCTCCTGCTCGGGCGCGAGCGAGGCCCCCGTACGGGTGGCGAGCCAGGCCAGGGCCTTCTCCCAGTCCACGTTCTGGAAGGCCGGCATCCGGTCCTCCCCCGTCCGCAGCAGCCGCCGCACCTGCCCGGCGAGGGACAGCTCGGCCCGGTGGAAGGGGACCAGGTAGACAGCGGTGATCGGTTCGCCGCCCTCGGCGGACGGCACTTTCTCCCGTACGACGCCCTCCGGATCGGCGGCCAGCTCGGCCAGGCACTCGATGACCAGCCCGGTGTCGACCTGGAGCAGCTTGACGCCGTCCGCGATGAGCCGTTCCTCGGGGAGGTAGCAGTGCCCCTGGTCGGAGGACTGGGAGAGGGCGTACTGCAGACCCGCCTTGACCCGCTCGGGGCTGTCGTGCGGAATACCGACGGCCTGGGCGATCTTGTCGGCGGTGAGGAACCCGATGCCCCAGACGTCGGCGGCCAGCCGGTAGGGCTGGTTCTTCACGACGGAGATCGAGGCGTCCTCGTACTTCTTGTAGATGCGGACGGCGATGGAGGTGGAGACGCCGACGCCCTGGAGGAAGACCATGACCTCCTTGATCGCCTTCTGTTCCTCCCAGGCGGCCGCGATCATCTTCGTGCGCTTGGGGCCCAGGCCGGGGACCTCGACGAGCCGCTTCGGCTCCTGCTCGATGACGTCGAGGGTGTCGACGCCGAAGTGGGTGGTGATCCGGTCGGCCATCACCGGCCCGATCCCCTTGATCAGTCCGGAGCCGAGGTAGCGGCGGATGCCCTGGATCGTGGCGGGCAGCAAAGTTGTGTAGTTCTCCACGGTGAACTGCTTGCCGTACTGCGAGTGCGAGCCCCAACGGCCCTCCATCCGCAGCGACTCACCGACCTGCGCGCCGAGCAGCGCACCGACCACGGTGAGGAGGTCGCCCGCCCCGCGCCCGGTGTCGACGCGGGCGACCGTGTACCCGTTCTCCTCGTTGGCGTAGGTGATCCGCTCCAGGACACCTTCGAGGACGGCCATGTTGGACATGACCCGACGCTACCGGTTGGCGCTGACAGTGCGGTTCGCGGCCCCGGGCCCCGTCACACATCCCGCTGGTCGCCCTCATCGTGGTGGGGGTGCTCCGGTACCTGGACGCGTCGCCCCGCACCCGGGGCCGGGTCGACGGCGTCGGCGCGGTGCTGTCGGCGGCGGGCCTGGGCCTGCTCGCCTTCATCCTGATCGAGGGGCGCACGTACGGCTGGCTGATGACGACGAAACCACTGGAGGCCGGGGGCTTCTCCTGGAGCGGCGGGCTCTCGCCCGTGTTCGTCGCCCTGCTCCTGTCCGTCCTGGCCCTGGGTGTGTTCTGGCGCAGGCAGGCCGTGCTGAGCCGGGCGGGCGACGAGCCGCTGATGGATGTGCGGCTGTTCTCCATCCACTCGTTCCGCAACGGCAATTTCGTGACGCTGATGGTCGGTCTCGGCGAGTTCGGCATCATCGCGGTGCTGCCGCTCTGGCTGCAGTTCGCCCTCGGCTACAGCGCGTTCGAGGCGGGCCTGGCCCTCGTCGCCCTGGCCGCGGGCAGCTTCGCCGCCTCCGGGGCGAGCTTCCCGATGGCGGCGACCGTGCCCGCGCTCGCACAGGTCCGGATCGGTCTGGTCCTGGAGGCCGCCGGGCTGACGATGCTGGCCCTGATCGCGTCGACGGACAGCTCCTGGTGGCTCATCGCCCACGCGTTGTTCGTGTACGGGATCGGCGTCGGCTTCGCCACGGCACAGGTCACCAACATCGTCCTCGTGGACGTACCGGAACGCAGCGGAGGCCAGGCGTCGGGCATCCAGAGCACGGCCCGCGAGCTCGGGTCGGCACTCGGTATCGCCCTTCTGACCACGTTGTTCTTCAGCACATTGACGTCCGGAACGACCGACCGGCTCACCCGGGACGGAGTCGCACCGGACGAAGCGGAACGGCTCGGGGGCGTGGTGACGGACAGCGCCGGATCGGCGATCAAGGCGCTCGCCGCGCAGCCGCGTACGGCATCGGCGGCAGAGGCGGCACGCGAGGCGATGGCGGTCGGCGTCCAGGTCTCCGGATACGTCTGTGCGGGGCTGCTTCTCCTGGCGCTGGCGGCGACGCTGTTCATGGCGCCGGGGGCAGGTCCGGAGCCCCGGGCGGAGGAGAGGCGGAGCGGGCGCAGCGGGCGGCAGGAGGTACGCGGCCCGGCCCGGTGAACAACACACTCGTACGTTCCCCTCCCCCACCCCCGTCTTGAGCGCATGGCCCTGAACGACACCCTGGCCCGCGTGGACGCGGACCTCGCCGCCGGACGCGTACCGGTGGCGAGGCAGCGCCCTGCGCGGTCCTGTCCCCTCCTCCTCGCACGAGCCCGCGCCCGCGCCCCGCCGCCGAACGACTGGCTGCCGTACGGGAGGCTGCCTCGGAGCCCCCGGGGCGGCCGGTCACGTGGGACGGCCGCGAACAGTGCACCGGACTCGCCCCGGAACTGCCCGCGTGCTGTTTCGGACGGCCAACTTGCCGGGCTCACCGGTTTGTACACTGCCGAAGGTGCAGGACCATACGGGTACCAGTGTCGATGCGCGTCCGGCGCCCGCCTTGCAGCGGTACGTCAGCTCGTATGTCGGCTTCGACCTTCGTGGGTTCCCGACAGACGACCGCAGCCGGCGCCGGCGCCCTCCTCCGGCACGCAGTGCTGCGCCGCGGCCTCGACACGGCCTCGAGGCGCCGAGGCCTCGTGCTCACGACCGACCACATCCACCAGAACAGCCGCGGCGCCGCCCTTGTCGCCGAGGTCATCGACACCTGTCTGCCGGCCCGGAGCACGTATCGGCCCCGGCGGGCGGCCTGGTGAGTGTCTCTACCTCCGCAGGTTCGATTCTTGAAGCTGAAGCTTCAACCTCAGCATCTGTTTCGCCGGCGACGTCACCTCGCGCGCTGTGCGCGCCGGTTCCTCGCGTCTCAACCACACCCTCGTGGTCACTGACGCAGATCCCGCCAACACGCGAAACGATCAGCCTTCTCTTTCTGCCCGGAGTCGGAGGAGTGAACGAGTGGCGGCCAGGAGGGCCGCGAGGTAAATGGCCGCGAGCAGAGTGGCCAACTGTGCCCAGGGAACGCTCAGGACGAAGCCGGAGATCCGGTTGGCGATGATCACGGTAGGCAGCAAGGCGATGATGAGACCAAGCAGGGTGCTGACCGCTATGAGGGCTGCCTGCTGGTAGAGCAGGATGCGCCGAGTCCAGGCAGGGGGCAGCCCCAGGGCGGTCAGTCCGGCCATGTAGCCGCGCAGTGTGCGAATTTGGCCGCGGATGGCCGTCAGTACTGTGGCCAGGACGAGGACTACCAGCGCGACCGCGGTGGCGAGCAGCGCCGCCGGTGCGACGGCCGGCTCGGGGGGCACGTAGATCCGTGCCGCACGTCCGTCGTGCCCGGAGGTGATGAGGGCTTGCTGAACGGCTTCGGTCTGGGTGTCCGCAAGGCCGGTGATCATGATCGGCCCCTGAGGGGGCAGGGGCAGCCGAAGCTCGCTCGCGGTGGATCGAAGCATGATGCCGTCGCTGCCGGCTCGCCACTGGGTCGGTGCCGCGTCCACCGCGACCATCGGGAGTTCCGGGGTGCGGCCAAGGGTCTTGTCGTCCTGGTGCACGACGAGGCTGGTACGTGCGGAGGTGCCTTCCGGGGCGCCCGGGGCATCGGACCAGATGAGCAAGCCTCCTGCGGTCAGGGTGGCCAACTGATCACGGCCTAGGGAATGCCCGAGCAGGCGCTCGGCGTCGGCAGGGGATTTCACGGTGAGGAAGATGGTGTCGCTGCCCGGCCGGGTGGCCGAACGGGTGACGTTGTTCCTGTCCATGGTGTAAGCGGGAGTCACCTCGAGGCGGGGGTGGCCATCCAGGAGGCCGGTTGCCTCTGCGGCCCGCAGTACGGACTTCGTGGGGGCGAAACGGTCACTGGTGCTGTCGGCCAGCAGGATCTGGCCGGACAGCACGTCGGGGTGCCTCTGCGTGTCAGCCGTGCGCAGCAGCGTGTCCAGCAGGGCAAGGAATCCCAGGGAAGCTCCGAAGAGGACCGTGAGTACGGCAAGGGAGGCGGATGCACGGCGTGAGTCGGCGGCCAGCTGTCGGCGGGCGAGCCGGGAGCGGGGCCCCTTCTCGGGGATGAACTTCAGCGTCAGAGCGAACGCCTCGGGGATGACCAGCAGCACAGCGACAGTCACCAAGCCGGTCAGCGTCATGGCCATGGCCGGGGAGTCGACACGGACGGCGTAGACGGCTGTGGCGCACCAGGCTAGGACTGCCAGTACCTGGCGGGTATCCCGGATGCGACGGGACGTCTTGGTGGTGGCTGCTTCGTCCGTGGAGCGGCCGGTCTTGTCACGGTTGGCCGGCGCAGAGGCGTGGCGGCGATCGTCGCGTGCCAGTGCCAGCCCTGCGACCAGGGAGGTGAGCACGATCAGGATGAGCAGGCGGAGGGCGGGATCGGCGAGTCCGTCGATGGGACCGGCCGGGCGCTCTCTCAGGCGGGAGACGAGGAGGCGGGCGGCCGCGCCGACGCCGAGACCGGCTGCGGCTCCTGCGGTCGCCGCGATAAGGGACCAGGCCAGCGTGGCGAGAGTGAGGCCGGCTGCTGCGGTACGGCGGGATATGCCCAGGGAGGTCAGGGAGCCCGCGGTGCGCCGAAAGCGCCGGTCGTTCAGCCCGAACACCAGCAGTACGGCGCCCAGCGGCACCAGGAGCGCCGGGACCGTGTAGCCGGCTGGGGTCTTCTCGATCCAGAACCCCTCCCCGCTGCCCTCTTCCCGCAGGGAGAGCGTGTTGGCGACGGCGATATCACTTTCAGACTTTCTGTTCTGCTCCTTCTCCCAGTTGCGGATTGCGGCGCTGAACGCCGTGATTCCGCTCTTGGGTTCGGCACCCGACCACAGGAGGAGGGGCTGGGTGGCCAGGATGGGGAAACCCTCGACCAGGTTCTCGTCCAACGCCGCCCACGTGCCAGGGCCTGCCAGCAGGTTCGTGGTGCTGGCATTACGGTCGTTGGCCGTGCCGACCACCTTGAGGCGGACGTCTCCCAGCACGGTCAGCTCTTTTCCCGGTGCTGTCCGCACGTCGTGGGGCTCGGTGACGACGACCTCGCCCGGACCGGTCGGCCAACGTCCGGACTGAAGGTCGTAGCGACGCGGGTAGGGGTTTGAGCTCCAGTCGGCCTCGAACATGGTCACGTTGCGTGCCGGCGTGGTGTCGAGCTGGACGTCGAAGGCACTGAGCATGACCAACGTGTCCGTGATGCCTGCCTGTTGTAGTCGCTCTCGCAGCTCGGGGACGAATGTGTCGTCCCCGGGCGGGAGCTGGATGCTGCCGTAGCCCACCGACGCATCGAACCGGCCCATGTCACGGTCGGCGACCTGCGCGCCGGACAGGGACAGCGTCTTGAGCACGATGAACATCGTCATGACGAAGACCGCGGCGACGAACACCGTCAGGGTGGAGCGGATCAGAGCGCGCGAGCGTCCCAGCCGCCGTGCCAGCCGGAAGGCCAGGCGCGATTGCTGTCCGGCAGCGGCCTCCGCGGATCGAGGCTTCACGAACGACTCTCCAGTCGGCCGTCCACGACCTCGTAGACGGTGTCGGCGTAGTCCCGGCAGCGGGGATCGTGTGAGCAGATCACGGCCAGTACGCCCTCGTCGCACAGTGTGCGGATCAAGGTGAACAGTTCCTGGGTGGCTGCGGAGTCCAGCGCTCCGGTCGGCTCGTCCGCCAGGAGCACCGCGCGCTTTCCGGTCAGGGCGCGCGCCACACCTACGCGCTGGCGTTGCCCGCCGGAGAGCTGTGAGGGAAACCGGTCTTCCAGGCCGGGAAGGCCGACCCGTGCCAGCTGTCGCAGGGCTTCTGCGCGGGCTTGTGCGGTCGGTAGGCCGAGTGCTTCCAGGGGCAGGGAGACGTTCTCGGCCGCTGTGAATTCCTGGATCAGGTTGTGGTCCTGAAACACGACGCCCACAGTGCGGAGCCTGAGCTCAGCTCGCTGTTCATCACCGGCGGTCCCCACTTCGACGCCGCCGACCTGGATCTCGCCGGTGTCGGCGAGATCCAGACCTGCCAGCAGATTGAGCAGGGTCGACTTACCCGAACCGCTGGCGCCGTAAATGCACACGAACTCGCCCGGTCGTGCTTCGAAGTCCACATCCCGCGCGGCCCACACAGTCTCCACTTCGGAGCGATAGGCCTTGCAGACCCCCCTGGTCCGAATCATCGTGGCATCTACGGCCTTAATCAACTCAACAACCGCCTGAGGTTCGGAATGACGTCACTTCGTCGCTGTTCAGGGGGGAGACGTTGTTGTCGTTGCTGGCCCTGCGCATGCCCTGCTTGTCCCCGCCGCCGTTGGCGTGTTCAGTCATGCAGCCATCGTAGCTTGCAGAACGGTTGGCCCAGGAGTCCATCTCGTCGTTCTTCTCGCCGCTCAGGTTTGCGAACGAGCTCTGGCCGTGGCCGCGTTCGCCGATCAGCCAAGCGAAGTCGTTGTTTCCCCACAGGCACATGTTGTTCGAGTTGCATTGGCTCAGGGCGGCGTTAGCCGTGCTGGGCGTCATTGCCAGGGCAGCGAACAGGAGCGCGGTCGAAGCTATGACCTTTTTGGCTCTCAAAATGTCTCCTAGGCTGGTTTGGTGGGCTGCAAGTCGTCCGACAGGTGTTGCTCGGAGTCGACAGATCATGTGCGTAGACATACTTGCGATTCAAGGGTCACAGTGGCATCACGCCACACATTGGCCACTCATCTGACATGACTTGACAACAGGTCGCCCGCATGCCGCGACTGGGGCGGGTGTTCGATCTCGGGTCACCACTGAGCGCTCGTGCATACGCGCGCGTGCTCTGTATTCGACGACCGGAATTCGTCCCGGATGCCCGCGAGACATTCGACCGATACCGGATCCTGGGCGTCACAAGTCACTCCCCGGTAACGCTCGTCATCGATATACCACCGTTCGGATCACGGGGATCAGCGCGTCGACATTCGTGAACTCACGGACCTTTGGGGCCAATCCTCACGTGTGTGGGGAGCAGCACAGCTTCGGCACACACGACACCGACGACTTCACCACGCGCCTCACTGTTCCGCATCGCCGAATACGCCGACTCACGAGCACCTTCATCGGATCCGAACCTACGAGCTGACCTCGCTGTTCGACTGAGGCTCAGACTGGGACTAGGGCGGCGCGAACCGAGAGAGCGCCGCCTCCAATCGGGAGCCCCTGCTCTCCGCGATCCGCTGGACCTGCTCCAGAGACTCTCTCAACCGACTGGCGAGGAAGTGGATTTGCGGTGCGGTGGCACCGGGCCCTGCCAGCAGACCGTCGGCGTGCCCGAGCAACTCGTAAGCCATGTCGAGCTGGATGTCCTCCACCTCGTCGGCCCTCCGCGACACGTAACCGGTGCCGTCCCCCACGACGTAGCAGGGCTTGCCACCCGTACCCGTCCACGGCAGCAGCCGCGCGACGGAGACGTCCCGCCCACCGACCGCCCTCATGCGACGGCCTCGCTTCCAAGACCGCGGCGAAGGCGCGGGGATGGCGGCAGCGAGTTCGGGGGCCGAGCGGTGGCGCGGTTCATGGGGGGGCCTTCTTTCTGATCCTCGGGCGAATAGGGTTCGCTTCTTTGTGTAGCGAACCCATCACAGAGTGAGGTCGCTAGTCGCTACGCTTCTAGGGGGTCGGGCATGACAGCACGCTGGTCAGGTCGAGGAGTTGGGTGCGGATGAAGGCGAATGGCAAGCCGCGTACGGCACGGCAGAAGTACGGCGACGAGTTGCGGCTACGACGCCTGGCCGCCGGAATGACGCAGGAGGCACTGGCCGAACAGGTCGTCTGCTCGCCGACACTCATCAGCCATTACGAGGCGGGGCGGCGGCTGCCGAGTCCGGACGATGCGCAGCGGATCGACCGGGCCCTGGGCACGGACGGGTTCTTCGCGCGTTGGCTTGAGGACCTGGAGACGAAGTACGACGAAAACTTCGCGGCTGTGGCGGAGTTGGAACAGCAGGCAGTGCTCATCCAGCAGTTCGCGCTGACGCTCGTACCCGGCCTGTTGCAGACGGATGCCTACGCACGGGCCCTGTTCCAGGCGTACCGTCCCAACCACCGCCGGGAGCAGGTTGACCAGGACGTTGTCATTCGAACAGAGCGCGCCCGCATTCTCGACGGTCCGCTGAATCCGGTGATGTGGACCCTGCTGGACGAGGCGGTGCTGCGGCGGCGGGTCGGCGGCCCGCAGGTAATGGCCAGGCAACTACGGAAGATCGCGGACATGGCCGAGGCGGGACGACTGCGGCTGCACGTGTTGCCGTTCGAGGCCGGAGCCCACTCCCTCCAGCAGAGCCTGTTGACGCTGATGAGCTTCGCGGACTCCGCGCCGGTGGCGTACGTCGAGGGCTTCCAGACGGGCAACTTGATGGACGATCCGCGCTTGGTGGCGTCCAGCCGCACGGCCTACGATCTCGCTCTGGGCGATGCGTTGTCGCACCAGGAGTCGGTGGCCCGCGTGCGGGCCGCAGCGGAGGAGCACGAACATGGTCAGCAGTAGGCGGAGCGTTGTGGACGCGTCCACCCTCACGGGCTGGTTCAAGTCCAGCTACAGCGGAGGGAACCAGGGCGAGTGCCTTGAGGTCGCGCTCGGCCACGCCTCCGTCCCCGTCCGCGACAGCAAGGCCCCCGCCGGCCCCGCCGTCGTCTTCTCCGCCGACGGCTGGTCCTCCTTCGTCACCGCGATCGGGAGCGGCGAGTTCCCCGTCTGAAGGACAGGAACTCCCCTGGCGCTCCGACCGCGAACGGCGGGGGACGCATGAATTGGCGAGGTCTCGACGCGCAGGTCGAGGAGTTGAGCAGAGAGGTTTACAGCGGCCTGGCCTGCCGCGAGGTTCCACGGTGAAGACCATCTCACCGGTTGGCCGGAACGGAAGCCTGCGCGAGCCCCTCGCCGGCGCCCGAGGCTCCCGTCCGGTCCGGTTGCCGGGTGCCGGGCGGCGGCGGCGTAGAAAGAAGAAGACGAACTGTGTGTTTGGCGGGTCTCCGAGCGCGGCTGACCAGCAAACGCCGCAGTCCCGGGCACCCGCTTCGCCGGAGGTATCCCCACCCGGAGGGCGGCAATCATGCCCGAGCAAGTCGAGATCGAGGAGCGGTACTGGGGATGGTGTACCTGGCGTCCCTGCCGTAAGACGCGTGTGGTGACGAAATGGCGCTACGACTTCTTCTTCGTCGTCGTCAGCTACCGCTGGGTCCGAACCAGTTACTGGGGCTGCGAGTTCAACAGGCGCTACGAGTGGAAGCGGTGGGAGTACAGCGGGCGGTTCGAAGATCTCACGCTGTACTTCATCTCCATGCTCTTCAAGAACCGGCTGTCCGACAAGGGGTCCTGCTCCTCGTCCGGGGCCGTGAGACACCTCGCGAATGTCCTGGGGGACGACCCGGCCAAGACGCTGCGCGAGTACGCCACGGAGCGGGGACCACAGCGGAGTGCGCCCCAGTCAACTTCTCGGCCGTGAACGACCGAGCTCGTGCAGCTCTGGTCGTGCAGCTCTGGCCGTGCACGCCTTGTCGCACTCCCGACCACCCTCTACGGCAGGACGGTCTCGGGGTACATCTTCCGCCAACGCCCCTGCGTCGCTGTCCGGTTGGCACTCGCCCGGGGCGGGCCGAGATCGGCACGAGAGGCTCTCACCGCGTCCGCGGAGCACAGCTCTCCGCGGCCACGTAGGGGCTGGTGCGGCGACGTGGTCAGCCGGTCGGCGAGGTGACCGGGTGGCCCGATTCGAGCCCTGGCGGCGGGCCTGGCCCTGCTCGCGATCACGCGGCCGACCAGGTCGGCGCTGTGGCGGCGGTCGTAGCGTGTGTGGAGGGGCCGGAAGCCGGACTCCCCGTCTGTTCGCCTGCGCCCCGCGCTCAGCCCATGCTCGCCGCGACCTCGCTGCGCAGTTGCGGCAGCCTGTCGTGCAGGACGCCCGGACAGAGCGTGTCGCCGAAGTCCTTGTGGCCGTAGATGCGGCTCGGTGCGATGGCGTACCGCTCGCAGACGTACGCGCAGAGCGTCACCAGGACCTCCCACTGGGCCCGCGGCGGCTGGGCGCCGTCGTGGTACGCGCCTTCGTTGGCGATCCCGATGCCCGCACCGTTCTGGCCGGAGGTGTGCGCGCCCAGGACGAAGTCGCTGCCGCTCCGCAGTGTGCTGAGGCTGCGGTGGCGACCCTCGGTGATCCAGCCGCCCCGGCTGACGAGGAAGTGGTAGCCGGTGTCGGTCCACCCGTTCCTGTCCATGTGCAGGTCCTGGACCCAGTGGGCGTGGCGGTGGGCCTGGGCGCGGGAGACGTCGGAGGTGTTGTCGCTGACCGTGTGGTGCACGACGATCATGGTCGGGCGCTTCCCCACCAGGTTCACCGGGCTCCGGGGTGAACGGGCCTGCCATTGGAGCGTGCTGTCGATATCCGGTTCGACGGCGCCGAAGGCATGGGCCGTGCTCGGGAGGGCAACGGCCGCCAGGCCGCCGGCACCGGCGAGGAGGACGTGGCGACGGGACGGCTGCGGAAGGTTCACGGCGAGCTCCTGGTGTGGGGGCCGGCGGACGCGCGACGGCAAGGACGGTGGCGAGTGGGGCGGCCGCGGTGCGACCGGGTGCGTCGCTGACGGACCCATCCGGCCGTCGAGAGGGACGGAGTCGCTACGCCGAGTTGTTGGCGAGGGCCGGAAGCCTGGCGAAGCTGCCGTTGAACTTGTTGCGGTCCACATCGCCGGAGACCCCGCCGACCCGGCCGGTGGCCGTGTACTGCCAGATCGTCCAGGTGGGGAAGCCGCTGGGGATGTTCGGGCTGCTGGTGCCCCAGTGCGCCACCCAGAGCGGCGACTTGGTGGCCATTGCGGTCCAGTTTCCGGTGCAGGTGCTCCACCAGCCGGCCGTCGTGTAGATGACGACGTCGCGGGTGGTCCGGGCCTTGTACGTGTTGTAGAAGTCGTTGATCCACGTGCGCATCCGGGTCGTGGAGAGGCCGTAGCACATGGCGCCGTACGGGTTGTGCTCGATGTCCAGCACACCGGGGAGGGTCTTGCCGTCCCTGGACCACCCTCCGCCGCTGCTCGCGAAGTAGTTGGCCTGGGTCGCCCCGTCGGAGACGTCGGGGCGGGCGAAGTGGTAGGCGCCCCGGATCAGGCCGGCGTTGTAGGAGCCGGTGTAGTTCGCGTTGAAGCGGCTGTCCTTGAAGGAGGTTCCCTCGGTGGCCTTCATGTAGGCGAAGTCGATGCCCGCGGCCTTCACCGAGCCCCAGTTGATCGCTCCCTGCCAGTGGGAGACGTCGATGCCCTGGACGCCGCTGGTGTCCATCGGTGTGACCCCGCCCGCCGCCGAGGACGCGGGGCCTTGCTCGATGCGGGCGCCCGCCCCCATCCACGCCTGTCCGGACCGGATCGGCTTGTCAGGGTCGGGCGGCGCGGCGGCGGCCGTGCCCGCGCCGGTCAGGAGCAGCGCCACGGCACTGCCGAGAGCGGCGGCCGGCAGAGCCTTTCGGGATCTCTTGACGCGGCGGGACGGAGAAGGGTACGCGGGCATAGCCACCTCCGGGCACGTTGACGGGAAGAGGTCCATGGCATCCGATTACCGGATACCATGAACATGACATGGGTAACGCACGGGCGGGGAGGGGCGTAGAGAGGCCGTTCGGTCTAGACCTGTGTCGCAACACCTCACCTGCGAGAACACGCCGGAGCGGGGGGAATTTTCACCCCTGAAGGCCCCCGGCGGCCGATCCCGCCCCACGGGTAAGCGGAAACACGCAGGAGCGACGACCGGCCGCCGAATGCCTCTTGCTCCAGGTAATCAACTTTGACTACTCTGCTCGCATGACCGAGACGACCGTCCCGATGCTGCCCTGCCGTACCTCGCTGATCGAGACCACCGTCGACTTCTACACCGCCCTCGGCTTCGAGACGACGTACCTGCGGAAGAGCCCGTACGCGTACGCCGTCGTCGAGCGGGGATCGGTCGAGCTCCAGCTGTACGGCATGAAGGACTACGACCCGGCGTCCTCCCACTCCGGGTGCTACGTCCTCACCGATGACGTGGACGGCCTGCACACGGCGTTCCGGGCGTGCCTCAAGCAGGCTTGCGGGCGCGTCCCGACGCGGGGGCTGCCGCGCATAGGTCCGCTGAAGGACATGTCGTACGGGGTGCGGCAGTTCCTGATGACCGACCCGACCGGGAACACGATCCGGATCGGGCAGCCGATCAGCGATGACCAGAACCACCGGCCCGCACCGAAGGAGACCTTCGCCCGCGCACTGCACATGGCGGACCTCTTCGCGGACTCCAAGCAGGACCTGCCGGGCGCGGCGAAGATCATCGACCGGGTGCTGGGGCTGACGGACGAGCACCCGACTCCGGTGCAGAAGCTGCGGCTTCTCGTCCTGCGCGGGGACGTCGCGCAGCGGATGGGAGACGCGGAGCGGGCGGCGGAGCTGCTGGCGGAGGCGGCGGCGGTCCGACTCCGGCCCGGAGAAGGGGAAGCAGCCACCGACGCGCTGGTCAGGCTCGCGGAGCTGCGGAGCTGATCGCCACGCCCGGACGGGCCTGGCGGCCGCCGCTCGGACGGCACGCCGTTGCCCATGTCCGTCCGCCGGGGCCCCGGTTCCCTCGGCGACCGCCGCGGCCACCGAATCCCCTGCCTGGTACTGCGCCCCTGCCCGGCCCTGCCGCCCTGAACGCCCGGTGGGGACCTGGACGGTTCAGGGGCAGGAACCGTCGAAGATCTCCTCATGGGTGCGGTAGACCCGGTCGGCCTTCTCCGTCCCCTTACGGGCGGCGGCCCCCGCCGGATACTCGATGACGGGCACGGGCTTGCAGACCGCCCACTTCCGGGTGTCGGGGGAGTCGTCGAAGCCGAAGGTACCGCTGGCTCCACGCACACAGGTGACGCAGCTCGCACCGGTGTCCGTACCCAGGATGTTCATGTTGATGACGGTGTTGTACACGTCGTCGTGGTTCGGCAGGTCCACTGCTCCGTCCTTCCCCCGCCGGTCTCCGTCCTCCCTCTTCCTCTCGGTGCCGTTGATGTCGTCGTACGCCCGGTCGGCGGCCTGGGCGAGCACGCTGAAGGCGTCGTGGTACATGACCGCGTAGCCGTCGTCCAAGGGCTTCTCGCCCCATGCCGGATCGTCCTGCACCGTCTTGCGCAGCTTCTCGAAGTGCTTCAGGAAGCCCCGGGGGCCTGCCGCGAGCCGCGTGGTGTCCTCCCAGGACAAGGTGTCGACCGAGGCCGCGCCGACGAGGGTGATCCGGGAGTCCCGCAGCTGCTCGGTGATCTCGGGCCCGGTGGACTCGGGGTCCATGCCGATCCCCACCTTGAGGATGCGCGTCGGCTCGGTGTGGTCGCAGGAGGGCTCGTTCGCCAACCGGTTCACCAGGTGCGGCAGGTCGTGGTCGCGGCCCGCGAAGAAGACGGCGTCCGCCTTGGTCAGGCAGATGCTCCGGGCCGCGTCGGCGAAACGCTGGGGCACGCCCTTGTCGTCGCCGATCACTCCCAGATAGGACGCCTGGCGCTGCTTCAGCCCGTACTCCTCGCCGAAGTGCTCCAGGAAGACGTCCCTGAGGTCGGCGGAGTAGCTGTCACGCTCCCGGCGGTCGGACACCAGGAAGCCGGCCCCCTTCCCCGGGTGCTTCTCCAGGTACGTGCCCAGCGCCTGCGCCAGGAGGTAGTTCGACGGTGAGGTCTTGAAGAAGTACTCGGCCTGCATCGTGGTCGACGTGAGGATGGGGCCGATCACCGGAATCCGGTGCCCGGAAAGGGCCTCGGCGGCCGCGAGCGTGTCCGGGGTGCTGTTGGGCATGCCGAACACGCCGACCAGCGGTGACGCGTCGTCGATCATCGGCGCGAGCCGCTCGACGACGGGCTCCCAGTGGTCGAGATCCTTCCCGTCGTCAGCCAGCAGCAGCTGGTACCGGGGCCCTGCCTGGGCGTTGGACCGGAGCTGTGCCACATGAGCGCCCGCCAGGGCTCGGGCGATCTGCGCCGTACTCATGGCGCTGGTGGCATCCGAGGTGAACGGCATCATGAGGGCGATCCGCACGAAGGGGATGCGGGCCTGTCCGTTCTCCGGGTCCTCCCATCCCTTCTCGACACGGGCGTTCTCGTCCGCCACAGCGCGGATCAGGCTGTCCAGCCCGGGGTCGCCGTCCAGGACCCCCGCGGTGACGCCGACACATTCCTCCCCGGCCGCCACCAGTCCGTCGCCACACTTCTCCGGCAGTAGCCGTAGGGTCGCGAAGACCGCCGCCGTGAGCAGGAGGACTCCCACAGCCAGGGCGATGACCTTGTCACCCGGGCCCAGCGCCCGGTTCCTGAAACGGTCCAGCACAGTTCTCACTCCTCGCCGCGGAGAGGGCCGCGTCCGTACTCGGGTCGGTACGTCGGACAGGGCCGGCGCTCGCGTACGGCGGCCGGCCAGGAGCGTGCCGCCTCGTTGAGCACCGCACGGCCCGACGGATGGCGCATCGAGAGGAAGGCCAGCTCGGAGCCGATGTCCTCGCACAGGTCGTCCAGTGGTTCCGCGTAGGTCTCGGACAGGTACCAGAGCGCGTGCAGCAGCCTGTTGACCGAGCGGTGGACGTCGTCGGTCCCGGTGTGCCGGTGATCGTGACCGCCCCGGGCGATCTCGACCCGGTGGTCGCTCCACTCCCCCCGCGGAGGGTGCGGGGCGGAGGCGACATAGGGCAGGATCTCCAGCCAACGCTCCGCCCGCCACAGGTCGAAGTACTCCGTCAGGGTGCTCACCACCCGTTCCGCGTCCCCGACCGCGAGCGTGTGCCGCAGGACGTCCGGCTCGTGACCGGCACCGCGCTCCCTGTGGTGCTGGAGCAGCAGGCCGTGCAGGTCCGCCCAGCGGCGACCCGGCTCGGCCGCGGCGCAGACCCGGCGGGCCGCGTGGATCAGCAGGGCCCGCAGGAAGGGGTCGGCCACGAACCCGGGCTCCGCGGCGGACCCGCTCCCACCAGGTCCGTCGGTACCGTCCGGGGCCTGGGCGCCGTCCGTCCAGTGCTCCTCCTCCAGATACCGGGCCACGGTGGGGAGCCCCGCGCCGGGGAGCCCGCCGTCGACCGGGACGGCGACGGCCGTCAGTACCTGAGCGGCGACCCGGTCGCGTGCCAGGGCGAGTGGTGCCAGATGGGCGCGCAACTGGGGCTGCGGCACCAAACGCTCCAGCAGCACCTCGCCCGCCGACCGGCCCTCGTCGGCGGGCAGGTCGAGGAGGGCATCCGGTTCGACGGGGTGTTCACCGCCTGCCCGGACGACCGCCTCGCACAGCAGACTGCTGCCCTGCGGGTGCCCCTGGGTGAGGGCGTACAGCGCCGAGGGGAGGTGGCGGTTCAGCGGCCCGCGGGCGGGGTCGAGCATCAGCAGCAGGTCCCCCCTGCTGAGCGGGGTCAGCGGGGTCACGAGCACTCCGGCCGACGGCGACGAGGCGACCACGCGTTCCCAGCCGGACGCGTGGGTGAGCTCGGGGAGCTCCTTGGTCGTCGCGTCCGGATAGCGTGCCTCGGCGCCGCCCAGTGTGGTCGCCACGACGACCAGGGGATCCATGCTGTCGGAGCCGGGCACGGCCCGGTGGTCGAGCAGCAGGTCCAGAACGCGCCGCCCGGCCGCCGTGTGCGCGTTGTCCAGCAGAACCAGCGGCCGGGGGGCCCGGTTCACCCGCTGCCACCGGCCGTAGGCGTCGGCGAGGTCTTCGAGGAAGGCGGCGGTCAGGGTGCGTTCGACCGCGTCCTGGAAGTCGCCGCCTTGGTGGAAGCGCAGGCTCAGCCGGATCAGGGCGGTCTCGCCGTCGTCGGATCCGCTGGAACGCTCGTGGTACCACCGCTGCACAGATCTTTCGGCGCGGGTCCGGGTGTGCCGCTCGAAGTACTGCTGGACGACGGCCTCGGTGACAGGGGCCAGATCGTGCTGCCGCCGGTGCGGGTCCGCCAGCCGCTCACTGACGTCGTAGGTCCAGCCGGTGCCGTCCTCCTCCGTCCCCTTCTCCAGGTCGCAGGCGAGGAGCAGACGAGCGATCCGGTCGCGGGCCAGCCTCTGTTCCTCCTCATCGCCGCGGTGCCAACTGGACACGGCGAACAGCCCAGGCAGCAGGCGGGAGAAGCGGATCCGCGCCGCTCCCGGGACTGTCGGCGCCAGCTCGCACACCAGCCGCTCCAGGATCTCGACGACAGCCGAGGTGTTGGCCGCCGCGGGGCCGGACCGCCGTGCCTGTTCGACGCGCGTGGCATCGACCCTGCCAACCGGAATCCGCCCGCGGTAGGACTCGTCCAGGGCGTCGAGGACCGCGGTCCTGCCCATGCCGTGGCGCCCGGACACCAGCGTCACCGGCAGGTAGGCCCGGTGCTCCTGGGGCACCAGTACCCGCCGGTCGGGCGCCAGGCCCACCAGCCGGGGGACCAATCCTCGCAAGATCGGATCCCGTGCGTACAAAGACGTCCGCATCGCTCATCTCCCCCCGTTCCGCCCCCCCTCTTCGTCCTGCGCGGCCCGCCCGCGCGAGCCCCCCTTCCCGCGTCTCCTCGTGTCCCTCGTACCCATGGGTCCCTCGTACCGATGGGTCCCTCTCCGCGTGTCTGCCCCGGCCCGCCGGGCACCCGGGAACCGTCAGCCGCCGAGCAGCCTCCCCAGCGCCTGACCGACCGCGTCCAGCAGGAGCTGCCGGCCGACGGTGTCGGGAGCGGAACCGAGCCTGCGCCGGATGCCTTCCATCAGGCCACGCTGCCGGTCGGGCGGCGGCTCGTCGTCGGGACCGCCGCCTGCCAGTGAATCCGCGCTGTGCAACAGGGACGCGAGCTCCTCCGGATCGAGGTCGAGCGCTGGCGCCAGTTCCGCGATGAGCCGGGCCAGTCCGGCCGGCGGGAAGGCGGTGTGCAGGTCGATCGTGGTGCGCACACTGTGGTCGGAGTCGCCCTGCGTGAGGTGCTCGATCGTCCCGGCCGCGATATGGGTGTGCTGGGTGGGCCGACCGTACTCGCGTTGACGTGCGATGTACGCGCCGATGTCCGCGGCACCGCTGAGCACGGCCGCCACGCCGTGCGAGGTGAGCGCCACGTGCGAACCGACGTCGTGGTGGAACAACGGGCCCTGACAGGTGATCAGTTCCTCTTCGGCCAGGTAGGTGAGGGCCCGGGCCACCTCGCTCCGGGAGAGGGCCTCACCGAGGAAGAAGACGTCCGGCGAGTCGAGGAATCCACTGATCCGCAGAGGCTGCCGGTGCGTGTTGGCGTGGGTCCAGTGCAGTACCGCCCGCGCCGCGTGCCGCGTGCGCTCGGCGGCGTTCGCACGCAGGACCTGGAGTCGGCGTGCCCGGTCCGCACCGGCGGCCCGCAGGGTCACCACCGGAGCGCCGGTTGCCAGGCCCGGTCCACCGACCGGCTGGAGCAGTTCCTCGGCAGCCAGATGGTCCACGAGAAGCCTGACCGCACTCATGGGGATGCTCTGCAGGGAGCCGAACCCGGCACAGGAGACATGGCGGTCCAGCTCACCTTCCGCCCTGTCCCAGACCCACAGCAGCAGGCGAGGGCCGTACCTGTCGGCGTACGCGACGAAGGCGTCGTGCTCGGGTAACGACGGTATGGAATCTGACACTCACAGGATCCTGTCGTACTTATTTGCGAGGACTTAGCTGCCGCATGTACCCGGACTCGCCGACGATATACACCTCCCCCACGCATTGTTTCCTCAACTCGCTTACGCAGAGGGCCTCTTGCGAGCCCGAGGCGTAGGCCCGCCCCATGGGCGACTCCGCTCCGCAGCCATTGGTGACGCCGGGTGGTGGACGATGCCGACATCGCACCCGTCGGACCGGTTCGCACGGCCACGCGTCTGGAGCCACCCTCTCCGGGCGACGTCTCGGCCCGGCAAAAGCCGAATGGGGCCCGGCCTCGCGGCCGGACCCCCCTCGTTTTCCCCTCCCGTCGGGCCTTCCCGTTCCCCCCGGACCCCTCCCCGGAAGCCCCGACGCCATGTGTGACACGGGAGGGTACGCAAAGGTTGCAACCCTTTGCCGTCTCTTTACCAACGATGCGGCGCAGGGCTCTCAGCAGGCATGTCGTACATAGCGGTCCGCCACTTCCGCCAGAGCCTCCGCCCCGTCGCGGGCCCACAGCGCCTCGTTGAAGATCTCCACCTCGATCGGCCCGTCGAAGCCGGCGGCCTCCACGTACCGACGGAACGCGCGGAAGTCCACGCTTCCGTCGCCCAGCTGGCCCCGCCCGAGCAGGACGCCCGCCGGGAGCGGGGTGATCCAGTCGGCCAGCTGAAAGGAGTGGATGCGGCCACCGGCGCCCGCGCGGGCGATCTGAGCCGGAGCCCCGTCGTCCCACCAGAGGTGGTAGGTGTCGACGACCACCCCGACCCGCTCGGCCGGGAACCGTTCCGCGAGGTCCAGGGCCTGGGCGAGGGTGGAGACCACGCAGCGGTCGGACGCGTACATCGGATGCAGGGGTTCGATCGCCAGGCGTACGTTGCGTGCGGCCGCGTACGGGGCCAGTTCCGCCAGCGCGTCGCCCACCCGCTCCCGGGCCCCGAGGAGGTCGCGGCTGCCGGGCGGCAGGCCGCCGGAGACCAGGACCAGGGTGTCGGTGGACAGGGCCGCCGCCTCGTCGATCGCCATCCTGTTGTCGTCCAGGGCGCGAGCGCGTTCGGCCGGGTCCAGGGCGGTGAAGAAGCCGCCCCGGCAGAGGCTGGTGACCGTGAGCCCGGCGTCGGACATGAGCCGCGCCGTGCGCTCGGCACCGTACTCCTGCACCGGGGCCCGCCACAGACCCACCCCACCGATGCCCGCCTTCACGCAACCCTCGGCCAGCTCGGGCAACGACCATTGCCTGAGCGTTTCCTGATTGATGCTCAGGCGGGTCAGGTCGTCGGTCATCGTGCGCCTCCGTGGACCGCGAGCAGGGAGCGCATGCGGTGCTCGGCCAGCTCCGGGTCCGGGAACAGGCCCAGGCCGTCCGCCAGTTCGTACGCCTTCGCCAGGTGCGGCAGCGAGCGGGACGACTGGAGGCCGCCCACCATCGTGAAGTGGTCCTGGTGGCCGGCCAGCCAGGCCAGGAACACCACGCCCGTCTTGTAGAAGCGGGTCGGCGGCCGGAAGAGGTGTCGGGAGAGTTCGACCGTGGGGTCCAGCAGGGCCCGGAAGCCGTCCACGTCCCCTGTGTCCAGCACCCGCACCGCGTGTGCCGCCAGCGGGCCCAGCGGGTCGAAGATGCCCAACAGCGCGTGGCTGAAGCCCCGTTCGTCGCCCGCGATCAGTTCCGGGTAGTTGAAGTCGTCGCCCGTGTAGCAGCGCACCCCGCCCGGGAGGCGGCGGCGGACGTCGATCTCGCGGGCCGCGTCCAGGAGGGAGATCTTGATGCCGCCGACCTTGTCCGGATGCTCGGCGACGACCTCGAGGAACGTGTCCGTGGCGTCGTCGAGGTCGGCACTCCCCCAGTAGCCCTCCAGCGCCGGGTCGAACATCGGGCCCAGCCAGTGCAGGATCACCGGCTCCGACGCCTGGCGCAGGAGGTGGGCGTAGGTGGCGAGGTAGTCCTCCGGGCCGTTCGCCGCGCGGGCCAGGGCGCGCGATGCCATGAGGATCGGCTGGGCGCCGCGCTCCTCGGCCAGGGTCAGCTGCTCCTCGTACGCCGCCCCGACCTCGGCCAGGGTCGGCGTGCCGTCGTCGGGCAGCTGGTCGGTGCCCACGCCGCAGGCGATCCTGCCGCCCACCGCCTTCGCCTCGGCGGCCGAGCGGCGGATCAGTTCGGCCGCGCCCGCCCAGTCCAGGCCCATGCCGCGCTGCGCGGTGTCCATGGCCTCCGCGACGCCCAGACCGTGCGCCCACAGGTGGCGGCGGAAGGCGAGCGTGGAATCCCAGTCGACGGCCGCCGGGTCGCCGGGGGCGATGTCGGCAAACGGGTCGGCGACCACGTGGGCCGCCGAGAAGACCGTACGGGAGGAGGGAGCCGCCGCTCCCGGAGCGAGGTCGAGCGGTGCGGTCCGCGGCACGTAGGGGCCCTGCGGGAGGTGGATCGTCATGTCAGCGGCCTCCGGTGGCGCCGCGAACCGGTCGCGCGGGTCACAGGCTCAGCTCCGGGATGTCGAAGCGACGGCCCTCGGCGGACGACTTCAGCCCCAGTTCGGCCAGTTGGACGCCCCGGGCGCCGGCCAGCAGGTCCCAGCCGTACGGCTCACCCAGGGCCACATGGCGCAGGAACAGCTCCCACTGCGCCTTGAAGCCGTTGTCGAACTCCTGGTTGTCCGGGATCTCCTGCCACTGGTCGCGGAACGACTCGGTGACCGGGAGGTCCGGGTTCCAGACCGGCTTGGGGGTCGCCGAGCGGTGCTGGACACGGCAGTTGCGCAGGCCCGCGACGGCGGAGCCGTGCGTGCCGTCGACCTGGAACTCCACCAGCTCGTCACGGTTGACCCGTACCGTCCAGGAGGAGTTGATCTGCGCGACCGCCCCGCCCGCCAGCTGGAAGATGCCGTACGCGGCGTCGTCGGCGGTCGCCTCGTACGGCTTGCCCTGCTCGTCCCAGCGCTGCGGAACATGCGTCTGCACGTGGGCCGTCACGGAGGTGACCTGGCCGAACAGCTCGTGGAGCACGTACTCCCAGTGCGGGAACATGTCGACGACGATGCCGCCGCCGTCCTCCGCGCGGTAGTTCCAGGAGGGGCGCTGGGCCTCCTGCCAGTCGCCCTCGAAGACCCAGTAGCCGAACTCCCCGCGTACGGACAGGATCTCGCCGAAGAAGCCGCCGTCGATCAGGCGCTTCAGCTTGCGCAGACCCGGCAGGAAGATCTTGTCCTGGACGACACCGTGCTTGATGCCCGCGTCCCGGGCGAGCCGGGCCAGGCCGAGGGCCCCCTCGACGTCCGTGGCGGTCGGCTTCTCGGTGTAGACGTGCTTGCCCGCCGCGATCGCCTTCTCGATCGCCTCCACCCGGGCCGAGGTGACCTGGGCATCGAAGTAGATCTCGACCGTGTCGTCGGCGAGGACCGCGTCCAGGTCGGTCGACCACTCGGTGAGGCCGTGGCGCTCGGCGAGCTCCTCCAGGGCGTGGGACCTGCGGCCGACGAGCACGGGCTCGGGCCACAGCACCTCGCCGTCGCCGAGATCCAGGCCTCCCCGCTCGCGGATCGCGAGGATCGAGCGCACCAGGTGCTGCCGGTATCCCATGCGTCCCGTGACGCCGTTCATGGCGATGCGCACTGTCCTGCGTGTCACGAAGATCCCTCCATACAGCGGTAGCAAGCGCTTTCCATCGGAGATGACGCTAGCCTGCCGACAGCGGCCGGACAAGAGGGGGCCGCACGTGATCTCACGGAGGACAGCGATGACAGTCACCCTGGCGGATGTGGCGGCCCGCGCCCGGGTGTCCCCGGCCACCGTCTCCCGCGTGCTCAACGGCAATTACCCGGTGGCGGCATCGACCCGCGAGCGGGTCCTGCGCGCGGTGGACGACCTGGACTACGTGCTCAACGGGCCCGCCAGTTCCCTCGCGGCGGCCACCTCGGACCTGGTCGGCATCCTGGTCAACGACATCGCCGACCCGTTCTTCGGGATCATGGCGGGGGCGGCCCAGACACAGATCGGCGGGCCGGGGGACGGTTCCGGACGGGCGGGCGGCGAGAAACTGGCCGTCATCTGCAACACCGGCGGCTCCCCGGAGCGCGAACTCACCTATCTCACCCTCCTCCAGCGCCAGCGCGCCGCCGCCGTGGTCCTCACCGGCGGCGCGGTCGAGGATCCGGCGCACCGGGCCGCGATGTCCGCGAAGCTGGCGAAGCTCGCGGACGCGGGCACCCGGATCGTCTTCTGCGGGCGACCCCCGCTGCCCGAGGGGGACGCTCTCGTGGCCGCGCTCGCGTTCGACAACCGCGGCGGCGGACGCCGGCTCGCCGAGCACCTGATCTCGCTCGGCCACCGCAGGATCGGTTACGTCGCCGGGCCCCCGGAGCGCACCACAACCCGGCACCGGCTGGAGGGCCACCGGGAGGCACTGCGCGCCGCCGGGCTGGACGCCGCTCCGACGGCAGGGGGCGGGAAGACCGGCTCCGGTGACCAGAGGTCCGGCGGCCAGGCGTCCGCCGACCAGGAGCGGCTCACCGTGCACGGGCCCTACGACCGGCGCTCCGGCTACGAGGCCACGCTCGAACTCCTCCGCAGGGCACCGGACGTGACCGCGATCGTGGCCGCCAACGACACCGTGGCGCTGGGCGCGTGCGCGGCCGTACGGGACAAGGGGATGCGCATCCCCCAGGACATCTCGGTGGCGGGCTTCGACGACCTGCCGTTCTCGGTGGACGCGGTACCGGCCCTCACGACGGTCCGGCTGCCGCTCTTCGAGGCGGGCGCCCGGGCGGGGCGGCTCGCGATGGGCAAGGAGAACCCGCCGCCCGGCGGCATCGCGACGATCGCGGCCGAGCTGATGATCCGGGGGTCCACGGCGGCGCCGCGGGGGTGAGCCGTCCTGGGGCACGGCGGGACTGCCGGCTCGCTCCCCGCACCGGCGGGGGCGGGTGGCTCCCGTTCCGGGTGAGCTTGCCGTTGCACGACGGCACTCGTCCACGGTCGGCTCCATGAGCGGTGGAGACCGTGGACGGTCAGCTTCGCCACGTCGTCGAAGGAGCCGCCGGTCCCGGCCGGAGCGGTGCCGATGTCGAGACAGCACTGCTCGACCTGGGCGGCGAAGTCCCCTTGGCCCACGGGCCGGCCGTCGGCATCGCGGGCGACCCGCCCGGCCAGGAACACCAGCTTCGATCCGGTGGCGACCGGCAGTCGCCGGTAGACCTCGGGCTTCGGCAACCTCTCGGGATTGACCAGCGTCACGGACATGAACGGCCTCTTCCGCCGGGAGCGGGGCCTGCTCGCGATGTTCGCCCCGCAGGCTGCCGCCGCCCTGCGGGTGATCGCCCCTGAGCGGGTGCGGGTCGGCCAAGCACAATGCCGTGTTCGGCGGGAGCGCGGCGCGGGGGCGCGCTGAAGCTGATGGGTAGCCTGGAGCGGCTGCCTCGGGACGTCGGCCGAGGAGGCCGCCCGCCCGCTCCCGCCGCCCGTGCGGGAGCGGCCACCGGCCCGGCGGGCAGGAGCACGGCGTCGGCATCAAGGGAAGGACACGCACGATGAAACTCGCTTTCTCCACCCTCGGAGTGCCGGGGACGCCGGTCGCCGAGGTCGTCCGGCTCGCCGCCGGCAACGGCTACCGGGGGGTGGAGCTGCGCGTCCACCCCGAGGAGCCGGTGCACCTGGGGCTCTCGTCGCTGGAACGGGCCGATGTGGTCGAGGCGTTCAAGGCCGGCGGGGTGGAGATCCTGGCCCTCGCCGGGTACGTGAAGGCGGCCGCCGAGGGCGACGACGAACCGGTCCTGGCGGAACTGGCCGAGCTGGTGAAGCTCGCCCGCGATCTGGGCGCGTCCTATGTCCGGGTGTTCCCCGGAGGCGGCGACCAGGAGCAGGCGGAGGCCGACGCGACGGCCGCCCGGCGGCTCGGGTCCGCCGCCCCGGCCGCCGCCGACATGAGTGTGAGTATCTTGCTGGAGACTCATGACTCGCACCGCGCGGGCCTCGACGCAGCCCGGGTCGTCGCCACGGTCGGGCACCCCCGGATCGGCGCGATCTGGGACGTGCTGCACACCTGGCTCGCCGGTGAGGAGCCGGCCTCCAGCCATGCGGTGCTCGCCCCGCATCTGGGATACGTCCAGGTGAAGGACGTCGCGTCGACGGACGACCTGACCCCGCTGGCGCTGGGCTCCGGGGTGCTTCCGCTGGCGGACTGTCTGGACGGGCTGGATCCGGACACGTGGGTGTGCTGGGAGTACGAGAAGCGCTGGCACCCGGGTGTGGCGGAGCTGCCGGGTCTGCTGGGCGCGGGCCGCGAGTACCTGCTGCGGCTCGGAGCGCCGAAGCAGTAACGGCAGGGCGGGCCCGTTCGCGTGCGGTTCGCGCCGCGGGCGGCCCGGGCTCTTGACCGGAAGTTACTTTCCCTATAAGCGTACTTTCTTGGAAGTTTCTTTCACCCCGGGAAGGAGCTCACGTGCCCCACCGCACCTCAAGACGCACCCTCCTCACCGCCACCGTGGCCGCCACGGCAGCGGCGGCCACCGGCGCCCTCGCCGCCCCCTCCGCAGCATCCGTGCACTCCACGGACGCCTACACCGACCACCGGCTGCGGCGGATCATCGCCGGGATGAGCCTGGAGGAGAAGGTCGGCCAGCTTTTCGTGATGCGGGTCTACGGGCACTCCGCCACCGACCCGGACCAGGCCGACATCGACGCGAACCTCGCCGAGATCGGGGTGCGTACCGCCGCCGAGCTGATCTCCACTTACCAGGTCGGCGGCATCATCTACTTCACCTGGGCGCACAACACCCGCGACCCGCACCAGATCGCCAGCCTCTCCAACGGCCTCCAGCGCGCCGCGCTCGCCGGGCGCTCCCGGCTGCCGCTGCTCGTCTCCACCGACCAGGAGCACGGCATCGTCTGCCGGGTCGGCGAACCCGCCACGCTGCTGCCGGGCGCGATGGCCCTGGGCGCGGGCGGTTCGCGCTCCGACACCCGGCGGGCCGCCCGGATCGCGGGCGCCGAACTGGCCGCGCTCGGCATCAACCAGAACTACGCGCCGGACGCCGACGTCAACGTCAACCCGGCCAACCCGGTCATCGGCGTACGGTCCTTCGGCTCCGACCCCGAGTCGGTGGCCGCCCTGGTCGCGGCTCAGGTGAAGGGCTACCAGGGCGCGGGAATCGCGTCGACCGCCAAGCACTTCCCCGGACACGGCGACACCAGCACCGACAGCCACACCGGGCTGCCCGTCATCAACCACACCCGCGCGCAGTGGGACGAGCTGGACGCCCCGCCGTTCCGCGCCGCGATCCGGGCCCGTATCGACTCGATCATGACGGCGCACATCGTGGTCCCCGCACTCGACCCGTCCGAGGACCCGGCCACGCTCTCCCGGCCGATCCTCACCGGCATCCTCCGCGAGGAGCTGGGCTACGACGGAGTGGTGGTCACCGACTCGCTCGGCATGCAAGGGGTACGCACGAAGTACGGCGACGACCGCGTGCCGGTCCTCGCGCTGCTGGCGGGCGTGGACCAGCTGCTGAACCCGCCGGACCTCTCCGTCGCCTGGAACGCCGTGCTGGACGCGGTGCGGGGCGGCGAGATCAGCGAGGCGAGGATCGAGGAGTCGATCCTGCGGATCCTGCGGCTGAAAAGCCGACTGGGCCTGTTCCGGGACCCGTTCGTCAGTCACCGGGGCGTCGAACGCACCGTCGGCAACCGCACCCACCGGGCCGCCGCCGACCGGATCGCCGAGCGCACGACAACCCTGCTCGCCGACCCCGGCACACTGCTTCCGCTCTCCCGCCGCACCCACCGCAACCTGCTGGTGGTGGGCGCCGATCCGGCGTCCCCCTCCGGGACGACGGGCCCGCCGACCAGCACGTTGGCGGACGCCTTCGGTGAACTGGGCTTCACCGCACTGGCGTTGTCCACCGGTATCGCGCCGAACCAGGCGAAGATCGCCGAAGCGGTCGCCGCCGCCGAGGGCAGGGACGCGGTGGTCGTGGCGACCTACAACGTGGCGGCGGGCAGCTCGCAGCGCACACTCGTCACGGCCCTCGTGGCGACCGGCGTCCCGGTGGTCACCGTCGCCGTCCGCAACCCGTACGACGTCGCCCACCTCACCGGCGCCGGCGTCGCGGCGAGCCTCGCCGCGTACTCCTGGACGGACGTCGAACTGCGCGCCGCCGCCCGGGTGATCGCGGGCCGCGCCGAACCGGAGGGCACCCTCCCGGTTCCGGTGCAGCGCGCGGACGACCCGGCGCAGGTGCTGTACCCGGTGGGCCACGGACTGTCGTACTAGTCCTACGGTGACCGGAGGGTCCCGGCCTCAGGCCGCAGACGCAAAGCACCCCGCGCACCTGGCGTGGCCCCGCTCCGGCGGGCCGCGCCGGGTGTACGTCTTTACGGACGTATCGGGGGTTTTCATGGATGAGTACGCTTCCCCGGGGGCCCGGCGTCGACGGCCCGCCCCGCCACCGGTCCGGGCCCGGTTCGCGGTCCTGGGCGTGACCGTAGCCACGGCAGCGCTCCTGCTGACGGCCTGCCAGGGGCCGGACGGGACGGTCACCGACGACCGGGGGCCCGCCCCCGCCTCACCCGGCCCGTCACCGTACGGGGTGGTGTTCCTCGGGCCCGGCGACTGCAGTTCGCGGGGCCCGGTGATCCGGGAGGTGTCCTGCCGCAGCGAGAAGGCCGCGGCCACCGCCCTCGCCCGGCACCTCGGCACCCCGGCGTCGGGCCCGCCCTGCCCGGACGCCACCGACTTCGTCCTGCATGTGTCCGAGTCGGGCACCGGGGCCCGTTCCCGGCTCACCACCGGCTACGCCTGCATGCGGAATCTGGAGCCCCCGCATCCGGGCGACCCGGGACAGGGCGGCGGCCCGCTGACCGTAGTCGGGGACTGCGTCACGGCCTCCCGCGCGGGCGAGGTCACGGAGACCGCCTGCGAGGACACGGGCGGACGCGCCCCGCGCTACCGGGTGGAGTCGGCGGTGCAGCGGCGGAAACAGTGCCCGGGCACCACGGACCTGTTCGTCGCCCTGGGCGGGGACAGGCCGGTGGGCTGCGCCCGCCGGTCACCGGGAAGGTGACGACGGGCGCAGCCCCCGTGAGATGCCGCTACGGGAACCGTGGGTGCCCCCTACGGGCGCAGCATGGCCTCGTCGCGCTCGATCTCGCCGTTGCGCTTGTCCAGCCTGGCGTCGAACCTCGCCAGCGGCTTCGCCTTCTTCGGGTCCGCCTCGACGGCCGCCGGGGCGACGCCCGCCCAGCGCAGGATCGCGGCGGTGGCCTTCGCCTTCTCGTCGGCCGCGAGACCGGAGACCTTCGCGCCGTGGTTGCCGCCGGGGACGGTGTAGACGTAACTGTCCTTCGCGCCGCGTCCGAGGCGGAACGGCTCGGCGCTCCACGGGTCGTTCTCGCCGTTGACGAACATCATCTGCCGGGCGTTGCGCTTGACCCAGCGGTCGACGTCCCGCATCGCGCGCCGGTCGAACGTCATCGGGATGGAGCGGGGCACGAAGTTGCGCGGGGGCTGGTAGCCGTAGCGGCTCAGCTTGCGGAGCCAGGGCTGCTTGATGTCCGGCGAACCGAGCTGGGTGCCCGCCTGGTAGTAGTACGGGGTGTACGGCTCCAGGCCCTGGTCCACGTAGAAGGAGAATCCGGAGATGGAGTCGACGGAGTTCCAGATGTCGTCGTCGTCGGCCTTCCTGGCGTCGGCCGGGAGGTCCGCGCAGTCGGCCAGCAGGCTGTACTGCCAGAACGCCCACCCGTAGTCCATGACCGTGGCCTCGTAGGCACGGTCGAGGGAACCGATGGTGTTGAAGGTCCAGCCGTTGGCGGCGGCCTGCTCCTTGTACTTCTTCTGGAGCGGGGCCCGGCGGATCAGCGCCTCGCGCTGTACGCCGGCCAGCTTGTCGCGGCACTCCTCGGTGCCGACGTTGCGGAAGAACCGGTCGTACGCCGAGTCCTCGTTGTTCACCACGTCGTTGGGCGCGACGTAGGCGACGACTCCGTCCATGTCCTTCGGGTAGAAGCGCTCGAAGTACGTGGCGGTCATGCCGCCCTTGGACCCGCCGGTGGCCAGCCACTTCTTGTCGTAGATCTTCTTCAGCGCCGTGAACACCCGGTGCTGGTCGCTGGCGGCCTGCCAGATGTCCAGCTTCGACCAGTCGGCCGGGGCCGGCCGGGACGGGGTGAAGTAGCGGTACTCCATAGAGACCTGGTTGCCGTCGATGATCTGCGTCGGCTCGCTTCGGCTCGGGTTCGTGGAGACGTGGTAGCCGCTGGTGAAGAAGACCGTCGGGCGGCTCACGTCCTTGTGCAGCAGGGTCAGGCGCTGCTGGAACGTGCCCTTGGACGGGCGCCGGTGGTCGACCGGCTGGGTGTATTCGAGGACGAAGTAGCGGTAACCCGCGGAAGGCTTCTCCTCGATTAGACTCATTCCCGGGATGGCCAGGATGCGGTCCTTGATGTCCTCGTTGCTCGCTTCGCTGCCTCCGGCAGCGCCGCTGCTCCGCTTCACGGCCGACTCCGCGGCGGTGGCCGCACCGGCCGAAGCCCCCGTGGCTCCGACCGTGCCTATGAGCACGGCGAGCGAGAGAACCCCTGTGAGCGCCTTGCGCATGCACCCTCCCCTTGATTCACGACAGTCGCCGTGAACTTATCGGGGCAACACACGCCACGCCAGACCCGGTTGTTCATGTCAGTGAAACGGTCAGCAGAGTATCCATCCGGTGGAGGCGGACTTCCTGCCGATCGCGCCGGTGGCCCGTACGCAGCGGTTCAGCGCGTTGACCGTGACCGGGCCGGCCCTCGTCGTGTACGAGCCCTTGTCGGAGACGGCACGTCCGCCGCGTGCCTGGAGCGTGACGCTCATCGTCCGCCGTTTACCGGGCTTCTTCGCGATGGTGACCGCGCAGACGTGGGCGCGGCTCTTGTAGACGCGCAGTTCTCCCGTGGAGAACCCGACCGTCTTCGCCGGGCGGCCGGTGCAGGCGGTGGCGGCCTGCGCGGTGGCGGGGGTGCCGAGCAGGGGGACGAGTCCGGCCAGCAGGGACAGGACGAGGAGGCGGACCGGCGGCAGCCGCTTGCGGCTCCCCGACACCTTCGGTCCCGCTGGTACCACAGCTCTGTCGAACACGTTCGCCCCCACCTGACGTCTGTACGCACCCCCGCGTCCCTGTCTACGACGCAGCAGACCCGCAGGAGGTTGCACCACCCGTGCGGGGAGTGGGGAACGCGGGGATCCTCAGACGCCCGCGGGCTCGCCCTCCCCTATGCCCTCGCCGATGAAGGTGCGCCACAGCCGGGCGTACCGCCCGTCCCGGGCGAGCAGCTCGTCGTGCGTGCCGTCCTCGACGACGCGCCCGTGGTCCATGACCACGACACGGTCGGCGCGGGCGGCGGTGGTCAGCCGGTGGGCCACCACCAGTGTGGTGCGGCGGCCGGTGAGCCGGTCGGTGGCCTGGTTGACGAGGGCCTCGGTGGCGAGGTCCAGGGCGGCGGTGGCCTCGTCCAGGAGCAGGACGTCCGGGTCGACGAGTTCGGCGCGGGCCAGCGCGATGAGCTGGCGCTGTCCGGCGGAAAGGTTGCGTCCGCGCTCGGCGACCTCGTGGAGATAGCCGTCCTCCAGCGTGGCGATCATCTCGTGCGCGCCGACCGCGCGGGCGGCGGCCTCCACCCGGGCGTCGGTGGCGTCGGGCAGCCCGTAGGCGATGGCGTCGCGGACCGTGCCGGCGAAGAGGTACGCCTCCTGCGGGACGACGCCGAGGCGGTGCCGGTAGGCGCTCATGTCGAGGCGCCGCAGGTCGGTGCCGTCGGCGGTGACCCGGCCGGCCGTGGGGTCGTAGTACCGGGCGACGAGCTTGACCAGGGTCGATTTCCCGGCCCCCGTCTCCCCGACGAACGCCACGGTCTGGCCGGCCGGGATGCGCAGGTCGACGCCGGTGAGGGCCTCCTCGTCGGAGCCGTACGCGAAGGAGACGTCCTCGAACGCGATCTCGCCGCGCAGCGAGAGCACGTCGAGCGGCTCTTCCGCGTCGGCGGTCGAGGTGGGCTCGCGCAGGAGCTCCTGGATGCGCCCCAGGGAGACGGTGGCCTGCTGGTAGCCGTCGAAGACCTGGGAGAGCTGCTGGACGGGGGCGAAGAACAGCTCGATGTAGAGGAGGTAGGCGACCAGGGCCCCGGTGGTCAGCGTGCCGTTGTCGATCCGGCCCGCGCCGACGATGATCACGGCGGCGGCGGCGACGGAGGCCAGCAGCTGGACGAACGGGAAGTAGACGGAGATCAGCCACTGGCCGCGCACCCGGGCCTGCCGGTAGTGGTCGCTGCGCTCGGCGAAGCGGGCGGCCCCGTCGTGCTCGCGGCCGAAGGCCTGGACGATGCGGAGGCCGGAGACGGACTCCTGGAGGTCGGCGTTGACGACGCTGATGCGGGTCCGGGCCAGTTCGTACGCCTTGACGCTGCTGCGCCGGAAGAAGACGGTGCCGATGATCAGCACGGGCAGGGTGGCGAAGACGACCAGGGCGAGCTGGACGTCCAGGACGAGCAGCGCGGCCATGATGCCGAAGAAGGTGACCACGGAGACGAACGCGGTGACGAGCCCGGTCTGGAGGAACGTGGAGAGCGCGTCCACGTCCGTCGTCATCCGGGTCATGATCCGGCCGGTCAGCTCGCGCTCGTAGTAGTCGAGGCCGAGGCGCTGGAGCTGGGCGAAGATCTTCAGGCGGAGCGAGTAGAGCACCCGCTCGCCGGTCCGGCCGGTCATCCGGATCTCGCCGGTCTGGGCCACCCACTGGACGAGCACGACGACGAGCGCGATCGCGGAGGCCGCCCACACCGCACCGGTCGAGAGCTGGGTGACGCCCTCGTCGATGCCGTGCCGGATCAGGACCGGCAGCAGCAGACCCATGCCGGCGTCGACGGCGACGAGGCCGAGGCTGATCAGCAGCGCCGCGCCGAAGCCGCGCAGCAGCCGGCGCAGCCCGTAGGAGTCCTCCGCGCGCACGGCGGCGGCCTCGTCGACCTCGGGGGTGTCCGTGGCGGGCGGCAGGGCCTCGACCTGGGCGAGCAGTTCGGGCGTCGCGGGCGTACCGGCGACGGTGGTGTCCCGCTCCTCCTCCTCGCGGATCCACAGCGCGGGGGTGATGCCGCGCTCCGCGTCGAACTCGGCGCCCAGCTCCTCCTGGAGGGCGCGGTCGGCCTCGGGGTCGGCCTCGGTGCGCGGCGGCCGGTGGCCGGGCGAGGTGCCGCCGAGCTCGTCGGGGTCGGTGAGCAGGCGGCGGTAGAGCGCGGAGGTGCGCTCCAGCTCCTCGTGGGTGCCGACCGCGGCGAGCTTCCCGCCGTCCAGGACGGCGATGCGGTCGGCTAGCTGGAGGGTGGAGCGGCGGTGGGCGATGAGCAGGGTGGTGCGGCCCGCCATGACCTGCTTGAGGGCCTCGTGGATCTCGTGCTCGACGCGGGCGTCGACGGCGGAGGTCGCGTCGTCGAGGAGGAGGAGCCGGGGGTCGGTGAGGATGGCGCGGGCGAGGGCGACGCGCTGACGCTGGCCGCCGGAGAGGGTGAGCCCGTGCTCGCCGACGGTGGTGTCGTACCCCTTCGGCAGGTCGGCGATGAACCGGTCGGCCTGGGCGGCGCGGCCGGCCTGCTCGATCTGCTCCTGGGTGGCGTCGGGGAAGCCGTAGGCGATGTTGGCGCGGACGGTGTCGGAGAACAGGAAGCTGTCCTCGGGGACGAGCCCGATGGCGGAGCGCAGGGACGCCTGGGTGAGCTCGCGGACGTCGTGGCCGCCGATGAGGACGGCCCCGTGGGACACGTCGTAGAAGCGGGGCAGCAAGAGCGAGACGGTGGACTTGCCGCTGCCGGACGCGCCGACGACGGCGACGGTCTCGCCGGGTTCGACGGTGAGCGAGAAGCCGTCCAGGACCGGCCGCACATCGTCGTAACCGAACCGTACGTCGTCGAACTCGATGCCCGCCGGGGCGTCGGCGGGCAGCTCCTTGGTGCCGTCCCGCATCGAGGGTTCGGTGTCGATGAGCTCCAGGACGCGTTCCACGCCGGCGCGGGCCTGCTGGCCGACGGTGAGGACCATGGCGAGCATCCGGACCGGGCCGACGAGCTGGGCGAGGTAGGTGGAGAAGGCGACGAACGTGCCGAGGGTGATCTCGCCCCGGGTGGCCAGCCAGCCGCCGAGGGCGAGCATGGCGACCTGGCCGAGGGCGGGCACGGCCTGGAGGGCGGGGGTGTAGCGGGAGTTCAGCCGGACGGTGCGCAGCCGCCCGGCGAACAGCCGGCGGCCGACCTCGCGGAGCTTGCCGGTCTCCTGGTCCTCCTGGCCGAAGCCCTTGACGACCCGGACCCCGGAAACGGCCCCGTCGACGACTCCGGCGACGGCGGCGGCCTGGCTCTGGGCGTACCAGGTGGCGGGGAAGAGACGGGTGCGGGAGCGGCGGGCGATGAACCAGAGGGCGGGGGCGACGGCGAGGGCGACGAGGGTCAGGGGCAGCGAGAGCCACGCCATGATCACCAGGGAGATGAGGAAGAGCAGCATGTTCCCGATGGTCATCGGGAGCATGAACAGCAGCCCCTGGATCAGCTGGAGATCGCTGGTGGCCCGGCCGACGACCTGCCCGGTGGACAGCTCGTCCTGACGCTTCCCGTCGAGCCGGGTGATCGTCGCGTACATGTCCGTACGCAGGTCGTGCTGAACGTCCAGGGCGAGCCGGCCGCCGTAGTACCGGCGGATGTAGGTCGCTATGTAGACGAGGACGGCCGCGCCGATGAGCAGCCCGGTCCAGACCGCGAGGGAACGGGTGTGGTCGGTGACCACGTCGTCGATGATCACCTTGGTGATGAGCGGTACGAGGGCCATGACGGCCATACCGGCGAGCGACGAGCCGAGGGCGAGCACGACGTTGCGCCGGTACCGCCACGCGTACCCGGTCAGCCGCCGGCCCCACCCCTGTTGCTCTGCGCCCGTCACGCGTTGCCTCCCGTTTCGGCCTGTCCGCCGGCCTGTCCGCTGATCCAGCTGTTCCACCTGGTCTACCGGAAGGCACCAACGCCCGGGGCGGCGGATTTCATCCCGCCGCGGCGAAGGGGGCGGCAACCGGGGCCGATGGCCGGGGGTGTGCGGGACCGGGGTCCTGGGACCGGTTCGGGCCCGGCCGGGTGGGCAGTCGTCCGCGCCACCGACCGGGGCCAGGGCCCGCCGCCGCGGTGGTCTTCCGGCAGCTGCCGGGCCTCCTGCCGCTCCGCCGGGAGCTGCCAGGGGAGATCCGGGACCCGGCGGAGCGGGCCCGGGTCCCCCGGCCCGGCCCGCCGCTACGGCCCCCGCCGCTACGGACGCACGGCGCTTACAGATGCGTCGGCTCGAACATCCGCAGCAGCGCCGGGAGCACCACGACGGACGGCCCGGGGGCAGCCAGTGCCTTGCTCAGATCCCCGGCGAGGGACTCCGGTGTCGTACGGACCGCGGGAACGCCGAAGGACTCGGCGAGCGCGACGAAGTCCGGGCGGGACAGCTCGGTGGCGGTGGCCTCGCCGAAGGCTCCCGTCATGTACTCGCGGAGGATGCCGTAGCCGCCGTCGTCGACGATCAGCCAGGTCAGCGGCAGGTCGTACTGGCGGGCGGTGGCCAGTTCCGCGATGGAGTACATCGCGCCCCCGTCGCCGGAGACCGCGAGCACGGGCTTCGTCGGATCGGCGGCGGCCGCGCCGATGGCCGCCGGGAAGCCGTAACCGAGGCCGCCCGCGCCCTGGGCGGAGTGCATGGTGTTGGGGCGGCGGGCGTCGAACGCGGACCAGGCCCAGTACGCCAGGATCGTCATGTCCCAGAAGCTGGGCGCGGCGTCGGGGAGCGCCTCGCGGACGGCGTCGAGGACCTGCTGCTCCAGGGTGAGTTCCTGGGCGTCGATCCGGACCCGTACCTTCTCCAGCACCGTGACTACGCGCTCCGCCGCCCCGGCGTCCTCGCGGGGCCCGACGGCCTCCAGGAGGTCGGCCAGCGCCTCGCGGGCGTCGGAGTGGATACCGAGGGCGGGGTGGTTGGACTCCAGCTTCCCGGCGTCAGCCTCGATCTGGATCACCCGGCCGCGCGGCCGGAAGGTGTGGTAGTTCGAAGAGAGTTCGCCGAGTCCCGAGCCGACGACGAGCAGGACGTCCGCGTCCTCCAGGAAGTCGGTGGTGTGCCGGTCCTCCAGCCAGGAGCGCAGCGACAGCGGGTGCTCCCAGGGGAAGGCACCCTTGCCGCCGAAGGTCGTCACGACGGGGGCGTCGATCTTCTCGGCCAGCGCGAGGAGTTTGCCGGAGGCGTCGGAACGGACGACTCCGCCGCCGGCGATGACCGCCGGGCGTTCGGCGTTCGACAGCAGGTGCGCGGCGGCGACCGTCAGCTCGGGGCGCGGGTAGAGCTCGCGCGGGGTGGCGTCCATGGCGCTGACGACCGGCAGGGTGGTCTCCGCCAGCAGCACGTCCTGCGGGATCTCCACCCAGACCGGCCCGTGTGGGGCGGTCAGCGCGGACTCCCAGGCGGCGGCGATCGCGGACGGGATCTGCGAGGCGGACCGCACGGTGTGGACGGACTTCACGATGTCGCGGACGGAGGCCTGCTGGTCGCGCAGCTCGTGGAGATAGCCGTGCCGCCCGCCGCCGAGCCCCGCCGCGGGGATCTGGCTGGAGATCGCGAGGACGGGCGCGGAGCCGGCGGCGGCCTCCTGGAGCGCGGCGAGCGAGGTGAGCGCGCCGGGCCCGGTGGAGAGCAGCAGGGGCGCCACCTCTCCGGTGATCCGGCCGTACGCGTCGGCGGCGAAGCCCGCGTTGTTCTCGACGCGGAGTCCGACGTACGAGAGGGAGGAGCGGCGCAGCGCGTCGAACATGCCCAGTGCGTGCTGTCCGGGCAGCCCGAAGACGGTGGTCGCGCCCAGCCCCTGGAGGGACTCGACGACGAGGTCGCCACCGTTGCGGCCGGGCGGCGGATTCAGTGCGGCGGCGGCCTGGGCGGCGGTGAGCCGCGGCCGGTCGTCGTGGTCGTGGCTCACTTGGCGTCCTCGGCTTCCTTTGCTTCCTTCTGCGCCGCGATCTGCCGGGACATGATCGTCGTCAGTTCGTACGCGGCGTGGGAGGCGGCCACGGAGGTGATCTCGGCGTGGTCGTACGCGGGGGCGACCTCGACCAGGTCGGCGGAGACCAGGTGGCAGGAGGAGAGTCCGCGCAGGATCTCCAGCAGCTCGCGGGAGGTGAGGCCGCCGGCCTCGGGGGTGCCGGTGCCGGGGGCGTGCGCCGGGTCCAGTACGTCGATGTCGATGGAGATGTAGAGCGGCCGGTCGCCGATCCGCTGGCGGAGCTGGTCGGCGATCTCGTCGACACCGCGCCGCATGACGTCGGCGGAGGTGACGATGCCGAAGCCCATCTTCTCGTCGTCGGTCAGGTCCTGCTTGCCGTAGAGCGGGCCGCGGGTGCCGACGTGGGAGAGGGCGGAGGTGTCGAGGATGCCCTCCTCGACGGCCCGGCGGAACGGGGTGCCGTGGGTGTACTCGGCGCCGAAGTAGGTGTCCCAGGTGTCCAGGTGCGCGTCGAAGTGGAGCAGGGCGACGGGCCCGTGCTTCTTGGCGACGGAGCGCAGGAGCGGCAGGGCGATGGTGTGGTCGCCGCCGAGGGTCATCAGGCGTGCGCCGGTGCCCAGCAGGTCGTCGGCCGCGCCCTCGATGGTCTCGACGGCCTCGTTGATGTTGAACGGGTTCGCCGCGATGTCCCCGGCGTCGGCGACCTGCGCGAGGGCGAACGGGGATGCGTCCTGGGCCGGGTTGTACGGGCGCAGCAGCCGGGACGCCTCACGGATGGCGTTGCCGCCGAAGCGGGCGCCGGGCCGGTAGGAGACCCCGGTGTCGAAGGGCACGCCGACGACGGCGACGTCGGTACGGCCGACCTCGTCGAGCCGGGGCAGCCGGGCGAACGTCGCGGGCCCGGCGTACCGCGGGACGCGGGAGGAGTCGATGGGGCCGCGCGGCGTATCGGTGCTGCTCATGGGGGGTGCCTTTCGTTCGATTACGTACGGTTCAAGTGTGCGGGCTTCTCAGTCCGGCCGGCGACGTTCAAGCCCGTGCGGCCGGGTCAAGCCCGTCCGGCGATTGAGGACCTCTTGAGGCCGGCCAGATCCAGCCCGGGGGTTGCGTCCTCAAACGCCGGACGGGCTGAGGTGATCCGGCGAGCCGGGGTGGGCCGGGGCCTCCGGGGCGGGCTCGCCGCGCCCCGTCAACCGTTCGCGCCACGCGGCCAGCACGGCCGCATCCGTCGGCGGCGTGGCCAGCGAGACGACGACGTACACGGCCAGCGACGCCAGCAGCCCGTAGTAGATCGGCTGATTGGCGAGGATCCCGTAGTGCCACATCAGCCCGATGACCGCGACACCCCCCACGGCCACCGCCGACAGCGCCCCGGCCGCCGTGCCGCGTCGCCACAGCAGCCCGCCGATGATCGGCACGAGCAGCCCGCCGACCAGCAGGTTGTAGGCCACGGTCAGCGCTTCCACCACATCGTTCAGTGCGATGGCGATCAGGATGACGGCGATGCCCATGATCAGGATGAACGCCCGGTTCCCCTTGACCTCGTCATGCGGCTCGTCACCGGCGCCGCGCCCGACGACCCCCCGCAACCGCGACCAGATGTCGTTGTTGGCGACGGTGGCGCAGGCGATCAGCGCCCCGGAGGACGTCGACATCACGGCGGCCAGCGCGGCGGCGAGCACGAGCCCGCGCACCCCCACCGGCAGTTCGTCCGTGACGATCGTCGCGAAGGCGGAGTCGGCACTGGCCAGGTCCGGGTACATCACCTTGGCGGCGGTGCCGATGACGGCCCCGGCGATGGCGTAGACGAGGCAGTACGTACCGGCGACCGTCCCGCCCCAGCGCGCCGTCGTGTCGCTGCGCGCGGTGAAGACGCGCTGCCAGATGTCCTGCCCGATGAGCATGCCGAAGGTGTAGATCAGGACGTAGGTGAAGACCGTCTCGCCGCCGATGCCGAGCGGGTCGAAGTACTCGGTCGGCAGCTGGGCCTTCATCTCGCTGAAGCCGCCCGCCTTGACGACGGCGACGGGCAGCAGGATCAGCAGGATTCCGATGGTCTTGACGACGAACTGGACCATGTCGGTCAGGGTGATCGACCACATGCCGCCGAGCGTCGAGTAGGCGACGACGATGGCGCCGCCGAGGACGATGGCGACGGTGCGGTTCACGTCGAAGAGGACGTCGAAGATGGTGGCGTACGCGATGGTGGAGGTGACCGCGAGCATCAGCGTGTAGGCCCACATGACGACGCCGGAGATGATCCCGGCCCGTCCGCCGTAGCGGAGGTCGAGCATCTCGGAGACGGTGTAGACCTTCAGACGGGCGATCCGCGCCGAGAAGAAGACGGAGAGCACGAGGAGCCCGAGGCCGATGGTGAAGACCATCCACGCGCCGGAGAGCCCGTACTGGTAGCCGAGGCCGACGCCCCCGATGGTGGAGGCGCCGCCGAGGACGATGGCGGCGATGGTGCCGGAGTACATGGCGGGCCCGAGACGGCGTCCGGCGACCAGGAACTCACTCTTGGACTTGGCGCGGCGCATGCCCCACCAGCCCATGGCCAGCATGCCGGCCAGGTAGACGACGATCACGGCGTAGTCGACAGCCATGGGCTTCCCTCCGTCTCGCGCAAACAGATGTAGGTGCGAGGAAGACGGTAGGTGGCCGAAAGCCGACGCTGAAGTGTACGTTTCCTCCACTCTCACGACCTCGAATGGATGAACCGTCCATGCCGATGCCTTCCGAGGGCAGCACACCGTCCTCCCCCTCCTCCGCACCCGGCCCGCCGACCCCGCCCATCCCGCTGGCGGAGCTGCTGGCGAGCAAGGACCTGGGCCTGCGCCGGATCGCGGGCCCGGCCGAGGCCGAGCTGCTCTGGGTGCACACCTCGGAGATGGCGGACCCGTATCCGTACCTCCTCGGCGGCGAGCTGCTGCTGAGCGCCGGAGTGCTGCTGACGGACCCGGACCACTACGTCGGCCGACTGGTGGAGGCGGGGGCGGCGGCGCTGGGGTTCGGGGTGCGCCCGGTGCACGAGACGGTGCCCGGGGTGCTGATCGAGGCGTGCGACCGGCGGGGCCTGCCGCTGCTGGAGGTGCCGCCGAAGACCCCGTTCACGGCGATCGCGCGGGCGGTGTGGCGGCTGATGGCTCAGGCGCGCCACCGCGAGCTGCGCCGGGTGACCCGCGCCCAGCAGGCCCTTGCGACGGCGGCGGCCCGCCCCGACCCCGTACCGGCGGTCCTGCACCAGCTCGCGGCGCAGCTCGGCGGCCGGGCGGTGCTGCTGACGGCACGGGGCGAGGAGGTCCACGCGGCGGGCCGCGATCCGGCCGAGGAGACCGACGCGGCGGGCCGCCCCCCGGAGACGACGGGGGCCCTGACCCGCCTGGCGCGTGTGGTGGCCCGCGAACGCCCCGCCTCCCCCGCATCGGCCACCGACACCCACGGCGGCACGCACCTGGCCGCCTACGCGCTGGGCGGCGCCGAGGGCCTGGTCCTGACGCTGGCGACCCGGCGACGGGAGTCCGGCGACCACACGGTGGCGGGCATCGCGGTGGTCCTGCTGTCGCTGCTGGCGGCCCCGCACCAGGGCGCGGACGCGGCGGGCCGTTCGGCGGCCCTGGTCCGCATGCTGCTGGGCGCCGACCCGGCCGAGGTGGCCCCGCTGCTCGGCGCCACCGGCCCCTGGACGGTCATCCACGCCCGCCGCACGGACGGCACCCCGGCGGACGCCCTGTCGGCCGGGTCCCTGGGCGCGTCGCTGGGCACGGCGCTGGTGGACGCGGGTCGCGGGGGCGGCGAGGCGGTACGGCTGCTGCTGCCGGGCGAAGCGGTACGGCGACAGCCGGGCGCGAAAGCGGAACGGCCGCTGCCGGAGGTCGGGGGAGAGCCGGTACGACGACAACCGGGCACGGCACCGAAGAGCGAGCCGGTACGGCCGCTGCCGGAGGCCGACAGGATCACCCCGCAGCCCGGCTGGACGCTCGGCGCGTCCGCCCCCACCCCCGTCACCGCGCTCGACGCCGCCGACGCCCTGGCCGCCCGCGCCCTGGCCCATGCGCAGGCGACCCGCGCCCCGCTGGCGGTGGACACCCCCGTGGGCGGCCTCGCCGCCCTGGTCCCGCCCGAACAGGCTGCGGCCCACGCCCGCGCCCTCCTCGCCCCGCTCACCGCACCGCTGGCCGACACCCTGCGCTGCTGGCTCTCCCTGCACGGCAACTGGGGCCGTACGGCGGTGGCGCTCGGCGTCCACCGCAACACCGTGCGCCAACGCATCGGGCGGTGCGGGGAGTTGCTGGACGCGGACCTGGCCGACATGGACGTACGGGCGGAGCTGTGGTTCGCGCTGCGGCAGGGGTGAGCAGCGGAGGAGCACCCCAGCGCGTGCCCCAGGGAGCCCGCCCACCGGTCTGCCGCAGTGACCCGACATCCCGCCTCAGCGCACCGGCGGCAGCCGGTTCTCCGAACCCGACGCACGTGACTTCGACGCGCCGGCTGCCGGGGGAGCGTCGCCCCCCTGCCCCTGCCGTAGCGGAAAGTCCCGCAACCCCTCGGCGAGGCTGCCCCGCGCCGCCCGCCGCCTCGGATCACGGCGGCCACGTGCTCCTGCGTCAGCGACGGGGCGTGCGGAGGTGAATGAACCGCCCCGGTTGAGTCGGTGGCGGAGACCGCCAGGCCAACCGTGCGCTGCACACAATTGTGCTGGTCCGCATGCGTCACGACCCGCGCACCCGGGACTACGTCGCACGGCGCACTCTGGAAGGACTCAAGACGAAGGACATCTTCAGATGCCTCAAGCGGTTCGTCGCGCGCGAGGTCTACCACCACCTCACCAGCGAGTTCAGCGGCGCAACCGACCCTTCTCCCACAGCTTGACGATCCATAGAAGCTTCAGAGTCAAGCTCAGCGTCCGGGTGATTCGTATGCCGGCTGTCACCGCGGTTTCCCGGCGAGGGAGTGCGGACATCGGCTGCCAGCATCCATGGTCCGGCGTCGAGCGGTCGCGGGCGGCGTGCCGGTCCCCGGAGAAGGCCATCGAGCCCCCGAGGGGACCACCGCCGCCACCCCGGACCCCGTCTCCGGTCGCAGCCATCCAGAGCAGCGACCGGAGACGGCACTTCGTACTCCCGCGCCAATCACCTGTCCGGTGCGCCGACATCGCTCCGGCGACACCGGCACCGTGGCTCGACCCACCACGAACCGAAGTGCGCGACCGGTGGAGGCGCTCACGAAGTCCCGGAAGATCGCCTCGGCGCCGGCTGGCCCCCGGCGGGCAGAAGTACTATGTCAGCGGCGGGTAGGAGTTTTGCATCAGCTCCTGGAACTGGGCGGAGAACCAGTGACCGGAGATCGGGGCGTCAGGGAACGCCCCCGACATGCTGTTCCCATTCCGGGGGTTGCCGTTGTACGTCGGGTCACACATCCGGTCGAAGCCCTTGCCCTCGTTGTTCGGGATGGCCTTGCTCGACCCGTCGGATTCACCCGGGGGCTTCATCCACACGTAGGCGTCAATGCCGGGTTCGGGGGATGCCTGGGGCCGCTCGCCGAGACCGGCGCCCTTCTGATTGCACCAGTTTCCGACGTGGATGCGGCGGTCGTAGCGGCCACCGTCGACGTAGGTATCCACCGACGTCTTGGCGCCGGGAGCGCTGGGCCTGGCCGAGCCGCCCCACCCGTTGCGGGAAGTATCGATCAGCATCCCGATCTTCGAGTCGAAGCCCGTAGACACGAGCTGCTGCCGGAACGCCTGGGTGAACGACAACTCGTCGACGTATCGGTTCCAGTCGACCCACTTCGACTGACGCACGGGCTTGCCGCTCACCTGTTCGTCGATGGAGAAGTGGTCCTCCGTCAGCGCACTGTAGTTGGCGGTGTTCGTGATAAACCCGTGTACGTCGGCCACGGTGGCGCCCTCAGCGGTCGCAGCCTGCTTGAACAGGTCTGCCGAGGCACCGAAGTTGTCGTCCCAGCCGATCCAGCCGTGATGGGCCGCGTCCACGTAGTTGTAGACGTTGGGTATGTCGCCGAGCTTGCTCAGGGCGTAGCCAACCCCCTTCACGTAGTTGCCATTGGCCTTCATCGTGTCGCATTCGGGCGTCGCGGTGGGCCGACTGCCCGTGTTGGTGATCAGGTTGGGAAGGGAGTCGATCTCGATCGTGGTCACGATGCGCAGGCCGACGTACTTGGGGTCGGCGAGGATGCCGGCGATCGGGTCGATGTACTCCGTCTTGTACCGGTCGATCTCGGTCGGGCCGAGTTCGCCGTTGGAGGCCAGGGCGGCACAGTCCCGACCGGGCAGGTTGTAGACGACGAGTTGGATGACGAGCTCTCCGTCACCCTTCTGCTTGACGGCGGCGTCGAGGTGGTCGCGCAGGCCCATGCCTCCGTCCACCCCTCCGATGGCGGCGATACGGTCCAGCCAGACTCCGGTGGGCTGGTCGGCGATGCGCTCACCACCCGGCTCGGCTGCGGCCTTCGCCGACCACTCGGGGTTCACGTAGACCTCGGCGCCGTCGTAGGGGTTGTCCAGCCGGCTGCCCGTGGGCGGATCCGTTGGGCCGCCGGAGTCGACGTTGCAGGTGACGCCGTCGAGGCTGAAGGTGCTAGGGATGTTGTTGCTACCGCTATAGCTCCCCTGGAAGCCGAAGCTTACCGAGCCACCGGTGCCGAGGTTGCCGTTGTAGGACTCGTTGGTGGCTGTGACATCAGCCCCCGACTGAACGACGTTGGCGTTCCAGCCGTTGACGACCCTCTCGCTGCCAGCATAGGACCACTTCACCGCCCAGGATGACTTCGGGGCCGTGTTGTTGGTGATCGTGACCGATGCGATGAAGCCGTTGTTCCAGTGGTCCTGCACCTGGTAGTCCACCGTGCAGGGGACGCCGGATGCGCCGGCGCCGCCGGGTACGGCGAACGCTGTCCCCGTGGCGCCGGCGACCAACGCCATAGCAGAGAGGAGTGCGGATTTCGTGCGGCTCATGAGTGGAGGTCTCCCATGGTTGGATTCGTGCTGTCGACCGAGCGGATGTGCGCCGAGCCCAAGTGCCCCGTGCGGCCCAGCCGCCAGTGGGGGCGCATGGGTGGTTAGCGCCTGGGGCGCAGCGTGGAAGCGCTCCCACATCGCAAGGTAGAGCACCGCGTACACCCGGAGCCAGAGAGTGTTCCCACCTCGATTGTTAACGCAGTGTCATGCCGGCAACACCGCTCCCTTCGGCGTTCCGGACGTCCGCCACGCGCCGATGCTCCACTCCCCCACCAGAGAAGCCATGGGTCCGCGCACAGCCGACTCCGCCTGGTCGACAGCGGACACGCCTGCTGACGGTTCGAAGAGCACAGGCCGTGGGCGGGAAACCATGCCGAGTGTTTACTGAGGCTGAACTCGTGGAGTTGTGGGGGCTGCCGGCTCGTGGGCCTTCGCTCCTGCATACTGAGCACACGAGACGTTTCTGAGGATCAGAGAGCGGACATCTCGTTGGGGTGTCGCCGAGATGCTGACCAAAGGGGCAATGAGTTGATGTTCGAGCCGTGATGGCCGCTCAGCTCTCCGGTTCAACCCCCGCGAGGATGCGCTAGACGGTGGCGCCCGAGGGTCGCTTGCCCTGGTTCTTGCCCGAGGCGATGACAAGCTCGCGGGCGATCTCGGGTACGGGCACACCGTTGACCCGCAGGCTGCGGGCGTAGTCGGCCGTGTCGTCGTCGACGACTCTCGGGCGCCCGCCGCGACAGCCACGCCCGCGGGCGGACGCCTGGCCTTCGAGAGACTCCTCCCGGATCTACTCCCGCTCGGACTCCGCCACACCGGCGAGGAACGCGAACAGGGCGGCGCCGTGCCCGGACGGGTCGTAGACGCCTTGGAGGGGACCGGTGAGCTGCCCTGCACAGCGCGTAGCCCACCCTCGTGGGCTACGCGATGACCTCGGGCACGGCAGCGTCGATGGCCAGGCCATCCCCCGTGCGCGGCCGGGACCGCGGTCGGCGGGGTTCTTCACCTCCAGCTCGGCATGGAGCTGGGGGACGATCGTGCAGCGCGGGGTGTGGTACTTCGGGGTGACCTTGCCGCCTCCGGTGCGGCAGGTGCTTCCGGCGGGCACCACAGGTGGGGAAGTCGAACTGCTCGACGGCCGCGGCCGGTTCGGCGGGCTGAGGAATCTCGCAGAACCTATCGCGAAGGGCCTTGTGTGAATGCCGTTTCGCGAGAGGTTGCGAGAACGAGGATCAGAGGCAAACAGGACACGATCCGGCAGGGATCTCCGGTCTCTCAGGGCTGTTCATTTCTGCGAGCACCAAGCGTGCATCCATGGCCCGGAGTGCGGGTCCGCGGCCGGATAGGGGCTCAGATATCGTCTCCCGATATCGGAGCACGAAACGTATGCGACTGTGCCGTCGAGGGAGTGGGCCATGAGCAAGCCATCGACCGCCGCCGGGGTGCCGGACGAGCTGAGCCGTCGGCTGGGAGTGCCGGATGCCGTGGTGATCGGCCTGGGGTCGATGATCGGCGCGGGGATCTTCGCCGCGCTCGCCCCGGCCGCACGGTCGGCCGGCTCCGGACTGCTGATCGGCCTGGTCCTTGCCGCGGTGGTCGCCTACTGCAATGCCACGTCCTCCGCCCGGCTCGCGGCCCGCTACCCCACGTCGGGCGGCACGTACGTGTACGGCCGGATGCGGCTCGGCGACTTCTGGGGCTACCTGGCGGGCTGGGCGTTCGTGGTGGGTAAGACCGCCTCCTGCGCGGCGATGGCCCTCACCGTCGGCTTGTACGTGTGGCCGGGCCAGGCCCATGCGGTCGCGGTCGCGGCGGTGGTGGCGCTGACCGCGATCAACTACACCGGGGTGCAGAAGTCCGCGTGGCTGACCCGGATCATCGTGGCGGTGGCCCTGGCGGTGCTCGCCGCCGTCGTGGTCGCCGCACTCACCTCCTCGGCCTCGGACACGACCCGGCTCGGCATCAGGGACGACGCGACCTTCTTCGGGGCGCTCCAGGCAGCGGGGCTGCTGTTCTTCGCCTTCGCCGGGTACGCGCGCATCGCGACCCTGGGCGAGGAGGTCCGCGACCCCGCCCGCACCATTCCCCGGGCCATCCCGGCCGCGCTGTGCATCACCCTGGTCATCTACGCCCTCGTCGCCGTCGCCGTTCTGACCGTCCTCGGCCCCAAGGGGCTGGCGGAGGCTGCCGCGCCGCTGTCGGACGCGGCCAGGGCCGCGGGCGCCGACTGGCTCGTCCCGGTCGTGCGCGTCGGTGCCGCCGTGGCCGCGCTCGGTTCGCTGCTGGCCCTGCTCCTCGGCGTCTCCCGCACCACGCTGGCCATGGCCCGCGACCGGCACCTGCCACACACCCTGGCGGCGGTGCACCCGAAGTTCAAGGTGCCGCACCGCGCCGAGCTTGTCGTCGGCGTGGTGGTGGCGGTGGTCGCGGCAACGGCCGATGTGCGCGGGGCGATCGGGTTCTCCTCCTTCGGTGTCCTCGTCTACTACGCCGTCGCCAACGCCTCCGCCTGGACCCTCTCCCTGGACGAGCGGCGCCCGGCGCGTGTCGTCCCGGCCGTTGGGCTGGGCGGCTGCCTCGTCCTGGCTTTCGCTCTCCCGGCGTCCTCGGTGATCTGGGGGACCGCGGTCCTGGCCCTCGGCGCCGCGGCCTACAGGGTGCGCCGCATGATGCCCACACACAGTTCCTAGGAAGACTCGCCCTCGTCGACCGGCCGGAATGCCGCTGGCGACCTCCTAACTCGCGGGACGATATCGAGAACCGATACGCCTTGCGACGGGAGGTGCACCCTCATGACGCAGCCCAGTACGTGGCAGGCGATGCCGACCGCCACCAGCGCGCCCGCGGCCACGGTCTCCATCCGCCTCTACATCCGCGCTGTCTTCTACTCCGAGGGCATCTTGACGTTCCTCCGCCCTGACGCGCAGGGTACCGGCAGGTTCGCCAAGGCCTGCATCCCCGCCCTCGGCTTCATCGCAGCCCTCGACGGCTTCTCCGAGATCGTCTGCGGCCTGCTCATCCTGGCGGGGCGGCTCACCCGGCTCGCTGCCGTCCCGACGATCGTGGACATGGCCGGTGCGCTGCTGATCACCAAGCTGCGGATCCTGGGGGGGTGACGCCCGGCTGTTCGCGGGCAAGTCAGGCTGGTGGGACTTCGCCCACGAATCGCGCACCGACATCGTCCAGCTGTGCGGCAGCCTCTCCTGCTGCTCGCTGGTGCTGGCGCCTACTCGCTCGACGCCCGCCTGGCCCGCACCACCCACGCCCAAGCCGCTGCGGCCGCCGCGGCGGCCCGATGACCCACCGGACCTACGGGGCTTCGTCGCCCAGGACCTCGCGGGCGAGCTCCTTCAGCGCCTGCCGGTCCTCGGCCAGGGCCTGCTTTCCGGCCTCGGTCGCCTCGTAGACGCGCCGGGTGCGGCCGTCGACCACCCGCTGCTCGGAGGTCAACAGGCCGTCGGCCTCCAGCCGGTGCAGCGTCGGATACAGGGTACCGGGGCTGATCTGGTAGCCGTGGGAGGCCAGTTCCTCGGTCATCCACGCGCCGTGGATCCCCTCCTCGGCCGCGTGATGCAGGATGTGCAGCCGCACCGCGCCCCGCTGAAACTCCCGCACCCTGGCCACCTCCGGCAGTGACGAAACCGATATCGGCATCCGATCCTACGCCGCACCAGACTTCGTCCGATGCCTCCCGCTACGGCTTCGAGCCCAGGTTCACCACGGCCACCTGATCTCTCGGTCTGTGGGCTACGCCTGCTGGAGGGGGCGCTTGGGCAGCGTGCGGGCGAGCGCGTCCCCGGCCTGCCGCTGGGTGCGTGCTGACCGTGGTGCACTCCCGCAGCCGGGCGTGAGTGGCGTACACGGTCTCGGAGACGGTCTGTTCGTCGTGGTGGGGGGAAGCGGGCCCCGAGGTACTCGATGACGCGGTCGAGGGAGTGCTCGCTGTTCCATCACGGGCTCGCTCGCAGATATCGGCATCTGATGTCGACCCGCGATAGTGAAGCCGACGGCCGGATCCTGGTCGCGGAACGGGGCGAAGACGAGGTCCAGCTTCGAGTCGTACGCCTCGGACTGGATGCCGAGTTCGTGTGTGGAGTATTCGCCGAACCGGTTGATGTGCTCGGTCGGGTACGGCGAGATGCGGGCCAGGTCATCCTGCTCGGTCGTCCAGCCCTCTTCCAGCAGTTGCCGCACGATCTCGGCGATGTCCAGGGCGTTGTGGAAGATCACCACGTTCGTGAGCAACACGTTGAACTTCATCGCCTTCTCCTGCTCGACCGGGTCGTTGTCCACGATGACCCCTCGGTTGCCGAAGCCGATCCACTGCGAGAAGCCGTTGAACGCTTCCTTGTTGTTCGTCGCTGCGGTCACCCGTCGGCGAAGCGCCGGATCACAGAGGTACCGCAGCAGCTGGACGGTGCGGATCACGCGGCCGACCTCGCGGAAGACGGCGTAGGTAGCGTTCTCCTTGGAGTCCGGCGCAGCCACTTGAACAGTGTGGACGAGGAGATCGCCCCCTCCCGTACAGAGGCCGCCACCTTCTCCAGCGCAATGCCGGCCGGCCGGTTCTTCGCCGCGGCCGCCTTGCTGATCGACCGCTCGACGATCCGCCGGACCGCCGGAGCTCAAGGCAGACGCGGTCGCCCTGTAGGAGTCGCCGCCGGAGAGCGATGACCAGCAGCCACCGATCCGGTATTCAGCCCCGAGACCCTGCGGAACTGGGTCCGGGCAGCCGGAGCACACCATCCCCGGGCACTGCGGACGCAGGAACCGGGCCAGCCGCCGGCCCCGCTGCAGGATGAGAACGTGGTTCTGCGAAAGACGGCCCGCGAGCACGTAGATGGCTGGGCGGTCGCCGCCACGGATCCTGTGGGGTGGCAGCCTGCCGTACGGTGATCGCATGACCACGGTTCTCATCGTCGAGGACGACATACTCGTCCGTGAAGCGCTCGCCCGTGCGCTGACCTATGCAGGCTACCGCGTGACCTCGGTGGGCACGGCGATGGAACTCATGCGCAGGCTCGTCCCACCCTTGCCGGGCCTGGTTGTTCTTGATCTGGGTCTGCCCGACCTCGATGGCGGCCAGGCGCTGAAGATGATGAGGGCCGTCAGCCGAATCCCGGTCATCATCGCCACGGCGCGCAGCGACGAGTCCGAGATCGTACAGCTGCTGCGCGATGGCGCTGACGACTACTTGGTCAAGCCGTTCTCCGGTGAACAGCTCGCTGCTCGGGTACTGGCGGTGCTGCGCCGTGCCGGCCAAGCTCCGCCCGACACCTTACGCGTGGGGGAGCTGTCCATAGACCTGAGGAGCCGCCTGGTGACACTGGGCACGGTGGCCGTCGGCCTCAATCGACGGGAGTTCGACCTTCTCGCCTACCTGGCCCAGCGCCAAGGGGCTGTGGTCACGCGCCGAGAACTTCTGAACGAGGTCTGGCGGGGCTGCGATGTGTACGACCGAACGATAGACGTGCACGTCTACTGGCTCAGGCGCAAACTGGCGCGGAGCGGGGGCGCGCGCGACTACGTGGAAACTGTCAGGGGTGTGGGGCTGAGACTCGTGGAGCCGACGGCATGACCCTGCGTGCGTGGCAGCTGGGCCTGTCCCTCGGAATTGCGCTGCTCACCACGCTCGCTTTCGCACTCCCCCTCGGATACGCCGCCCGGCAGCAGGCAGAGAACCGTGCCCAGCAGAGGGCGGAGCGCCGGGCTGCTGTGCTGGTGACGGTCCTTGCGGCCACCCGTGAGTCTCGCGCGGTGCGCACGGCGTGGCGCAGCACCGGGGAGGACGCGGTTTCGACGTGCGTCCGCCTGCCCGAGGGACCGGAAGTGGGGCACTGCCGTCTCGACGCCGAAGCAGCGCGTCGGGCCACTGCCGGTACCCGATCGGTTCGTATACGCGATGCGGCCGGCCGGGAGCTGCTCCTGCTGTCTCTGCGCACACCAGAGGGCCGTACGGCCTACGTGGAATCGCTCGTGCGGGAGGAGGAGAGGAGCCACCGTGTAGCCGCCGTATGGACCGTGCTTGCGGCCGCCGTCGCGTCGCTGACCCTGATCTCCGTTGTGAGCACGGATCACATGGCACGACGTCTGGTGCGCTCCTCCGCCGATCTTGTTCGTGCGGCCTCCACCGTGGGCCGGGGCGAGCTAGGGGTGCGCGTTCACATCGGCGGTCCGCAGGAGGTCCGCAAGGTCGCCTTGGCCTTCAACACGATGACCGACCGTATCGCCAGTCTGATGCAAGCGGAGCGGGAGTTCTCCGCAGACCTGTCGCACCGGCTTCGCACCCCGCTGACAGCTCTGACGCTGGAACTGGATCTGGTCCAGGAGCCCGTGGCGGGGCGCCTTCGGGCAGCGGTGAGCGCGCTCGACCAGCAGATCACCCATCTCATCGGCCGCACCCGTGAGGGAGGGCGTGACACTCCCAACGCAGCCGGACACCAAGCCGATCTCACCGCGGTCGTGGGGGCCCGCATGGCCTTCTGGGTGACTCTGGCACGGGCACAGGGCCGAAGGTGCGAGGTATCCGTGGGCCCGGTACCGCTTGCGGTTCGCGTGCCAGAGGAGGACCTTGCCTCCGCACTGGACGCGCTGCTGGGCAACGTCTTCCGCCACACCCCACCCGGCACCGGATGCGCCGTGTACGCCGGACTGCTCGACGGTGTCCCCACCTTGGCGGTCGAGGACTCGGGGCCGGGGTTCTCCGCCCCCGAGGCCGCCGCGGTCCGCGGCCACAGCGGGGCGATGTCGAGCGGCCTGGGCCTGGACATCGCGGCCAGGGCCGCCGTGGAGGCAGGAGGGCGGCTGGTGGTCGGGACGAGCCGTTGGGGCGGCGCACGGGTTGTTCTGCGGCTGGGCGACGCACGGTGCGACGGGCCCGGTCGTCGCGGGAGCCCGTGACCCGGCAGGGCACCCGGCCTCGCCGCTTTCAGGCTTCACGCGAGAACTCCCCGGCAGGAGTGGTCGTTCCAACTGCCGTGCCCAGTGGGCCGGTCAGGTCTCCGACTCCAGGGCGGCCCTGGTATCCGGTCCGTAGACTCCTGAGGGGTCCGTGCTGATGCCCCGCATGGCCTGGTAGTTCTGCACCGCCGCCTCGGTGGGCTGTCCGTAGGAGCCGTCCAGGGGCGCCGTTGTGATACCGACTGTCCTCAGCCGTCGCTGCAGTTCGAGAACAGCGCTGCCCTGATCGCCGGGAGCCAACACCACCGACGCGCTCGTCGGCTTCAGCGGTTGCGGTCCCATCGATACGGACGCGCTGACCGACGGCGTGCTGGGCGGTTCCCCCGCGCGGGACCGCGGAGAGGGGGGAGTCGACACCGGTGCCGGTGACTCGGCGACCGGTTCCTCCCGCTTCTGCGGCCCCTGTCCGGGCTCCGATTCGGGAGCTTCAGGTGTTCCGGATCGGCGAGCCTCGGAAGGGGGAGGCGACATGGAGGGACTGGAGGCGGCGCCCGGCGGCAGGAGATCCGCGGGCTGGTACGGCTCGACCGCGCGCGTGACCATGTGGAACAGGGCAGCCGTCAGCAGTCCGAGCAACGCGACCACGGCAGCGGCCCACAGCCGGTTGATGCTCCCGCGCCCTGCCTGAGCGGCTGGCCTTACGCGTCGGTGCCTTGGAATCGGAGCCTCCCCCTCAACGAATTTTCCCTGCGAGCACGTGACATGGACCGGTCGGTCCGCGGGGTGATCGCTCGGTCTCATGTCCTCTGCTGGCGCGGCGGTTCCGCGGAGCCGGGTCCGCCGAAGTCCATTCTCCGCCCAGAAGGGCATGTCGGTCCCCCGTGTCGATCTTGCCAGCGCACCCAGTTCCTCTTCCCCCGAGGGCACCCGGCTGGGAAGAGAGCAACCAGGCGGGGCGGCACGCCTCTCGATGGGGCCGGTACGAGGGCCGACCCCACCGAGTCAGGGCTCAGCGGGGCTCTTCGCCCCACGCGAGGCTTCCCGCGATGTAGGCGGTGACCCGTGGTGCCTCACTGTAGGGGCCCGAGTCTCCGCCACTGTGGTCGTCGGTCTCGTCGAAGTTCGACCAGTCGGCCTTGCTCGCCCTCAGCTGAATGTCTCCGGTGCCGCGGCCGGGCTCCAGTGATCCACCGGTGAAGGAGACCTCCAGATAGGAATTGGCGCCTTCGAGTGGCTCGCTCAACCGCACCACCCTCAGCCGCAGGCCGGAGCAGCCCAGGGCGGCGTAGTCGCACCACGCGTTGACGACCGGTCCACCGTCGCTCGTGAACCAATAGCGAGCGGTGATGCCGGAGAGATCGACCGGCTGATCGCTGCTGTTCACGATGCGCAGGTGGGGACGCAGGGCGTTGTCCCCCGGGGCTGCGTCGCCGCTGCGGTGCAGTACCGTCAGCTCGCCACTGGGTGTACCGGGCTCCTCGGTCCACACGGTGAGCGGTACCGACTGCGACGACACGTTCCCGGCCGCGTCACGGGCTCGTACCGTGTAACGGTAGTGCATTCCCGCGGCAAGGCCGCGATCGGTGTAGGAGGTCTCGCGCACCGGGCCTGCGACTCGCCGGCCGTCGCGGTAGACGTCATAGCCCGTGACACGGACGTTGTCGGAGGCGGCCTGCCAGGTCAGCGTGACCTTGTTGGTGGTGGTGGCCGCCGAGAGGCGGGACGGGGCCGAGGGGTCCTGCGTGTCCGGTTCGGGCGTCTCGCCCCGCGCCTCGGAGAGGCTGATTCCCGTGGTGCTGTGCTCTCCGCCTAGGCGTACTTGGTGGTCGAGGCTCACGAACTTCCCGTCCTGCTGCCACAGCACGGGCTTGAGGAAGGCGTACTTCTCCTCGTCCCACGTCCTCCAGTCGTCCTGGAGCAGGCCCCCGGTGTCGCCGGAGTTGGGATTGAGACACCAGAAGGTGTGGTGCAGTCCCTCGTCGGAGATGAGCCCGCGCAGCGCCTTCATCCACTTCTCATTGGGGCCGCCGTCCAGGAAGCCGCCCCATTCGCCGATCAGCAGGGGGGCGGTGTTCTCCTTGTGGAGATAGAGCCAGTTCGGATCCCAGACGTCGCGCTCGAGGGTCTGGCGGTTCCAGTCGCCTTGGAACCAGGGCTGCTGGTACACAAGCGGCCCGTAGTCGTGGGGGGAGTAGACGAGCTGGTCCTGGTCGGTCCCGAGGTCCACAGGGTGATCGCGCGCTCCGCGCAGGTTCCCTCCCCACCAGTTGCTGTGGAAAGCGCGAGGGTCGCCGGAGCCCCAGCCGATACCGTCCTTGGGGTAGATCTCGATGCCCTCGCAAAGTACGAGTACCCGAGGATTGACGGCCAGAATGCGCCGACCCGCCGTCTCGCAGGTGTGCTTGAAGTTGTCTGTGTCGGTGCTGCCGTCCCACTTGGCGCGCGGGGACTCGTTGAACCTTCCGTGTGGTTCGTTCTTGACGTCCATCGCGAGGATGGTGTCGTCGTCCCGGTAGCGGGTGGTCACCCACTCCCATGCCTGGTAAAACCTCTCAGGAGTGATGGAGCCCTTCCACCAAACGGGATACACGTGGCCGGAATTGTCCGCCTCGGCGCTGTGCACGTCGAGCATGACCTTGAGGCCGTACTGCTCGCACAAGCCAAGCCAGTGGTCGAAAATCTCCAGGGTGCTCATGCCGGCAAGCACGGGGTTGACGGCGGTGTTGATGCCGGAAGCGGGGGCGAGGCCGCCCGATCTCCACTCGAGTAGCAGCTGGGTCGAGATCGGCACGCGAACCATGTTGATGCCCCGCTCGGCCATCTGCCGTGTGACGACCTCTAGGTTGGCGGTCCACAGCCCATGGAAAACGCGCTCCGAGGTGTTGAAGCCAAACCAGTTGACGCCGGTGAGACGCACGGGCTTGCCGGCCTCGTCGACGATCTGGTTCCCCTGCGTGTGCAACCAGTCCGCTTGGGAGGCGGCTGAATCCGGGGCCCGTACTGGCGCGGCTGATGCGGCCGGGACCAGGGCGGGCGCCACGGCGACCACCAGACCAAGGAGCAGGGATGCCGCCGCAGTCCACCAGCGCCGTGCCGGTGCCGCTTCGCGGAATACTAAAGACATGGGGGCTCGCTCTCTCGTGATGTTTGGACGGCGGTCGGGAGGGCGGCCCACAACGCCCGAGAGGGCCGATGGAGCCAGCGATGGTCGCCGTATCGGAACTGAGCGGTGACCCGGCGGCGCAGGTCGTGAGAATCGACCACCGAGGTCAATCCGCATGTATGGGAGCGCTCCCAGCAATCAGGGGAGGAGGCAGGAACGCCCTGCTCCCGCCGGACCGGCGGGAGGCGAGTTCTCGGATGCGGGTGGTGCGACGACATAAAGCCAGCCTGCACGGTCGATGTCAAGAGGTGCGGCGACAGCCGGCACGGGCGGCGTGCAGGAGCAGGATGACTCAGGCGTCACCCCTTGACACGGCATCAGGACGAGCTCACCATGGCCGAATGTGGGAGCGCTCCCACCCCAGAGGACCCGCCCCGGGCATCAGAGTCCCTGCTTCATACACCGACCTGTCCGCGCCCGTTGAGCGCTACCGAGGCAACCTCTTCGACTCCGAACGGAGGAACACCGAAGTGAATCGACGTGCGACCTGGACCGTACCGGGCCTCGCTCTCCTGTCCCTACTCATGATGCTTCTTCCCGTGCAGCAAGCCGACGCGCACGGCGCGATGATTTCTCCCGCCAGCCGGACCTACGCCTGCTACCTGGATGGGCTGCGCCCAAGCGGGGAGATCGACCCAGTCAACACGGCGTGCGCCGACGCGGTGGCCGTCTCAGGGACACAGGCGCTGTACGACTGGTACGGCGTGCTTCGCTCAGACGGTGCCGGACGCACTCGCGGCTTCATACCCGATGGGCAACTGTGCAGCGGCGGTTCATCCAAATACGCCGGTCTGGACCTTCCCAGTGGCCACTGGCCCGTGCAGGCACTGCTCGCCGGGAGCGACTACGAGTTCACGTACGCCGCGTGGGTGCCGCACCCGGGCCGCTTCCGGATCTACATCACCAGACAGGGATTCGATCCAACCCGCCCGCTGCACTGGGACGACCTGCAGTCGGAACCCTTCCTCACTGCCGACCCTCAGCCGCCGCTCACCGACGGAACCTATCGCCTGCGCGGCAGCCTGCCCGAGGGGCTGAGCGGCCGTCACGTCGTCTACAGCGTCTGGGAGAGGTCCGACAGCACAGAGACGTTCTACAACTGCTCCGACGTTGTACTCGGCAACGACGAGACTCCGCCTCCGCCTCCGCCGGAGCCAGCCGACTGCTCCGCATCGGTGGCCGTGACACACAGCTGGCCGGGGGGCCACCAGGGAAGCGTTTCGGTCACCAACAACGGCACTCGCAGGATGACGGGTTGGGCTGTTCAGTGGACGATGCCTGACAATGCGAGGCTGGTTGAGGGCTGGAACGGCTCCTTCATGGCGACGGGGCACACGGCCATGGTGCATGCTCCGGAGTGGAACAGAAGCCTGGACCCAGGCGAGTCGGCCACGGCCGGATTCACAGGGGCGTCAGATGATGTGCCTGCCTTCACCGACATACGCTGCTTCTGAGGCGCGCCTCTCTGGTGACACGGCCGTCGCCGAGCGATGCAGGCATCGAGACACACGGCCTCGGCGCCCAAGCCCGACTCGTACGACCCGGAGCTCGACATCGACTCACCCCGCTGCGCGAGCAGGACCTCACCGCCGCCGGCCTCTGCCAGGCCACTTGACCGACCGACCCAGAGGCCTCGGTCCACGGCTCCCGCTGTCAGCCGAGCCGCGAAGCATGCGGGGCGGTAAGAAGCGTACCGACTCCGAGAGCCCGTAGTTTCGGGGCCCGATATCGGATACGCCATCGGCGGCTTCGCCCTCGCCCACGACGACGTAGCGGTCGCTCAGCTTCACACGAAGTCGCCCGCGCAGCACGTAGAGCCACTTGTACCCTGCGTGGACCCGCAGGTGCGGCTCTTCGACGTGCGCGGGGATAACCATCTGGTAGGCGCGCGGCTCTCCCTGATGGCGCGACAACGGAATCAGTTGCCGGCCGTCTCTCGTGGTGGGGCGCTGCGGCACACGGGGGTCATGTATACGAGGTACGGCGACGCCCGGTCCCGCACGGCGCGGTCCTGAAGATGGTGGGCGCGGGCGAGAACCCCGGGAACGGACTGGTTACCGTCGACCGGCAAGGCGCCACGGATGTACCCGGGGTGTGGGCGGCGGGGAACGTCGTCCATCCGCGTGCCCAGGTCGTCGCCGCTGCGGGCGCGGGAGCGACCGCCGGCATCGGCATGGCCGGCTGGCTTATCGAGCAGGAGCGGTCCTCCGCCGTCCCGGACCAGCACCGTGGCGCCGGAGGGGTGCGCTGATGACCAGTGACACCGCGGTGACATCCCGAAAGCCGACGTCCGACGGCCTGCCCGCCGGTGTGTACGTGCTCGGCTTCAGTCTCTTCGCCATGGGCACCGCCGAGTTGCTGCTGGCTGGCGTCCTGCCGGAGGCGGGCTTCTGGGTGGTCGTGGCCCCTGACGCCCGCCGGGATCTTCGGGGGTCTGCTCCGCCTGCCCGCGGCCGAGTCGGGCCACGCCCGGCTCACCCGACCGAGCCTGTCGCGGGAGATCTCCATCCTGCGGCGACCGATGCTCTGGGGCCTGTTCGCGGTCACCATCCCGACCACCGCGGCCTACATGATCACCTTCAGCTACCTGGCCGCCATGCCGGAAGAGATCACCGCCCTGCCCGAGGTCTGGATCCAGGCGATCCTCGCTCTCTTCGGGATCAGCGCCCTCATCGGTCTGTCCACCGGCGGCCGTATCTCCGACCAGCGCCCTCACCTCGCACTTCTGGCCGGGGCGTCGGCGATCGTGATCCTCTCGGCCGTCACGGTCGTCGCGATCGAGCACGTCTGGGCGGTGGTTACCACAGTCGTTCTGATCAGCATCGCCGCGTTCGTGGTGAACCCGGCCATCTACGGGCGCGTCTTCACCGGCGCAGCCGACGCACCGACCCTGGCCGGCGCCGCTACCGTGTCGGCGTTCCAACTGGGTATCAGCATCACGCCCGCCCTGGCCGCCGTCTCCCTCACCCGGGGCGGGGCTCTCAACTCGGTGTGCCTGATCGGAGCCGCCCTCGGTGCGGCTGCTGCGTCGCTGATCCTCCTTGACCGGGCACGCCAGGCCCGAGCGGCTGCCAGCGGCTGACCTGCTTCCTCAGCGAGATCGGGGCCAGGAACAAGGAGTCCGTGCGCGCGGACCGTCCGGGAGCACATCTCCAGGACGAGCCCCGGCCGGGACCACCGCACAGGAGGGACCGGTGCGGCGGTCGCCGTGACGGCGAGCAGGACGAAGCCTCCGAAGCGGTACGGAATCAAGAGGTGCTCATGGGCCGTCCTCCGGATGCGGCCCGCCGGTTGCCTGGAGATCGACTGCGAGTTGCCTGCGCGGTCGGCTCCAGCGCCATCTTCTTGCGTTGTCGGCAAGAAAGAATGCGCCAGCAGCAGGAGGTCGTACGCTCGATCGCATGGCTCACGCACACCAGCACCAGCACCAGCACCAGCACGGAAAGCTTTCCGCGCATGCCCACGATCACACCCACGCTTCCGACAGCACCCCGAACGGCCTTCCCGAGATCCTCGACCTCGACGCCGCCCTCTTCGCGCCTCACCTGACCGCGCTCACCGGGCGTATCGCCTGTCTGGCCGGTGACGACGTCCGGCACGTCGTCGACCTCGGCTCGGGTACCGGGACCGGCACGTTCGCCCTGCTGGATCAGTTCCCGACCGCCCGCGTGACCGCCGTCGACAGCTCCCCCGCGATGCTGGAGCGGCTCGCCTCGGCGGCCCGCGACCGGGGGCTGGTCGACCGTGTGCGCACACTGGAGGCCGACGCCGGTGCCGGGCTGCCGGGAGTGGTCGACGCCGACCTCGTCTGGGCGTCGGCCTCCCTGCACCATCTGGACGACCCCGGGACCGCTCTGGCCGGCATCCGCGCCGCACTGCGCCCCGGAGGGCTGCTGGCCGTCGCGGAGGTGGACGGGATGCCGTCCTTCCTGCCCGAGGACGGGGAGCCGGGCAAGCTGGAGGCCCGCTGCCGCGCGGCACTCGACGGCCTGCACGCCCAGCGGTTGCCGCACCGGGGCGCCGACTGGGGCTCCCTGCTGATGACCGCCGGCTTCTCCGTCGAGCAGGAGCGCGCCGAGCCGTGGGAGCTGCGCGCCCCGCTGCCCGAGGGGGCGGGCCGGTACGCCTTCCTGGTCTTCGAGCGGATCCGCGGCTCGCTCGACGGGCGCGTCGGCGCCGACGACCTGGCCGCGCTCGACCGGCTCATCGGCGGCGGGCCCGAGGACGTACGCCACCGCGGAGACCTCGTCGTACGGTCCCTGCGCCGAACCTGGATGGCCCGCCCCGTCGAGCAAGGCATGAAGGCATAAGGAGGCAGGCCGCCGAGATCTCCCTGGCCGCCCGGCACTCGCGGCGCCGGGCCCAGCTGCGGACAACGAACCCGATCGAGCCGATCGTCCGAGCGCCTGCCCGGTCGGCGGCGCCGATAGCATCCGGCTGAGACCCGAGCGGATGAGGAGCGGCCCATGCGATTCGCCCTGGAAGCACTGTTGGCGGACGTGCCCGCCGAACAGATCGCCGCGGCACGGGACTTCTACCGGTCGCGAGTGGCAGGCCGTGGGCCTGCCGACTTCGCGGAGCTGGAGGAGGCACGGGCGAAGAAGCCCGCGCCCCGTTCCGTCGTTCCACCACCCCTCGAAGAGACGGTCGAAGTCGCCGGGCTACGCGTCCCGGTCCGCATCTCCCTGCCCACCGAGGGCCCGCCCCGGGGCGTCCACCTAGGCATCCACGGCGGCGGGTTCTACTTGGGCACCGCCGCCCAGGGCGACGAACGCCATCGCGCGCTCGCGGACGCCCTGCAGATCGCCGTCATCGCCGTCGACTACCGGCTCGCGCCCGAGCACCCCTGGCCGGCCGCCCCCGACGACTGCGAAGCGGTGGCGCTCTGGCTCGTCGAGGAGGCCGAGGCCCGTTTCGGGACCTCGCGGCTCGCGATCGGCGGAAGCTCGGCCGGAGCCACCCTCGCTCTGGCGACCATGCTCCGGCTGCGGGACCGGGGCGTCGTCGACCGGTTCGCCGGGGCCGCGCTCCGCTTCGGCACCTACGACCTGAGCGCACGGACTCCGGGCGGCCGTCGCATCGCGGACGAGTACTTCATCCAGGCCTACGTCGGCCATGCGGCGGACCGCACTCTTCCCGACATCTCCCCTCTCTACGCCGACCTGAGCGGGCTTCCCCCGGCACTCCTGGTCGTGGGCAGCGAGGACGTGCTGCTGGAGGACAACCTGACGCTGGCAGGTCGGTTGTCGGCGGCGGGCAACGACGTCGAACTCCGCGTCTACCCCGCCTCGCCCCACGGCTTCACCGGCCACCCCACCGCCCTGGCCGCGACGGCGCTCGACGGCATCAACTCCTGGCTGCGCGACAGGATCAGTCTCCCCTGACCCGGGCGTGCAGATGCATGTCGTGCCGGCCGTCGTCTGCACGGCCGCGTCGCGCTTGGTGCCCTCCAGTCGGTAGCCGGCCTTGGCGGCGACCCGGCACGAGGCGTGGTTACGCGTCGAGTGGTCCAACTCCAGGCGGTAGAAGCCGATGCCGTCCAGGGCCCACGCGCTGAGCACCGCGAGCGCCCGGGAGGCCACCCCCGCCCCGCGGGCGTCCGGGAGCACCCAGTACGCCACGTTCGCGACGCCGTCATCGAAGTCCAGGCGGCGCAGCGCCATCCGGCCGAGCACTTCACCTCCGCCGCCGTCGCGGGCGACGGCCCAGTGGCAGCCCTTCTCGCGCTCCCAGTCCTGACGGTACGCGGCGAACCACTCCTGGACCTCGGCCTCGGTCGAGGGGCGGTGCGTGTGCCAGCGGCGGGTCTCCTCATCCTCGTACGCGGAGAGGAACTCCGCCGCGTCGGCCCGCTCCCACGGTCGCAGCAGCAGACCGTCGTCAGCCGCGAGCACAGGTTGCGGGGTCCCGGCGAGGCAGCCCGAGGGCATCGCGGGCAACGTTGAGAGAACGCGGTTCATAGGCCCATGATCGCCCGCCGGTGAACCCGTAGGTCAAGGTCACGGGCCCGCCCATTACTCGACTGACAGGAGGTCGGCCCCCTCCCTACGCTCAGCGCATGAACATCTTCGACGGCGGTGACGGCCGGTACCTGGAGATGGCCAACAGCGGCACGGCGGTCTTCGTGGACGTCCTGATGCTCGCCGTGTCCACCCTGGCCCGCGAGCCCTGGGACTTCCGCTTCGCCGCCCTGCTGACGCTCCAGGACCAGAGTGTGATGGGGCGCGGGGTGGTCGGCTTCGACCTGGCGGACCTCGATTGGGGGGACACGCCTCAGGAGCGGGCCGCGGCGAAGGACTTCCTGCTGCGCGTCCTCGATCTGGCGCTGACCCGCCACCGGTGGGAGGAGCTGACGTACGAACCGCCCCGGGCCGAGGGTTACCTGCGTACGTACCGGGCGATGGCGGAGGCGTTCGACCCCGCGACGGCAAAGGCGGGTGCGGATGTCCTGCCCGGGCCGCAGAACGCCGCGATGGCCTCGTGCGTACGTCACCGGGTGCTGGACGGGCTGCCGTACTGGGATGTGTGCGTGTTCTGCTCGGCCGGAGCCTGAAACGCCCGTACGACCAGTGATCCCCCCGTCCGGTGACAATCCCCGCCATGCGCGCCGGACGGCTCATCTCCCTCCTCCTGCCGCTCCAGAACCGGGGCCGCATGACAGCCCACGAACTGGCCGACCTCAACGACGGAGAGCCCGCCGTGCGGCCCGTACCGCCTCAGGGCCGCAGTAGGACCAGCCCCGGACCCGACGGGTGACCCGGCTCGAAGGCGTCGGGAATCCCCAGCCTCAGGCCCCGGCTCCGGGCGACGCGATGTACGTCCCGTAGGGAGTGCGCCAGAGCGGCGGCGACGTGGCGGAGCTGGACGGCGGTGGACCGGTCGTCCTCGACCATGTCGTCGGCGTGGTCGAGGAGTTCGTATGCCATGCCGAGTTGCATGGCCTCGACCTTGTCGGCCTCACGCGAGACCTTGCCGTCGCCGTTGCCGACGACGTAACACGGCCTGCCTGCCGTTCCGGCCCAGGGGAGCAGGCGGACGGTGTCCAGCGGTTGTTCTTTCATGAGGGCGTCAACTCCGTGAGCAGTGGGGGTGAATTCTTCGCTGCGTAGCGATCCACTCACAGAGTGCGAGCGGTGCGGCTAGGCTCGCCAGGGGGTTCGGGGTGACATCGCGCTCGTCGCACGGGAGTTGGCTGTGAGTAACACCTATGGCACATGGTTGAAGGCTCAGCGGGAAGCAGCCGGGCTGACACAGCAGCAACTTGCGGACATGGCGATCATGACGCGGTCGCATATCTCGCACATCGAGGCGGGGCGTCGCATGCCGAGCGAGGAGGATGCCCGACGACTGGATACGGCGCTGGGCACGGGCAATGTGCTCACGAGCTTCCGGCCGGGAGCGGAGGATGACGGAGTTCTCGCGGACTACTTCGGCGGGGCGCGGCATCTCGAACAGCAGGCGACGATGATCCGCGAGTTCGCCCTGTCATTTCTCCCGGGCATCCTCCAGACCGAGGCGTACGCACGTGCCGTCCTCGGCATGGCGTTCCCACCGGTGAGCCCGACGGAGTGTGACAAGGCCGTCGTCGCACGGCTGAATCGCGCAAAGATCTTCCAAAGCGCGAAGCCACCTGTGGTCTGGGCGATCTTGGACGAAGCGTCGCTCCGGCGTCCGATCGGTGGACCGAAGGTCATGGCGGAGCAGCTGGACCACATCGTCGAGCTCACCGAAGCGAAGCTCATCCGCACGCACGTGCTTCCCATGTCGATCGGGTTCCACTCGTTGCTGGAAAGCATGCTGACGTTGATGTGGTTCGATGACCAGCCGCCAGTCGCCTACAGCGAAGGAGTGCGGGTAGGGAAGTTGCACGACTCGCCAGCCGTAGTCGAGGCACTTCAGAGCCGTTACGCTCTTTCACTGAGCGACTCTCTGTCACGAGACGACTCTTTGGCAGTGGTGAAGGCAACAGCGAAGGGCTACAGAGAACATGGCCAGGCGGAACATCCCGACCAACTTCTCGCCCACCCGCTGGCGCAAGTCCTCCTACAGCGGCAGTGAGTCAGGCAGCTGCCTCGAAGTCCAGGACCACCACCCCACCGCCGTCCCCGTCCGCGACTCCAAGGTCCCCGGCGGGCCCGCCCTGCTCATCCCCGCCGCCGGCTGGACGTCCTTCGTGGACGCGCTCAAGGGCGGCGCCCTCTCCGCCTGACCCGGAGGTCGGACGGAGAGGCCCAGCAGGCGGCCCGAAGGCGCGGCCTCACTCCCCCACGTACTCCGCCAGGTGCTCGCCCGTCAGCGTCGAGCGAGCCGCGACCAGGTCGGCCGGGGTGCCCTCGAAGACGATCCGGCCGCCGTCGTGGCCCGCGCCGGGGCCGAGGTCGATGATCCAGTCGGCGTGGGCCATGACCGCCTGGTGGTGTTCGATGACGATCACCGACTTTCCGGAGTCGACCAGGCGGTCCAGCAGGCCGAGGAGCTGCTCGACGTCCGCGAGGTGCAGGCCGGTGGTCGGTTCGTCGAGGACGTAGATTCCGCCCTTGTCGCCCATGTGCGTCGCCAGCTTCAGGCGTTGGCGTTCGCCGCCGGACAGGGTGGTGAGCGGCTGGCCGAGGCTCAGGTAGCCGAGGCCGACGTCCGCGAGGCGGTCCAGGATCTTGTGTGCGGCCGGGATGGCCGCCTCGCCGGAGCCGAAGAACTCCTCGGCCTCGGCGACCGACATCGCGAGGACCTCGCTGATGTCGCGGCCGCCGAGGTGGTAGTCCAGTACCGAGGCCTGGAACCGCTTGCCCTCGCAGTCCTCGCAGGGATTGGAGACGCTGGCCATCATGCCGAGGTCGGTGAAGATGACACCCGCACCGTTGCACGTGGGGCAGGCACCCTCGGAGTTGGCGCTGAACAGGGCGGGCTTGACGCCGTTGGCCTTGGCGAAGGCCTTGCGGATGGGTTCGAGAAGGCCCGTGTACGTCGCCGGGTTGCTGCGGCGCGAACCGCGGATGGGGCTCTGGTCGATCGAGATGACGTTCTCGCCCGCCGGGATCGACCCGTGGACGAGGGAGCTCTTTCCGGAACCGGCGACGCCGGTGATGACGGTGAGCACACCGAGCGGGATGTCGACGTCGACGTCACGGAGGTTGTGGGAGGTCGCGCCGCGGATCTCCAGCGCGTCGGTGGACTTGCGCGCCTCGTCCTTGAGGGCGGCCCGGTCGTCGAGGTGGCGGCCGGTGACGGTGTCGGAGGCGCGGAGTCCTTCCAGGGTGCCTTCGAAGCAGACCGTGCCGCCCGCCGTACCGGCCCCGGGGCCGAGGTCGACCACGTGGTCGGCGATGGCGATGGCCTCGGGCTTGTGCTCCACGACCAGGACCGTGTTGCCCTTGTCGCGCAGGCGCAGCAGCAGATCGTTCATGCGCTGGATGTCGTGCGGGTGCAGGCCGATGGTGGGCTCGTCGAAGACGTACGTGACGTCGGTGAGGGAGGAGCCGAGGTGGCGGATCATCTTGACGCGCTGGGCCTCGCCGCCGGACAGCGTGCCCGAGGGCCGGTCCAGGGCGAGGTAGCCGAGACCGATCTCGACGAAGGAGTCCAGGGTCTGCTGGAGGGCTTCGAGGAGCGGGGCGACCGAGGGTTCGTCCAGGCCTCGGACCCATTCCGCGAGGTCACGGATCTCCATCGCGCAGGCGTCGGCGATGGAGATCTTCTTGATCTTCGAGGAGCGGGCGCCCTCGGTGAGCCGCGTTCCCTCGCACTCGGGGCAGGTGGTGAAGGTGACCGCCCGGTCGACGAACTCCCGGATGTGGGGCTGCATCGACTCGCGGTCCTTGGAGAGGAACGACTTCTGGATCTTGGGGATCAGCCCTTCGAAGGTGAGGTTCGCGCCCTCGACCTTCACCTTGGTCGGCTCCCGGTAGAGGAAGTCCTGCATCTCCTTCTTCGTGAACTTGGCGATCGGCTTGTCGGGGTCGAGGAAGCCGGACTCCGCGTACGTCCGCACGGTCCACCAGCTGTCCGACTTCCAGCCGGGGATGGTGAACGCGCCCTCGGCGATCGACTTGGAGTCGTCGTAGAGCTGGGTGAGGTCGATGTCGGAGACCGATCCGCGGCCCTCGCAGCGGGGGCACATGCCGCCGGTGCGGCTGAAGGTCGCCTTGACCGCCTTCTTGCCGCCGCGCTCGACGGTGATCGCGCCGCTCGCCGTCACCGAGGGAACGTTGAAGGCGAACGCACCGGGCGGGCCGATGTGCGGCTTTCCGAGCCGGCTGAAGAGGATGCGGAGCATGGCGTTGGCGTCGGTGGCGGTGCCGACCGTGGAACGGGGGTCACTGCCCATCCGCTGCTGGTCGACGATGATCGCGGTCGTCAGCCCGTCCAGCACATCGACGTCGGGCCGCGCCTGTGTGGGCATGAAACCCTGGACGAAGGCGCTGTAGGTCTCGTTGATCAGCCGCTGGGACTCCGCCGCGATGGTGCTGAACACCAGCGAGCTCTTGCCCGAGCCGGAGACTCCGGTGAACACCGTCAGCCGGCGCTTCGGTAGCTCGATGCTGACGTCCTTGAGGTTGTTCTCCCGCGCACCGTGCACGCGGATCAGGTCGTGGCTGTCGGCGGCGTGCGGCGCGGGCGGCTGCTGGGTCTTCGTTCTCGGAGCCATGCTCGTCGTCTCTCCATTTACTGGTGCGCGGAGCCTGTTGGTGCGCGGAGCCTACTGGTCGTACGTGAGGGCCGGGGCCCGTATCGGGCCCCGGCCCCAGTGGGGCGGGTGTTACTTCTTGCCGGCCTGGGTGATGCGCAGCATGTTGCCGGAGGGGTCCCGGAAGGCGCAGTCGCGGACGCCGTACGGCTGGTCGATCGGCTCCTGGAGCACCTCGCCGCCCGCGGCGCGGACCTTCTCGAAGGCGGCGTCCACATCCTCGGCGGAGAGGATGACGCCGCGGAGCATGCCCTTGGCGAGCAGCTCGGCCATGGTCTGACGGTCGGCGGCCGGGGCGTTCGGGTCCGCGAGCGGGGGTTCGAGGACGATCTCCACGTCCGGCTGCGCAGGGGACCCGACGGTCACCCAGCGCATGCCTTCGAATCCGACATCGTTGCGCACCTCCATTCCCAGGGCGTCGCGGTAGAAGGCGAGCGCCTTGTCGTGGTCGTCGACGGCGATGAAGCACTGAGAGAGGTTGATGTTCATGCGTTTCACGCTACGGGCGGGCGGGGGGATTGGCTTCTCCATTCCTGACCGGTCGCGTGAGCATCTTGGCGACGCACGCCGGGATGGTCTCGCCCGCGTCGTGGGGGCGGGCCCGGTAGGCGCTCGGGCTCTCCCCGACCAGCTCCGTGAAGCGGGAGCTGAACGAGCCCAGCGACGTACAGCCGACGGCGAAGCAGACGTCCGTGACCGACAGGTCTCCCCGGCGCAGCAGGGCCTTGGCCCGCTCGATGCGGCGGGTCATAAGATAGCTGTACGGGGTCTCGCCGAAGGCGGCGCGGAAGCTGCGGGAGAAGTGGCCGGGCGACATCAGGGCGGCGCGGGCCAGCGAAGGGACGTCGAGCGGCTCGGCGTACTCGCGGTCCATGCGGTCACGGGCCCGACGCAGCCGGGCCAGATCCTCCAGCCTCACTTCTTCACCCTCCCACGGCGGCCGGCGCCCGGCGCTTCATCCCCGAACCCGTCACCACTCGCGCTCGGCGATCAGCTCCTCCGGGTCCGCGTCCGTGAAGCCGTACGCCGTCGCGATGATCCAGAAGGCCTCGCCTATCTCCTCGCGGGCGACCGTCTCCAGCTCGCTGCCCGCCGCCTCGAACTCCGCCTCCAGGTCGTTGAAGGCCTCGGTCGCCACCGCGGTCAGCGCGTACAGGGCGGTGAGGTCCGCGGGGTTCTCGGCCTCGATCCGCTCGCACAGGGCGCGCAAGACCGCCGTGCCCTTGTCCAGGACGTGGTCCGGGAAGTAGTCGTCCTCGTACAGCAGGGCCAGGAACGCGTGCCCCGCCAACTGCTCGTTCGTGATCGCCATGGTGGTCCCCCCATAGGTTCCGTGCGTCCATACGTTCTGTCGCCGCTGTTCCCGATACTCCCCCACACCACTGACAATCGGGCCCGGCCGCTGGTCCCCACCGGCTTCCGCGTGCCGAGCATCACCCTGGACAGCGACCACAACCGGCGGGTAACTTCGAAGGGAGTCTGAGCAAGCGCTTAGGCAGCACCATAAGTTCCGCGCATTCCGCGAATCGACTGCCGACCTAGGAGGCATCCCGTGCGCCGTACGGTATTCAACGAGGACCACGAGGCGTTCCGGGAGACCATCCGCGCCTTCATCGCGGCCGAGGTCGTGCCGGTCTACGACGAGTGGTTCGCCGCGGGCCAGGTGCCGCGCGACTTCTACCTCAAGCTCGGTGAGCTGGGCATCTTCGGCATCGAGGTCGACGAGGAGTACGGCGGCGCGGGCATCGACTCGCACAAGTACGAGGCCGTCATCTACGAGGAGACCGCCCGCGCGGGTGTCTCCTTCGGCGGCTCCGGTGTGCACACTCTGCTCGGCCTGCCCTACGTGAAGATGCTCGCCACCGGCGAGCAGAAGAAGCGCTGGCTGCCGAAGTTCGCCACCGGTGAGGAGATGTGGGCCCTCGCGATGACCGAGCCGGGCACCGGCTCCGACGTCGCGGGCATGAAGACCACCGCCAAGCTCTCCGAGGACGGCACGCACTACGTCCTCAACGGCGCGAAGACCTTCATCACCGGCGGCGTGCACGCCGACCGCGTCATCGTCTGCGCCCGCACCGCCGCCCCGCGCGAGGACGACCGCCGCTTCGGCATCTCCCTCTTCGCCGTCGACACCAAGTCCGCGGGCTACTCCGTCGGCCGCAAGCTCGACAAGCTGGGCCTGAAGACCTCCGACACCGCCGAGCTGGCGTTCGTCGACGTCAAGGTCCCGGCCGAGGACCTCCTCGGCGAGGAGAACAAGGGCTTCGGCTACCTCGGCACCAACCTGGCCTCCGAGCGCTGGGGCATCGCCTTCGGCGCGTACGCCCAGGCCGCGGCCGCCGTCCGCTTCGCCTCGGACTACGTGCGGGAGCGCACGGTCTTCGGCAAGACGGTCGCCTCGTTCCAGAACACCAAGTTCGAGCTGGCCGCGTGCCAGGCCGAGGTCGACGCGGCCCAGGCCGTCGCCGACCGCGCGCTGGAGGCCCTGGACGCCGGTGAGCTGACGGCGGCCGAGGCCGCCTCCGCGAAGCTGTTCTGCACCGAGGTCGCCCACCGCGTCATCGACCGCTGCCTCCAGCTGCACGGCGGCTACGGCTTCATGAACGAGTACCCGATCGCCCGCCTGTACGCGGACAACCGGGTCAACCGCATCTACGGCGGCACCAGCGAGGTCATGAAGTCGATCATCGCCAAGTCCATGGGCCTGTAAGGGGATACCGTCCCTCCATGAACGAGAGTCCCGATCCCCTGCTCGATCTGCTCCACCTGCTCGACCTGGAGCAGATCGAGCGGGACATCTTCCGGGGCGTGAGCCGCAGCGCGCTCGTGCCCCGGGTGTTCGGCGGCCAGGTAGCGGCCCAGGCGCTCGTCGCCGCGGGCCGCACCGTCCCGGCCGACCGGGCCGCCCACTCCCTCCACTCGTACTTCCTGCGGGCCGGCGACCCCGGCGCACCCATCGTCTACAGCGTCGACCGGATCCGCGACGGGCGGTCCTTCACCACCCGTCGCGTCGTCGCCGTCCAGCACGGGCAGCCGATCTTCCACCTCTCGGCGTCATTCCAGACGTACGAGGAGGGGATGGAGCACCAGGCACCCATGCCCGCCGCCCCGGACCCGGATTCCCTGCCGACGGCCGCCGAGATGCTGCCCCGGTACGCGGACCGCTTCAGCGATCCCGGTGTCGTGGACCGGCTGATCGAGGCGCGGGCCGCGGTGGACCTGCGGTACGTGGACGCGCCGCCGTTCGGCACGGTGGGCGAGGCGCGCGAACCCCGTTCGCAGGTGTGGTTCCGGACGAACGGCAAGCTCGCCGACGACCCGCTGCTGCACGTCTGCCTGGCCACGTACGTCTCCGACATGACCCTGCTCGACTCGGTGCTGCTCGCCCACGGGCGGGGCGGCTGGGCGGTCGGGGACGTGGTCGGCGCGAGCCTGGACCACGCGATGTGGTTCCACCGGCCGTTCCGGGCGGACGAATGGCTGCTGTACGACCAGGAGTCGCCCTCCGCGTCCGGCGGGCGCGGACTGGGCCAGGCCCGTATCTACACCGCCGACGGGCAGCTGGCGATCACCGTCATCCAGGAGGGCGTCGTCCGCGTTCCCCGGGATTGACGCGTTCCTCAGGGATGACGCGTCCCCCCGGTGGGGATGAGCACCACCCGAAGTGGCATTTCGGACATACTCCCCACCATGAGCGACGTGAAAACGGAGAGCGAAGCTGATGGCGGGAGTCCACCTTCACGGTGATCGTGGCGGCCGTCGCCAACCTCGGCATCGCCGTGGCGAAGGCCGCCGCCGGGCTGATCAGCGGCTCCAGCGCGATGCTCTCCGAGGCGGCCCACTCGGTCGCCGACACCGTCACCGAGGTCATGCTCCTCACCGCGCTCAAGCGGAGCGGGAAGCCGGCCGACGAGGCCCATCCCCTCGGCTACGGCTCCGAGCGCTACATCTGGGCGATGCTCGCCTCCATCGCCACCTTCGTCGGCGGGGCCGTCTTCTCCGTCTACGACGGGGTGCACACCCTGGTCGCGGGCGTGGAGCTGGGCGATCCGCTCATCTCCTACATCGTCCTCGGCGTCGCCTTCCTGCTGGAGAGCTACTCGCTGCGCACCGGAGTCAAGCAGGTGCGGCGCGAGGCATCACGACTGCGGGTGCCGGACGCGTACTACCTGCGGCACACCCCGGACACGGCGGTGAAGGCCGTCGTCATGGAGGACTCGGCCGCCCTGATCGGGCTCCTGCTGGCGGCGGGCGGGCTGCTGGGCGGGCAGCTCTCGGGCTCGGGGGTCTGGGTCGGGATCGCGTCCTGCCTGATCGGGCTGCTGCTCGTGTACGTGGCATGGGTGCTGGGCCGCTCCAACGCGCAGCTGCTCATCGGGCGGCCCCTGCCCCCGGCCATGCGGTCCGGGGTGCGTGAGGAGCTGCTGTCGGTACCGCACATCGTGGACGTACTGGAACTGACCACGCTCATCCAGGGGCCGGCCGAGATCCTGATCGCCGCGAAGATCGACTTCCGGGACATGGCCACCGCCTCGGAGGTCGAGTGGGCCTGCGAGGAGGCGGAGGCGCAGTTGCGCGAGCGGTTCCCCTCGGTCCGGCGGGTCTATCTGGATCCGACGCCGGGGCGGGCGCAGCGGCTGCGGCAGCAGTCCCCCGGCTCCTGAGGACTGACCGGGTCAGCTCCGCCACCGCCTTCGCGATCCGCCGCTCCCGCGTCTCCTGCGCCTTCGCGCCCTCGATCGACGTGACGTGCGCCTTCTGCCGGCTGGGTGAGAGTGCGGCGAACGCCTCCGCGGCCCCCGGCGCGGCCGTAAGCGCCGCCGCGAAGTCCTCGGGCGGCTCCACCGTGCGGGGCACGGTGTCGAGGGTCAGTTCCACCTCGATGGCGTCGCCGCCGCCGATGCCGGTCTCCTTGCGCTTGTCGGAGCTGAACGGGATGAGGTAACGCCCGCCCATCGGGGCGATCGTCGTGCTGAACTTCATGGCCCTGCCCCTTCGTCCGCGTCAGTGCCCGTGCCCATGCCCGTGTCCGTGCTGGTGTCAGTAAACACATCCGCCGGGCCCGAAACTCATCGCCGCACCCTCCCTTACGCGGCGGGCTCCTCCACGGACTCCACGGGTCCCGCGGACTCCGCAGGCTCTTCCTCCAGCAGCCCCGCCGCGTGCAGCAGGTAGTCCGTCATCGGGTCGTAGAAACGCGGGTCGGTGACGTGGTCGTCCAGCGGGACCGTGACCTGGAGGGTGCCCTCCGACTCACCGAGGAAGAGGGCCGGGTCGTTGCAGTCCGCGTAACCGATCGCATCCAGCCCCCGCTGTCCCGCGCAGCCCGCCCAGCCGTGGTCGGCGACGACCAGGTCGGGCAGCGGGCGGCCCAGGTGGGCCATGGCGTCCAGGATGGCGGCCATCGGGGCCGGGGAGTGGGTGTGCCAGAGGGTCGCCCCGCGTTCCAGCATCGCGACGTCGGCGAACTGGAAGACCATGCCCTCGTCCGCCATCAGCCCGGACGGGATGCGGACGATCTCGCAGCCCGCGCGGCGCAGCGCGTCCGCCGTCTGCCGGTGCACGTCCAGCATGCCGCCGGGGTGCCCGGTGGCGAAGAGGACGCGCTCGCGGCCGTCGGCGGCCTTGCGGAGGCGGGCCGCCATCCGCTCCAGGGCGTCGACCGTCAGCTCGGGGTCGATGGTGTCCTGGCCCTGCCGGTGCGCGGGGTCGTCGTTGACGCCGCAGCGCTCGGCCATCACGGCGAGCACGTCCTGCTCGTCGGTCCAGCGGTCGCCGAGCTCCAGGCCCAGCCAGTAGTGGCGGTCGCCGTTGGCGAGCTTGCGGTAGTGGGAGAGGTTGTTGTCGCGTGGCGTGGCGACGTCCCCCGCGATACGCGTACGGACGAGGTGGTCGACGAGGGCGGCACGGCTGGGTATCGGCATGGGCCCATTGTGCCGTCCGGTGTGGGGGGCGTGCCCGGTGTCTTGCCCGGCGGACGGGGCGTGCCTGTTTCCCGCACGGTTCCCTGCCCGGCGGACAGCCGGCTTCCGGCCGGGGACCCCGGCACGGCGGACGGACAGCCGTCCGGTCCGGCGTCGGACCGGCGTCGGACCGGCGTCGGACCGGCGTCGGACCGGCGTCGGTCCGGCAAGTCTTCCGGGACTGTTCACCCTCGCGTGACCTGCTTCTTCCCCCGTCGGACGGGCACCGGGCTCGAATGGAACCACCCAGAGGTCTGGACCAATTGAGTCGCGCCAAACCCGTGTCCGATTCCGTTCGTTGCAGCCCTCCAGGGTGATTGGTCTATACCTATGGCATTAGGGTGGGCCACCTGAAACGGGCACATACACAGCCGTGGGGGGCTTTATGACCGTGCATCACCTTCCGCAACCTCCGTCCGACGACGAGCTCTACTGGTACTTCGGGCCGCAACGCCGGTGGGTGCTGGTGAGCAGCTCGCTGGCCTTCGTGTTCACGGCGGCGACGATGCTCACCTTCGCGCTGCGGACCCCGGCGCTGTGGGCGTTCCTCGCGATCCTCGGGCTGAACGTCGTGGCCCTGCTCCTGTCCTCCGTCAACAGCCTCCGTCAGCGCCGGCTGACCCGGGCGTCGCACGAGGTGCTCGTCCGCGCCTGGCGGCCCGCCGCGCTGCCGGGCGTGGACCTCTACCTGCCGACCTGTGGCGAGCCGCTGCCCGTCCTCGCCAACGCCTACCGCGCGGTCGCCGCCCTCGACTGGCCCGACGCACTCACCGTCTGGGTGCTGGACGACGCCGACCGGGCCGAGGTGGCGGCCCTGGCGGCCGAGCACGGCTACCGGTACGTCGTACGTCCCGACCGGGGGCACCTGAAGAAGGCGGGAAACCTCAACCACGCCCTCACCCTGTCCACCGCCGAGTTCATCGCGATCCTGGACGCGGACTTCGCGCCCCGTCCGGACTTCCTGCGCCATCTGGTCCCGTATCTCGCGGACCCCGCCGTCGGGATCGTGCAGAGCCCGCAGTGCTTCGACACCGACGCGGGCATGGACTGGATCCAGCGCGCCGCCGGGGCCGCGCAGGAGTGGTTCTTCCGCTGGATCCAGCCTTCGCGGGACGCCAGCGACGCCGCGATCTGCTGCGGCAGCAACGCCGTCTACCGGCGCTCCGCGATCGACCTGGCGGGCGGCTTCGCCCGACTCGACCACAGCGAGGACCTGTACACCGGACTCGCCCTGCACGATCGGGGTTTCCGCACCCAGTACGTCCCCGTCCTGGTCGCCAAGGGCACCTCACCGGACACCGTCACCTCGTTCGTCAACCAGCAGTACCGGTGGGCGATGGGCAACCTGCACCTCCTCGGCACCCCGGTGCTGAAGCGGATGGGCGCGCCCTGGCGGATGCGGCTGTGCTTCTACGAAGGCGTCGTCGGCTACCTGACCACGGCCGTGAACACCTTCGCCGCGCCGCTGCCGCCGCTGGTGATGATGTTCTGGTACCCGGACCACGTCCGGCCCTGGCACGTCCTGCCGCTCCTCGCCCCGCTGTGGCTGTGGCACGTGCTGCTGCCCCGGGTCAGCCGGACCCGGTGGCGGGTGGAGGTGATCCGCGCCAACGTCCTCACCAGCGTGGCCGCCGCCACCGCGTTCTGGCACAGCCTGCGGGGTCGCAGCGCCGCCTGGGTGCCCACCGGAGCGCAGAACAAGGAACCGCGGAGCAAGGGGAGTTCGGGGTCGATGGCCCGGCGGGTGGTCGGCGTCTCGCTGGGCTGGCTGGTCCTGTCCAACGGGGCCGCCGCGGCCGGCCTCGCGCTGGCCGTGGCCCGTAACGGCTGGGAGCCCAACTGGGGCCTCGGCCTCTACCTCCTGGTCCAGTTGCAGATCAACCTGCCGCTGATCCGCGACCTGTCGACCGAGCTGCGTCCGTCCGCGAGGTCCGGGGAGCCGCTCGCCGAAGCCCTGCCCCGGACCCGTACGGGTGTGCTGCCCCGCCGCTGGCCCGAGGCCCTCGCCGCCTCCGCCGTCCTCCTGCTCACCGGCCTGCTCGCCTCCGGGTGGGTCAACCCGATGCTCCCGTGGCTGAGTTGAGCCGTCCCGAAAGGCGCCACCCGATGCCCTTCCTCCTCGCCCACGGCCCCCGCCGTAAGCGATCCGCTCCCCCGCCCGCCACACCCCCGCCCCGTGCGGGCCGCTCGGGCGGCGAATCCGGGCCCAGCCCGCACCGGTCCACGTTCCGGCCCGACATCGAGGGGCTGCGCGCGGTCGCCGTCCTCGCGGTCCTGGCCTTCCACGCCCAGATCCCGGGGACCGCGGGCGGCTTCGTCGGCGTGGACGTCTTCTTCGTCATCTCCGGCTACCTGATCACCGGGCTCCTGGTCCGGGAGGCGATCACCACCGGCCGGATCCGGCTCGGCGACTTCTTCTCCCGCCGGGCCCGCCGGCTGCTGCCCTCCGCCGCCGTCGTCCTCGCGGCGGTCGCGGTCGCCGGGGCGTGGCTGACCGTACCGCTGCTCCGCACCGGCCTGGAGCAGGACGTCCTCGCGGCAGCGCTGTCCGTGGCCAACTGGCGGTTCATCTCCCAGCAGACCGACTACCTGGCCGCCGGGCACGACCAGAGTCCGCTGCTGCACTTCTGGTCGCTCGCCGTCGAGGAGCAGTTCTACCTGGTCTGGGCCCCGCTGCTGGCGGTGACCGTGCTGTTCGCCGCCCGTGCGGTGCGCCGGGGGCGGGCCGTGCGCGCGGTCGTGGCGCTCGCCACCGCCGCCGCGGCCGTCGCCTCGTTCGCGCTGTCCCTGCACTGGACGCGGGACTCCGTCTCGCTCGCGTACCTCGGAACGCCCTCGCGGGTCTGGCAGTTCGCCGTCGGCGCGCTGCTCGCGCTGCTGCCCTGGCATCTGCTGCGCGGGCCGCGTCCACTGCGGCTGGCCTGCGGGTGGGCGGGGGCTGCGGCGATCGTCTGGTGCGTCGTGTCGTACGACGCGTCGACCCCGTACCCCGGATACGCGGCGCTCGTCCCCACTCTGGGCACGGCCGCCGTCATCCTCGCCGCGATCCCCGGCCGGGGCGAGCGCGATGCCCAAGGGGCCCTCGGGGTCGGCCGGTTGCTGGCGGGGCGGGGCCCTCGGGCGGTCGGGCGGCTCTCGTACAACCTCTATCTGTGGCACTGGCCGGTGCTGGTGCTCGCCGAGGCCCGTCTCGGGGCGCTCGGCTGGCCCGCGAAGACGGCGCTGACCCTGGCGGCCGTGCTGCCCGCCCTCGCCACCATGCGCTGGGTCGAGCAGCCGCTGCGCCGCAGCCGTACGGTGTCCGAACTCCCGCGCCGGGGGCTGGCGGTGGGGATCTCCGCCATCGTCCTGCCGGTCGCGCTCGCGCTGGTCGTCGGCACCACGACCCTGCATCTGATGGGTCCCGCCACCCCGGTAGATGTCAAGGGTCTCCCGCCGGGTGCCGCCGCCGGGCCGTCGCTGCTCGCCCGGACCGACGGCTCCGCGCTCGCGGACGGACTGCTGGTGCCGGGCCCCGCCCAGGCGCGCGAGGACTTCCCGCCGGACGGGGCCTGCCAGGTCGCCCCTGCGGTGTCCCGCAGCCCGGAATGCCTGTTCGGGGCGGTGGACAGCCCGGACCGGGTCGTGCTGCTCGGCGACTCGCACGCCGGCCAGTGGTTCTCGCCGCTGCTCGCGCTGGCCTCCCAGCGCGGCTGGGCTCTCCAGGAGCTGGTGAAGCAGGGCTGCCCGTTGCCGGAACTGACGGTGAAGAACCCCCAGTTGGGGCGTGCCTACCGGGAGTGCGACAGCTGGCGGGCCGACGCCCTGGACCGCCTGCGTACGGGGCCGAAGCCCCGGCTCATCGTGATCGCCTCGCTCAACCGGTACACCGCCGACGAGAAGCTCCTGACCACCGCGTGGGAGAAGACGCTGAAGCCGCTGCGGGCGATAGGCGTCCCGATCGTGTACATCGAGGACACCCCCGTACCGGGGACGGACATTCCCGCGTGCGTCTCCGGTGCTCCGGACGACGCCGCCGCCTGCGCGTTCGGCCGGGCGGACGCGGTTCCGGCCGACCCGCTGGCGCGGCGGATCGCGTCGGGTGCGGTGCCTGGCGTGCGGTCCGTCAGCGTGAACCCGGTGCTGTGCCCGGGCGACGGGCCGACCTGCCCCGCGGTACGGGACCGGATCCTGCTCTACCGGGACGACGCCCATCTGACGAACGTGGCGGCCATCGTGCTGACCCCCCGGCTGGAGCGGCTGCTGACGGAGTCGGGCGCGCTGCCCCCGGCCGGCGGCCCCGCCCCCGCTCCCACGCCACCTGCCGCACCCGGCAAGGACGGCTGGACCGAGCTGCTGCGGGACGACTTCGACGGACCGGCGAACAGCCGCCCCTCCCCCGCGAACTGGCAGTACGACCTCGGCACCTGCTACCCGGGCTGCCCGGCCCCGCAGTGGGGCACCGGCGAGATCGAGACCATGACCGACTCGACCGACAACGTGCGACTGGACGGGAAGGGCGTACTGGAGATCGTCCCCATCCGGCGGAACGGGAAGTGGAGTTCGGGGCGGATCACCACCGTGCGGTCCGACTTCGCGCCGCCGCCCGGCGGGGTGCTGCGGATCGAGGCGTCGATCGCGCTGCCGGACGTGACGGGGCCGAAGGCGGCGGGCTACTGGCCCGCGTTCTGGACCCTGGGCGCCTCGCTGCGCGACGGGTACACCGGCTGGCCGGGGGTCGGCGAGCTGGACGTGATGGAGTCCGTCAACGGCCGGGACACCGTCTTCGGCTCGATGCACTGCGGGGTCCTGGACGGCGGCCCGTGCGAGGAGCCCGTGGGGCTGACGTCGGGTCCGCAGGAGTGCGCGGACTGCCGTACGGCGTTCCGCACGTACGCCGTCGAGGTCGACCTCTCCCCCGGTGCCGAGGAGGTGCGCTGGTATCTGGGCGACCGGGTGTACCACCGGGTGCGGGCCGACACGATGGACGCCGGGACCTGGGAGCGGGCCGTGGACCACGGGGTGTTCCTGATCCTGAACGTGGCGATCGGCGGCAAGCTGCCGGAGGCGGACGGCGCGACAGCCGGACCGGCCACGGAGCCGGGCCATCCGATGCGGGTCGACCACGTCCGGGTCTCGACGAAGGCGGGCTGACCCGGAAGAAGGCCCTCTTCAGGCGCGAGGTGCCGGTCGGCCCCACAACGTGACGGCCCGCAGCAGCCGTTCGACGGGGCCGAACCGGTGGCGCCTCATCAGCCACGCGGAGGCGGCGAGTTGGCACCCGTAGAAGAGCAACGCGCCGCCCAGCACGGCCGCCGCCCCGGCCCGGCCGTACAGGGCCGCCCCGTAGCCGGTGAAGACGAGCGCCATCACGAGGGACTGCGTCAGGTAGTTGGTGAGTGCCATACGGCCCGCGGGGGCCAGCCGGGCGGCGAGGCGGGCGCCGCCCGGCGTGGTGAACCAGAGGAGCAGGCCGCTCGCGTACGCGGCACTGAGCGCCGGCGCGGTGAGCATGCCGACGACGAACATCGGGATCTCCCAGCGGGCGCCCAGCGGACCCACCGTGCCCGCCGCCATCAGCGCCCCGCCGGGCAGCCCGACGGCCAGACCCCCTACGAGGATCCGGCGCAGCCGGGCCGCCCGGTCCGGGGTGTCGGTGAGGAGGCGGCGGCGGCCCGCCACGAACCCGGCCAGGAACGCGGCGACGACCATGCCGCCCACCATGAACAGTCCGGCCAGCACCTCCGGCCAGGCACCGAGGTTGGCCCGGATCACCTCGCCCGCGCCGCCCCGGTACGCGGCGGCCAGCTCGGCGCGCGCGGCGGCGGCCGTGCCGTCGTCACCGGAGTCCACCAGGGCGACGGCCGCCCCGAGGAGGAGGTAGAGCGCGGCCAGCACCCCGTACACCCAGAGCGCGGTACGCCACATCCTGCCCGGGTCGGCGGAGCGCGCCGCGAACAGGACCAGGCCGAGGACGGCGTACGTGGCGAGGATGTCGCCGGGATACAGCAGCGCCGCGTGCAGGATCCCGAGCACGAACAGGCCGAGCAGGCGGCGCAGCATCCTCGGCGCGAAGGCGGCGCCGTCGCGTTCGGCGGCACCCATCTGCAGGGTGAAGCTGTAGCCGAAGAGGAACGAGAACAGCAGATAGAACTTGGTCTGCACGAACATCATGACGAGCCAGTACGCGACCTGGTCCACGCCGCTGGTGTGCGGTCCGCCGCCGCGCTGCCCGTCGAGGCCCGCCATCACCAGGACGTTGGCGAGGAAGACGCCGCAGAGAGCGAAGCCGCGCAGCGCGTCGACCTCGACGATGCGGCGGGGCCGGGGCGCCGCGGCCGTGGGATCGGTGGTCTCCGGGCTTCGCAGCACGCGTCCCTCGCGGTTCGGTCGGTGTCGGTATCTGTGACGGTATCTGTGCCGGTATCCGCGGTCCGCAGGCCGCGGTCCGTTTCCGTGTCCGTCGCCCCGGGCACTCCGGACGTTCTACGACACCACGGTGAGGACCGTCACCACGCCCACCGCGGCGATCGCCGCCTGAAGGTCGCGGATCGCCTCGCTCACGCTCACGCCCGCCCAGTGGCCTTCGGCGATCCGGGCCATGCGCGGGGCGACCTGCTTCTTCGGCAGACCGGGGAACGTCTGGGGATGCATGCCCGTGGCGTGCAGCAGGGCGACGAGCGCGCTGGTGCGGGCGTCCGGCCCGGCTCCGTGCAGCACCACGGCGGCCAGCCGGGCGCGCAGCTCCCGTTCGACGGTGCCGTCGGCCTCCGGGTAGCGGCGCACCGGGAAGACGCCGAGGGCCCGGTGCCTCTCCTCGGTCACCAGGCCGCGGGCGACGAGGCTCGCCACGACGTCCTGCGAGCCCTTGGCGTGCTCCCGGGTCAGCCAGTCGGCCACTTTGCGGCTGGTGGACGTCCCGTGGACCCAGCGCGCCAGCCGGTCGAGCCGGCCGTCCAGGAGCGGGTCGCCCGTCGGGGTCGGGTCGTGGACCTCGACGCGGCCGCCCCTCACCGTGACGCGGCCCGCCATCACCAGCTCCAGGAGCATGCCCGCCGCCACGCCCCAGCGGGCCGCGGTCTCCCCCTTCGCCGCGCCGGTCGCGTCGTCCAGCGACAGCAGCATGATCTCTTCGCCCAGTGAGACGGTCATGGCGGGCTCCCCGATTCGTTGCGTGTTGACCGGAAAGACGTGAGGACCCCGTCCGGGGTTGCCCGGGAGCCGAGGTTGTCCACGAACGGAATCAGGAGCGGCCCAGGATACGAAACCGCTGCTCAGGAGGGCTCTGCGGCGGCGAAGGCGCCCCGGGCCAGCCGGTGGAGCAGGGCGGCGGTCGCCGCGCGGCCGGGCAGGGCCTCGGGGCGGGCCAGGTGCGGAGTGGAGTTCAGCAGGCCGAAGACGGCGTGCACAGTGACGCGGGCCCGGTTCTCGGCCAGCGCCGGATAGCGGGCGCGGACGACACCGACCCAGACCTCGACGTACTCGCGCTGGAGCCGCCGCACCCGCTTGCGGTCCGTGTCGCGCAGCCGGTCCAGCTCGCGGTCGTGGAGGGTGATCAGGGGACGGTCGTCGAGGGCGAAGTCGATATGGCCCTCGATGAGCGCGTCCAGGAGCGCATCCGGGGAGTCGCCGCCCCGGGCGGCGTCCTCCGCGACCCGCAGCCGTCCGCCCTCCAGCAGGCGTTCGCTGATGCCCACCAGGAGCTCGGCGAGCATCGCGTCCTTGCCGGGGAAGTGGCGGTAGAGGCCGGGACCGCTGATTCCGACGGCGGCGCCTATCTCGTCGACGCCGACACCGTGGAAGCCGCGCTCGGCGAAGAGGCGGGCGGCCTCCCGGAGGATCTGCTCGCGGCGGGTGGGAGCCGCGACGCGGGCGGCGGCATGGGTGCTCATGAGCATTCATTCTAGACAGGGCCGTTAGCGCTCGTTAACCTGAGGGGACGCGTTAACGCTCATTAACAGCCGACCATCGTCAACGGTCAACTATCGCGGTACGGGCAAGGGGGCTCGACACGATGCAGCAGGCACCTGTCCTGGCGAGCGCGGCCGATCCCGCCTCGGAGGCCTGGCAGGCCAACGAGGCGGCTCATCGCGCGCTCTCCGACGAGCTGGCGGGACGCCTCGCCACGGTGCGGCTGGGCGGGGGTGAGAAAGCGCGGGCCCGCCACGAGGCGCGCGGCAAGCTGCTCCCCCGGGACCGGGTGGACGCCCTTCTCGACCCGGGCTCGCCGTTCCTGGAGCTGGCCCCGCTGGCGGCCGAGGGGCTGTACGGGGGCGCGGCCCCGGCGGCCGGGGTGATCGCCGGGATCGGGCGGGTATCCGGCCGGGAGTGCGTGATCGTCGCCAATGACGCGACCGTCAAGGGCGGCACGTACTACCCGATGACGGTGAAGAAGCACCTGCGGGCGCAGGAGGTGGCGCTGGAGAACCGGCTCCCCTGCCTGTACCTGGTCGACTCCGGCGGCGCGTTCCTGCCGATGCAGGACGAGGTCTTCCCCGACCGGGACCACTTCGGGCGGATCTTCTACAACCAGGCCCGGATGTCCGGCGCGGGCATCCCACAGATCGCCGCGGTCCTGGGTTCCTGCACGGCGGGCGGGGCGTACGTCCCGGCGATGAGCGACGAGGCCGTCATCGTCCGCGACCAGGGCACGATCTTCCTCGGCGGCCCGCCGCTGGTGAAGGCCGCGACCGGCGAGGTCGTCACGGCGGAGGAGCTGGGCGGCGGCGAGGTCCACTCCCGTACGTCGGGGGTCACCGACCATCTCGCGGAGGACGACGCGCACGCCCTGCGGATCGTCCGGAACATCGTCGCGACCCTCCCGGACCGCGCCCCGCTCCCCTGGTCGGTCGAGCCGGCCGAGGAGCCGAAGGTGGACCCGGCGGGGCTGTACGGCGCGGTGCCGGTGGATTCCCGCACCCCGTACGACGTACGCGAGGTGATCGCCCGGGTGGTGGACGGCTCGCGGTTCCAGGAGTTCAAGGCGGAGTACGGCACGACGCTGATCACCGGCTTCGCCCGGATCCACGGCCACCCGGTCGGGATCGTCGCGAACAACGGGATCCTGTTCTCCGAGTCGGCCCAGAAGGGCGCGCACTTCATCGAGCTGTGCGATCAGCGCGGCATCCCGCTCGTCTTCCTCCAGAACATCTCCGGCTTCATGGTCGGCCGGGACTACGAGGCGGGCGGCATCGCCAAGCACGGCGCGAAGATGGTCACGGCCGTGGCCTGCACCCGCGTGCCGAAGCTGACGGTCGTCGTCGGCGGTTCGTACGGCGCGGGCAACTACTCCATGTGCGGCCGGGCGTATTCGCCGCGCTTCCTGTGGATGTGGCCGAACGCCAAGATCTCGGTGATGGGCGGCGAGCAGGCCGCGTCGGTCCTCGCCACCGTCAAGCGCGACCAGCTCGGTGACGACTGGAGCGCCGAGGACGAGGAAGCGTTCAAGGCCCCGGTCCGCGCCCAGTACGAGACCCAGGGCAACGCGTACTACGCCACCGCCCGGCTCTGGGACGACGGCGTGATCGACCCCGTGGACACCCGCCAGGTGCTGGGTCTCGCGCTCACCGCCTGCGCCAATGCCCCGCTGCCCCAGAAGGACCCGGCCGGGCCCGCCTTCGGCGTCTTCCGGATGTGAGGAACAGATGACGATGTTCGACACCGTTCTGGTCGCCAACCGCGGCGAGATCGCGGTCCGGGTGATCCGGACCCTGCGGGAGCAGGGGGTGCGCTCGGTCGCGGTCTTCAGCGACGCGGACGCGGACGCCCGGCACGTACGGGAGGCGGACACGGCGGTACGGATCGGCCCGCCGGCCGCGTCGGAGAGCTATCTCTCGGTGCCCGCGCTGCTGGAGGCGGCCCGCCGCACCGGCGCGCAGGCGGTCCACCCCGGCTACGGCTTCCTCGCGGAGAACGCCGCCTTCGCCGCCGCCTGCGCGGACGCGGGCCTGGTCTTCATCGGCCCGCCCGCCTCCGCGATCTCCCTCATGGGCGACAAGATCCGGGCCAAGGAGACGGTCGCGGCGGCCGGGGTCCCGGTGGTCCCGGGCTCGTCCGGAAGCGGCCTGACCGACGCCCAGCTGGAGGACGCGGCGAGGGAGATCGGCATGCCGGTCCTCCTGAAGCCCTCGGCGGGCGGCGGCGGCAAGGGCATGCGCCTGGTCCGCGACGCGGCGGTGCTCGCGGAGGAGATCGCGGCGGCGAGGCGCGAGGCCCGCGCCTCCTTCGGCGACGACACGCTGCTCGTGGAGCGGTGGATCGACCGGCCGCGCCACATCGAGATCCAGGTGCTGGCCGACACCCACGGCAACGTGATCCACCTCGGCGAGCGCGAGTGCTCGCTCCAGCGCCGCCACCAGAAGATCATCGAGGAGGCGCCGAGCGTTCTGCTCACTCCGGAGACCCGGGCGGCGATGGGCGAGGCGGCCGTGCAGGCGGCGCGTTCGTGCGGGTACGCGGGCGCGGGCACGGTGGAGTTCATCGTGCCGGGCGACGACCCGGCCTCGTACTACTTCATGGAGATGAACACCCGCCTCCAGGTCGAGCACCCGGTCACCGAGCTGATCACGGGACTTGACCTGGTGGAGTGGCAGCTGCGGGTGGCGTCGGGCGAGCGGCTCCCGTACGTACAGCAGGACATCGAGCTGAACGGCTGGGCGATCGAGGCCCGGATCTGCGCCGAGGACCCGTCCCGGGGCTTCCTGCCCTCGGGCGGTACGGTGCTGGCGCTGCGCGAGCCGCAGGGCGGCGGGGTGCGGACGGACTCGGGGCTCAGCGAGGGCGTGCCGGTGGGCAGCCTGTACGACCCGATGCTGTCGAAGGTCATCGCGTACGGCCCCGACCGCGCGACCGCCCTGCGCAAGCTGCGGGCCGCCCTCGCCGACACGGTGATCCTGGGGGTCCCGACCAACGCGGGCTTCCTGCGCCGGCTGCTGGCCCACCCGGACGTGGTCTCCGGCGACCTGGACACCGGTCTTGTGGAGCGCGAGGCGGAGAGCCTGGTGCCGGACGGGGTGCCGGACGAGGTGTACGCGGCGGCCGCGGCGGTCCGCCGGGAGGCGCTGGAGCCGAGGCCGGACGCGGGCGGCTGGACGGACCCGTTCTCGGTGCCGAACGGCTGGCGGACGGGGGGTGTGCCGGCGCCACTGGTGTTCCCGCTGCGGGTGTCGGGCGTGGACCCGGTGACGTACGGGGCCCCGGCGGGCGCGGTGGTCGCCCCCGACCTCGTCACGGTCGAACTCGACGGCACGGTGGGCCGCTTCCACCGCTCCGGCGACTGGCTCGGCCGGGACGGCGACACCTGGCACGTCCAGGACCACGACCCGGTGGAGGCGTCCCTGAGCGGGGCGGGCCGGAGCGGGCTGGACACACTGGCGGCCCCGATGCCGGGCACGGTCACGGTGGTGAAGGTGGCCGTCGGGGACGAGGTCGAGGCGGGTCAGAGCCTGCTCGTGGTGGAGGCGATGAAGATGGAGCACGTGATCTCGGCCCCGCACGCGGGGACCGTGACCGAGCTGGACGTCACGGCGGGCGCGACGGTGGCGATGGACCAGGTCCTGGCGGTAGTGGCCCCTGCCGCAGCCGCTTCGGCTCAGGAGGACGCATGAGCACACGCACGCTCCCCATGAAGGTCCCGGCACCCGGCCTGCCGGCCCGGGTCCGCATCCACGAAGTAGGCGCACGGGACGGCCTCCAGAACGAGAAGGAGATCGTCCCGACGGAGGTGAAGGCGGAGTTCATCCGCCGCCTGGCGGTGGCCGGCCTGACCACCATCGAGGCGACGAGCTTCGTGCACCCCAAGTGGGTGCCCCAACTTGCCGACGCGGAAGCCCTGTTCCCTCTCCTCGGGGAGATCGCGGACGTGGGTGACGTCTCCCTCCCGGTCCTCGTGCCGAACGAACGCGGACTGGACCGGGCGCTGGCGCTCGGGGCCCGGTCGATCGCGGTGTTCGGCTCGGCGACGGAGACGTTCGCCGCGCGCAACCTGAACCGGACGGTCGACGAGTCCCTCGCCATGTTCGAGCCGGTGGTGGCCCGCGCCAAGGCGGACAGGGCCCATGTGCGCGGGTACCTGTCGATGTGCTTCGGCGACCCGTGGGAAGGCGCGGTGCCGGTGGCACAGGTGGTCAGGGTCGCGAAGGCGCTGATGGACCTGGGCTGCGACGAGCTGTCGCTGGGCGACACGATCGGGGTGGCGACGCCGGGCCACGTAACGGCCCTGCTGACCGCCCTGAACGAGTCGGGTGTGACGACGGCCGCCGTCGGCGTGCACTTCCACGACACGTACGGCCAGGCGCTGTCCAACACCCTGGCGGCGCTCCAGCACGGCGTGAGCACGGTCGACGCCTCGGCGGGCGGCCTGGGCGGCTGCCCGTACGCGAAGAGCGCCACGGGCAACCTCGCCACCGAGGACCTCGTGTGGATGCTCGACGGCCTCGGCATCGAGACCGGCGTCGATCTCGACGAGTTGACCGCCACCAGCGCCTGGCTGGCAGAACACCTGGGCCGGCCGAGCCCGTCCCGCACGGTCCGCGCCCTGGCCCCTTCCTCTTCTCCCGCCTCCCACAAGGAGTGAGTTACCCATGTCCCTGGACCACCGGCTGACCGCCGAGCACGAGGAACTGCGCCGCACGGTCGAGGCGTTCGCGCACGACGTGGTCGCGCCGAAGATCGGCGACTTCTACGAGCGCCATGAATTCCCGTACGAGATCGTGCGCGAGATGGGCCGGATGGGCCTGTTCGGGCTGCCGTTCCCAGAGGAGTACGGCGGCATGGGCGGCGACTACCTGGCGCTCGGGATCGCCCTGGAGGAGCTGGCCCGGGTCGACTCCTCGGTGGCGATCACCCTGGAGGCCGGGGTCTCGCTGGGTGCGATGCCGCTCCACCTCTTCGGCACGGAGGAGCAGAAGCGCCGGTGGCTCCCGAAGCTGTGTGCGGGCGAGGCGTTGGGCGCGTTCGGCCTGACCGAGCCGGACGGCGGGTCGGACGCGGGAGGCACGCGGACGACGGCGGTGCTGGACGAGGCGACGAAGGAATGGGTGATCAACGGCTCCAAGTGCTTCATCACCAATTCCGGTACGGACATCACCGAGTTGGTCACGGTCACGGCGGTGACCGGCCGCAAGGAGGACGGCCGCCCCCTGATCTCCGCGATCATCGTCCCCTCCGGCACCCCCGGCTTCACGGTCGCCGCCCCCTACTCGAAGGTCGGCTGGAACGCCTCGGACACCCGGGAGCTGTCCTTCTCCGACGTCCGCGTCCCGGCGGCGAACCTCCTGGGCGAACAGGGCCGGGGTTACGCGCAGTTCCTGCGGATCCTGGACGAGGGCCGGGTCGCGATCTCGGCCCTGGCGACGGGCCTGGCGCAGGGCTGCGTGGACGAGTCGGTGAGGTACGCGGCCGAGCGCCACGCCTTCGGCAAGCCGATCGGTGCGAACCAGGCGATCCAGTTCAAGATCGCAGACATGGAGATGCGCGCCCACATGGCCCGCGTGGGCTGGCGCGACGCGGCTTCGCGGCTGGTGGCGGGCGAGCCGTTCAAGAAGGAGGCGGCGATCGCGAAGCTGTACTCCTCGACGGTCGCGGTGGACAACGCCCGCGAGGCGACGCAGATCCACGGCGGCTACGGCTTCATGAACGAGTACCCGGTGGCGCGGATGTGGCGCGACTCGAAGATCCTGGAGATCGGCGAGGGGACGAGCGAGGTGCAGCGGATGCTGATCGCGCGGGAGTTGGGGCTGCCGGGATGAGCCGCCGCCCGATGCTCCGACAACCGTCTCGGCCGCCACGGAACATTCCGTGGCGGCCGGTCAAGCACGATGAGCGCCGGGGTTGCCTGCCGGAGGGCGCTGGCCCATCAGCCCCGCCGATCAGTCAGCGCGCTTGCAGTCCAGCTTCTTCGCCACCGCGTCGGTGAAGGCGCGGAAGGGATCGTTCCAGCGCTCTCCCGGAACCTTGTTGTCCAGCAACAGGCCCTCGTAGGCGTCGTTGCGTTCCATGGACACATACGCGGTCCCGTCCGCGCATTCCAGCAGCGCGGACCCGTCCTGCTCCGCGACTGCCGGATCCCGGCCCGCGAACTTCGTCAGGGTCCGGTCCTGGCTGAGGGCGAAGGTCAGTTGCGGGTCGGTCGGCCCGTCGAGGTCGAGCGTGCAGGCCCACGCAGTGGCGCCCGCCTCCGTGAAGCGCTCGCCGCCCGGGGCGGCTCCACTGCCGAAGAACGTGGACTCGGGCAGCCTGAAACCCTTCAGCCCGCATGCGTTCGCCGTGTCGGTACGGCCAGCCCCACCCTTCTCCGCAGGCCCTTGGATACGGACCGGGTGGGAGAGCTCCGGTGCCGCGCAACCGACGTCCCGGGCGATCTGCCGGGCCGTGTGTACGGCGGTAGCGGCCAGTGCCTGCCGGTCCGCGGCCCCGTTGCTCACTTCCAGTTCGAGCACCGGTGAGGCGTTGGCGCCCGACGACGGGATCTTGTCCCAGCAGGCAGCCGGAAGCATGACCCAGGCCCGGGTGTCGTCGACCGCGCCGGCTGCGCCGTCGGCCAGGTAGGACATGGCCGCCGGGTCCTTCCACAGCCGGGTCCGGAACGGGAAGGTGGTGTCCGGGCGGGTCAGGTCGACGGTGAGGCGTGCCTGATCGCCGCCGATGATCTTGCTGCTGCGCTGGACGACGCAGTCGAAGCCATAGGCGTTGTCGGACACCTTCTCCGGCTCCGCCGACGCGAGGGTGAGCCGACCGGGCCCGTCCAGTACGGCTCCCACGTCGTCGGCGGACACCGCACCGGCACAGAAGTCTTCCCGCCCGAGCAGGTCGGTGTTCCACCAGGCGAACAGCCCTGCTCCGGCGACGACGACGGCACAGGTCAGCGCAGGGATCGTCCTGGTGCGCACCCGAGTTGTTCGCCCGGTCATGGTCGTCACTCCTATTACTTGCGTTCGCGCAGGGCGTCGTAGGCGAGCTCACGCCCGCCCATGTAGCTCTGCCGCGCCTCGCGCTGCGTGGCGCCGATGTCGTCGGTGGACTGGTTGTTCAGCGTGCCCCAGTCCTTGAAGTACTCGTCCAGTTGCTGTTCCGCCGCGTCGTTGCTGGAGCTGATCCGTTCGCGGGCGAGCAGCCCCTCCTCCGCGGTGACGGCCTTGAGCCATTCGTTCGCAACCCCGTCGACGGTCCGCTGAGCCAGGTCACCGACCACGGGGAGCCCGGTGATCATGCCTCCCACCAGGTGGTAACCGTACACACGCTTGTCACCCGCCTCGCTGAGCGCGGCGTCCCGCGCCCCGAGATCGAGATCACCGCCGACCGCGTTGACCGCGCCGTACACCTCGCCCTGCTTCGCCGCCCGGTTCTTGATGCCTTCCAGGCTGTCGAAGTTCTCCGACGAGAGCTGTTCGGACATGTACATCTGTTGTCCCTCACGGATGAGGAAATAGTTCTCCGAGTCCTCGGAGACCCCTCGCATCATCCTCAGGACGCTGCTCCTGCTGTTCTGGATCTGCGAGCCGTCGCCCTCCGCGAGCGCCCCCTCCTTGCCCGTTCTGCCCCCCGGCCCGTCGCCGGCCAGGATATCGACGGTGTCGGGCGAGTACGAGGCCATGGCTCGGGCGAGCGGTCCGCGCAAGTTGGCATGGTCGTCCTTCGAGAGAGTCTCGACGGCCTTGCCGACCCGGTCCTTGTCGTCGCCCTGGCCCTGGGCGTCGCCGTACTCCAGGAGGTTGATCGTGTCGTGCATGATCCGGGCCTGGGCCTCGGAGTGCCGCCCCAGTTCGGTGCCGGGCGACCTCGCCTCCTGTCCGGTGGTCGCCGCCTCCAGCGCGAGGCCGAGGCCGGCCCGTACGTCCCCGTCGAACGTGTCGGACCCGGTCGTCTGGAAGTTGCCCCGCCAGTTGGTGGTGTTCGTGGTGTCCCAGACGTCGCCGCGGTCTCGCAGCAGGTACGTCAGCCGGTCCTTGTCGCTGTCCGCAGCCGGGTCGAGATAGCCGGTGGCGGCCTCCGGGTCCTTGCCCATGACCGAGAGCGCACCGTCGACGGGGTCGTTGGCGAACCAGCCGTCCTCCTTGCCCTCGAAGGAACCGTGCAGGTCCCAGATGTCCTTGTCCTTGCTCTCGGCCTCGATCATGTCGTCCGTGATGTCGGCAAGGAACTGGGGCGAATAGCCGTCGCCCTGCTGCATGAGGGTGACAAGGCTCTGATACCCGCGCGCCTGCTGGCCGTGACCGACGCCCACGGCGATCTTGTCGCCGACGACTTCCAGGTCGTACTGCTTCACGCCCGCCTTCTGCATGCCCTCACGCCAGTTGTTGTAGAAGTCGGCCTCGTCCGTCTTCTTCCACTCGGCGAAATTCTCCTGGTAGCCCTTGGCGCCGTACCGGAGGGGCTTGCCCTGGTCGTCCTTGAGTACCGGCACTCGGGTAGCGCCCGCCAAGGTGTCGGCCAGGCCCTTCTGCAGACCCAGGTAGTCCTTCTTGCCGGCCTTGTCGTCGACGTGAGCCAGGTCCAGGAGCCTGTTCTCCAGCTTGAGCGTGTCCTCGGGCCCCAGGGAGTTCAGCAGCGTCTGGCTGTACTTCGGGTCGTCCGCGTTGTCACGGTTCAGACGATCCCAGTTGGCTCGCTCCGTCGCCGAGAGCTTGCCGCCGTCGAGGACGGTGTCCGCGTAGGACTTCGCCTCACGCGCCTCGTAGACCTCGATGTCTCCGACAGCGGTGCTGTTGAAGCCGTGAGCCGTGCCCGGCAAGGCCTTCTCCAGCCCCGTCTTGACCCCGGCGGCCTTCCTCAGAGCGAGCTTCGCCCCCTGGTCGGCGTCGTCGACCGCTTGCACCGCTTCCTTGATGCGCCGGGTCCAGGTCGCCTCGGCCTGCCGTCGCTTGGTGACGTAGTCCTGGTAGTCCGGGTCATTGCGGTACTGCTCGATCTTGCTGAAGTCGTACGTCGCCCTGCCGTGGGAATCGACGGACATGTGGTCCTCGACCGCCTTGGCGACGGTGTCGGTGACCACCTTGCGCAGCGTGACGAACTGGGTGTGGGCATCACGGAGCAGGGAAGCGATGGCCTTGGCCTCGGTCTGTGCGCCCTGGAGCTGTGCGCGGGTGGCCTTGAACTGCGCGCTGGCGGATGCTGCTGTCAGCCCATGCCATCCACCGTCAGTGGCGACCGGCTGGACCTTGCTCTTGTACAGGTCCTCGACATCCTTGAATGCCTTGGCCATCGCGTCCCACTTACCGGCTGCGGTGGTCAGCGTGTCCAGCTTCGTCGTGACGACGTCCTGATAGGTCAGCATGCCTGCCCTCATGTGCTCTGTACTGCTGTGGTACCGCCCTGGTCATGCCACGCCCCGCGTGGCAGTTCCCGGTCTACTCAGTGCCTGGGGCGAACGGACCGTGGACCGGAGGCGTCGACGGAACCGGGGCGTCGTAGACCGGCGGGGCGTGAAGGCCGGTTCCGTGGAGACCCGGCAGCTGGGGTCCACCGAGTCCGCGCAGGCGGCCGCCCGTGTCCAGGTCGTTGAGGAGGAAGTTCTGCTTGGCGCCCAGAAGAGCGTTCTTGTCGTTGGCCAGCCGTCCCTGGAGGCTCTTCACCTGCAGGCCCCACTCCTCGAGCGCGTCCTTGAGCCCGGTCGCCGTCGCCCAGCCCTTGAACGCGGTCACCGCGCTGTCGCTCGATTCATCGGCGGTCACTCCCGCCGTCCCCGCCGCAGGCTGGATCCTGGTGCTCAGCGCGTTCGCGGCCGCGGCCTTGCCCGAGTCGTTCGTCTTCAGGTCGGCCTGCCCGCCGCCGCCCGGCCCACCCACGCCGTTGAGGCGCATAGCCGCTTCGTTTTTGTGCGCGGCCCATTCCTGCTCGAACGACACCGATTCCCCCTAGCGGATCAGCTGATCGGATCAGCTCGCCACCCTACGGATGGGGTTTGCAGCCGCACAACCCGCCCCGTCGCCACCCCCCGCAACGACGCACCGGGAAGGGCGTCGACCTGGCCGGAGCGGTCACCGTCACCGCCGGGATCCTGCTCCTCGCCCTCGGCGTCGAGCGGGCCACGCACGCCCCGGCCGGCTGGACCGTCATCACGATCGGCGCGGCCCTGCTCCTCTTCCTCGCGTTCGTCCTCATCGAGCGCGCCTCGTCCTCACCGCTGGTGCGCCTGGACATCTTCCGCAGCGGGTCACTGGTCCGCGCCAATGTGTCGGGGCTGCTGTTCGCCGCGGGGTTCTTCGGCTTCCAGTTCATCGCCGTGCTCTACCTCCAGGAATTGCGCGGCTGGTCGTCCCTGCGGACCAGCTTCGCGCTGATCGTCATCGGCGTGGACGCGGTCCTCTCGCCGCTCCTCACCCCGAAGCTGGTGGCCCGGTTCGGCAACGCCCGGATCATCTTCGGCGGGCTGCTCGTCGCGTCGCTGTCGTACGCGCTGTTCCTGCCGATTGCCACGGACTGGACGTACGCGGCGATGTTCCCGGGCCTGCTCCTCCTGGGTGTGTCCTTCTCCCTGGTCTACGGGCCGCTGACCATCGTGGCCACCGACGGCATCGCCGAGGAGGAGCAGGGTGTGGCGGGCGGACTGCTCTACACGTCTTTCCAGTTCGGTGCCGCACTGGGGCTGTCCGCCATGGCTGCCGTCAACGTCACCGCCACGGCCGGGACTTCACCGGCCGCTCTGCTCGACGGGTACCGGGCGGCCCCGGTCGTCCCGCCGGCCGCCGCCCTGATCGCCACCGCCGTCAGCGCGTTCGGTCTCCGCGCCCGGCGTTCTGCGTCCGTGTGGGCGGAGAGCCGGACGGCCCTTCTC
>NZ_NEUE01000104.1 GCF_002910905.1 Streptomyces sp. SM11 | reverse complement strand
GCGGCGCAGGCGGGCCGTCCAGCGACCGGCTCCCGGCCGGGCTGCCCAGCGCTCCGCGAGCGCTGTCCGACGGTCCGTGAGGGCCCACACCACCCGGACGGCCGAGCGGGGCAGAAGCGTTGCCCGCATCCGGGCGCCGCGGTCTGCCGATGCCCGCAGACCCGCCCGTACCGCCGACGCGTCCTCGGCCAGTCCGGCCGGGGGGCGCGGCTCGGGGGCGTACAGCACCTGCTCCACCGAGCCCGCGATCCGGTGCACGGCCTCGGCCGCGGTGGTGTCGAGCCGGCCCAGCCGCACGATCCTGGCCGCCGCCTTCCGGGGCGTCAGCGACTCGTCCGGCCCGATGCCGTGGTCCCAGGCCGTATCGGTGATCTCCCGCCAGGCAGCCAGCGTCCGCGTGGCGGCGTCCGCGGGCGTCCGGCCCCCGGAGCCCAGTCGGCGGTTTCTCGTCCGGGTCCGCCACAGCAGCGGTGACACCGGCAGCACGAGCACCAGGACCGCCGCGAGGATCACCAGCAGCACCGTCCCGGCCGGGGTGCCCCCGTCGGTCGGCAGCGCTGCTCCCGGCTCCTGCGAAGGCCCGCACGCGCCTTCCCGGCGCAACTGCGGCGGGCAGCTGTCATCGGCGGAAGGCGCGGCCGACGGGGCGGCCGAGGTGTCCGCGGAGGGCTGGGCCGCGTCGCTCGCGCTGTCCGTGGGGACCTCGGGCCGGGTGTACGACGGAGCGCTGCCCCGGCTCGGGGTGGGCTCGAACCGGGTCCACCCGACCCCCTCGAAGTACAGCTCGGGCCAGGCGTGTGCGTCGCGCAGCCCGACCGACGTCACCCCGTTCGACTTCAAGGTGCCCGGGGTGAAACCCACCGCGACCCGGGCCGGAATGCCCAGCGTCCGGGCCATCGCGGCCATCGAGAACGAGAAGTGGACGCAGAAGCCCTCCTTGTCGCGGAGGAACCGTGCGATGGCGGACGACCCGGTCCCCGAGGAGACCGTCGTGTCGTACGTGAAGCCGCCGTCGGAGGCGAACCAGTCCTGGAGCTTCACGGCCTGCTCGTAGACGTTGGACGAGCCTTCGGTGACCTGCTCGGCGGTCTTGGCGACCACGCCCGGCAGCGAGCCGGGGATCTGGGTGTACTCGCGGACCAGCTTCTCCGGCGGCGAACCCGCGGACGCGAGCTGCTCCGCCGTGGGTTCGACGACCAGGCTGCCGACCTCGTACCGCGCGCCGCGCGTGGTCTGCCCGTCGTCGCCGACCAGGGTGCGGCCCTCGGGCTCGTACCGCCAACGCCCGCCCACGCGCACCTCGCTCGCCGGGAAGGGGAGCGGCAGATAGGTCTGCTGGTAGGAGCCCGAGGCGGAGATGTTCGTCCGGACCTCGGTGACGGCGACGTCCCCGCTCAGCCCGGTGGGCTGCGGGAGACGGTCGGGAACGTCCGTCAGCCGGCGGGTGGAGGAACGCCACTCGCTGCCGTTGAACTCGTCCAGTGCCAGGATCCGGAGATAGAGGCTCTGCGGGTCCTCGATGTTGCTGCGGTACGTCATCACCTCCCGGTTGTCCGGCTGGTTGAGGTTGTTCTGGAGAGATACCAGCGGATTCACCGCGGAGATGGTGCCGCCACCGCTGCCCCGGCCGTTCCCCGGACCGCTGCCGCCCAGCAGACCGCTGTCCAGGGCGGGCAGGGCCAGCGGGGCCACCAGGGCGATGCCGAGCGCCAGCACGCCGATCCGCCGCCCGGTGCGGACGGGGGAGGATCCGCCGCTCGCACCGGCCGGCCCGTCGGCCAGACCGCCCGGGTTCCGCGCGGCTCCGCCGAAGACGCGGCCCCACTGGGAGAGCCGGTCCCGGCCCTCCGCCAGCAGGAGCAGCAGATAGCCGGAGGCGGCCAGCAGGAACCACAGCCAGCCCGCTCCGCCGTCGGAGAGCCCGGCCGCGACCGAATACAGGGCGAGCAGCGGCAGTCCGGCCGGGGCCGCGCTGCGGAAGGTCACCGCCAGGGCGTCCACCGCGAGACCGATCAGAACCACCCCGCCGATCACCATCAGCTTGATGCCGTCGGTCATCGGGGCCGGGGTGGAGTACGTGCCGACGTCCTCCCCGCCCGCCACCAGCAGCTCGCCGAGCCGCATGACGGCCGCCGGGCCGGGCAGCACCCCGAACAGGGCGTGGTCCCGGGCGAACATCAGCGTCAGCAGCAGCAGGGTGACCAGCGTCTGGACGGCGATGGTCAGCGTCCGTGCCAGCGGCACCCGGCGCGCGAGGGAGCCCACCGCGCACTGGACGCCGAGCAGCACCGCCGCCTGCATCAGCCAGCCGATCCCCTCCACCAGCGGGATCAGCGCCCCCGCCGCCAGCAGTGTCGCCGCATAGGCGCACAGCGCCAGCCTGGCCCGCCCGCTCATGACCATCCCCCAGCGAAACCTGTCGTGCCGCCGCTCGGGGCGGAGGAACCATCCGTGCGCATCCGGCCCGCCAGCTGCCACAGGGCGGGCAGTTCGGCCCCCGGCTCCACGGGCACCACGATCCAGCCCGACTCGCGCAGCCGGCGCAGCCGCTCCTCGGCCCGTCCCGCCGCGGCCTCGTCGCCGGCCCAGGCGGCGCTGTCCAGGACGAAGGCGACGCCCGCACCGGCGCGCTGCCGCATCCGGGCCGCGACCGCGGCCTGTTCCTCGTCCAGATCGCCGAAGAAGGCGATGAGCAGCCCTTCGTTGCCGCCGCGCAGCACGTCATGGGCGCGGGAGAGGCCCCCGCCGTCGGAATGCCCGACCACCGCGAGCGTGTCGAGCATCAGCCCCGCGGCGTCCGCGGACTCCTGGGTCGAGCCGGCGAATCCGCCGGATCCCTCGCCGGGCACCGCGTTCCCGTCGTCGGTGAGCAGCCGTACGGCGAAGCCGCGCCCCAGCATGTGCACGAGCGCGGAGGCCGCCCCCGAGACCGCCCACTCGAACGCCGAGTCGGGCCCCGCGCCCTGGTAGCCGATCTGCCGGGTGTCCAGCAGGACCGTGCACCTGGCGCGCTGCGGCTGTTCCTCACGGCGCACCATCAGCTCCCCGTGGCGCGCGGTGGATCGCCAGTGGACCCGGCGCAGGTCGTCCCCGTGCCGGTAGCCGCGCGGAATGATGTCGTCCTCACCGGCGAGGGCGAGCGATCGCTGCCGCCCGTCGCCGTATCCGGAGGCCTCGCCCGCCAGCCGCAGCGCGGGCAGCGGAACCGTGCGCGGGATGACGACGAGGGTGTCGTACGTGCTGAAGGAGCGGGTCAGCTCGCACATCCCGAACGGGTCGCTGAGCCGCAGCTGCAACGGGCCCAGCGGATAGCGGCCGCGCAGGTCGGAGCGGACCCGGTAGGACACCTCGCGGCGGCCGTCGGCCTCCACCCGGTTCAGGACGAAGCGGGGGCGCGGGCCGAGGACGTACGGAACGCGGTCCTGGAGCATCAGCAGTCCGGTGGGCAGCCGAGAGACGTTCTCCATCCGCAGGTGAACCCGGGCCTCCGCGCCCGCGGGTACCCGGGACGGCGAGAGCCGCCGGGTGCCCGTCACCCGGTAGCGGGTGCGGTAGAGCACGGTCACGCAGACCAGGGGCAGCACGGCCAGCAGCAGTCCGACCCGCAGCAGGTCGCTCTGGCCCAGGATGTACGCGCAGACGGCGGCGGCCAGCCCGGCGGCCAGGAACGAGCGTCCCCGGGTGGTCAGTCCGCCCAGGGCCGCCCGGGCGCCGCCCTTCCTGTCGCCGTCCTCCACGGCGCCGGGCTCGCCGGCCGCCATCACAGCCGCCGTGCGCCGTGCTGCTGGTGGTACAGCGGGCGGCCCGGCTCCTGCCCGCCCGGCATGGGAGGCGCGGTGCCGCCGGCGGAGGTCGGCACGGGGGTGCGCTGGATGATCTCCAGGACCACCTGCTCCGCCGTGCGGCGGTTCAGCTGGGCCTGGGCGGTGGGCAGCAGCCGGTGCGCGAGCACCGGTGTGGCCAGCGCCTGGACATCGTCCGGCAGGGCGTAGTCGCGCCCGCTGAGCGCGGCCGACGCCTTCGCGGCGCGCAGCAGGTGCAGCGTCGCGCGCGGGGAGGCGCCGAGTCGGAGGTCGGGGTGGCCGCGGGTGGCCCCGACGAGCTCCACGGCGTAGCGCCGCACGGCGTCGGCGACATGCACCGTGCGGACGGCGTCGATCAGCTTCACGATGTCGTGGGCGTGGGCCACCGGCTGCAGGTCGTCCAGCGGGGAGAGCCCCCCGTGCACGTCGAGCATCTGGAGCTCGGCCTCCGGGCTGGGGTAGCCGATGGAGACCCGGGCCATGAAGCGGTCGCGCTGGGCCTCGGGCAGTGGGTAGGTGCCCTCCATCTCGACCGGGTTCTGGGTGGCCACCACCATGAACGGGTCGGGCAGCTCGTAGGTGTGCCCGTCGATGGTGACCTGGCGCTCCTCCATCGACTCCAGCAGCGCGGACTGCGTCTTGGGCGAGGCACGGTTGATCTCGTCGCCGATCACGATCTGGGCGAAGATCGCACCCGGTTTGAACTCGAAGTCCCGCCGCTGCTGGTCGAAGATCGACACGCCGGTGATGTCCGAGGGCAGCAGGTCCGGTGTGAACTGGATCCGCCGCACCGAACAGTCGATGGACCGCGCCAGCGCCTTGGCCAGCATGGTCTTGCCGACACCGGGAACGTCCTCGATGAGGAGATGCCCCTCGGCGAGGAGCACGGTCAGCGACAGCCGTACGACCTCGGGCTTGCCCTCGATCACCCCCTCCACCGACCTGCGCACCCGCTCTGCTGTGGTGGTCAGATCCGTGAGGCTCGCTCGATCGTCATAGGTCGTCACCCGGCCCTCCTCGGCCCTTCTGCGCAGGGGCCGTCGCACGTACCCGCGCGGCCCACCCCGAAAAATCGGACACTCCTCCGGAAGGCCCGGGGGACGTCACACCCGCATTCTTGTTGCCGCTACTGCTTCGTGTCACTCGCCTGTGGATAAGTGGGTGCGGAAAGTCAGCTTCTGTCACGATTTCGGCGCCGTGGGGCACGGTGTTGGGTGCGTGAGGTGCGGCAGAGGGCCGTGCAGCGAGAGGGGATGCGTTCAGGAAACGGAGTGGATCTCGCGCAGCAGGCCGGTGGTCACGTCGAAGACGAACCCGCGAACGTCGTCGGTGTGCAGCAGGAACGGCGAGGTGCGCACCCGCTGCATCGACTGGCGTACGTCCTGGTCGGCGTCCGAGTAGGCCTCCACGGCCCAGACCGGACGCTGGCCCACCTCGCGCTCCAGCTCCTGCCGGAAGTCCTCGGTGAGGGACTCCAGGCCGCAGTTGGTGTGGTGGATGAGGACCACGCTGCGGGTGCCGAGTGCCCGCTGGCTGATGGTCAGCGAGCGGATCACGTCGTCGGTGACCACGCCGCCCGCGTTGCGGATGGTGTGGCAGTCGCCGAGCTCCAGACCGAGCGCGGCGTGCAGGTCGAGCCGGGCGTCCATGCAGGCGACCACGGCGACCTGGAGGACCGGGCGCGCGTCCATGCCCGGATCGCTGAACTCCTTCGCGTACCCGGCGTTCAGTGCGACGAGCCGGTCGGTGACCTGGCCCCCCTCGTGGGCCGTTGCGGCGGGGGACGTCACGGACTTGGCGGAGGGGCGAGCGGAAGTCGACATGGATATGACGTTAGCCTTCCCACCTGGTCCGGGCGTGCTGTGAGAGCGGACAAAGAACATCAACGCGACTTGTTGTGAGCTAACCCACAAGGCCCGGGGATGCGTCTGTTCGAGTGAGTTCGCCGCATCCGTACGGGTGGAGCGACGCGCTGCGCGGTTCAGTTGATCGCGCATCGATCGACTGGCAGGGTGGACTAAAGTAACGCGAAGTCACCACCCGCCCCGTACCCGACCCGCTGCCCCATCGCACCCCCTGCATATTCCGTATTTCCCCCGTGATGTGCGGCGTACGTGCGACCCGGCCCTCTCCCGCTCTCGGTCGGCCGACGCCTCTTCCCCGGCGCCGGCGGACCTCCCCTTCGGAGCGGGCGGGGACCAGGACGTACGTGCCGGCCGCGCGGGACAGAGCCTGAGAGGGCGCATTGAGCCAGACCCGACACGTTCCGGTGATGCTCCAGAGGTGTTTGGACCTGTTGGCCCCGGCTCTCCAGGACCCGGCCCACCCGGAGCCCGTGGTCGTCGACTGCACCCTCGGTCTCGGCGGTCACAGCGAGGCGCTGCTCGCCTCCTTCCCCACCGCCCGGCTGATCGCCCTGGACCGTGACAAGGAGGCGCTCCGCCTCTCCGGCGAACGGCTCGCCTCCTACGGTGACCGGGCCACCCTCGTCCACGCGGTCTACGACGAGCTCCCCGAGGTCCTCGAACGGCTCGGGATCCCGAAGGTCCAGGGCGTCCTGTTCGACCTCGGCGTCTCCTCCATGCAGCTCGACGAGGCCGACCGCGGGTTCGCGTACGCCCAGGACGCCCCGCTCGACATGCGCATGGACCAGAGCACCGGCATGGGCGCCGCCGAGGTGCTCAACACCTACCCGCCCGGCGAACTGGTCCGGATCCTGCGCGCGTACGGCGAGGAGAAGCAGGCCAAGCGGATCGTCTCCGCCGTCGTGCGCGAGCGCGAGAAGGAGCCGTTCAGCAACAGCGCCCGGCTCGTCGAGCTGATCCGTGACGCGCTGCCGCAGGCCGCCAAGCGCACCGGTGGCAACCCCGCCAAGCGGACCTTCCAGGCCCTGCGCATCGAGGTCAACGGCGAGCTGAGCGTCCTGGAGCGGGCCATCCCGGCCGCCGTCCAGTGCCTCGCCGTCGGCGGCCGCATCGCGGTGCTGTCCTACCAATCGCTGGAGGACCGGCTGGTCAAACAGGTCTTCGCGGCCGCCACCGCCAACACCGCGCCCCCCGGACTGCCCGTCGTCCCCGAGCGCTACCAGCCCCGGCTGAAGCAGCTCACCCGGGGCGCCGAGCTGCCCACCGAGGAGGAGGTCGCCGAGAACCGGCGTGCCGCCCCCGCCCGGCTGCGCGGCGCCCAGCGCATCCGCGAGGAGGAGCGATGACCACCGGGGCCGGGCGCCGTCCGGCGACACCCCCCGAGGGAGCCGTGCGGTGAGCGAGCCGGCCGCACCGCTGAAGGGGCGGGCCGCCCGGCTCGCCCGGCTGATGCCGTCCACGGGGCCCAGCACCGCGGCCCGCACCCCCTTCGTCCTGCTGGTGGTGCTGCTCCTGGGCAGCGGGCTCATCACCCTGCTCCTGCTGAACTCCGCCCTCAACGAAGGATCGTTCAGGCTCAGCGAGCTGAAGCGGGACACCACCGAGCTCACCGACGAGCAGCAGGCCCTCCAGCGCGACGTCGACAGCCGCTCCCAGCCCGACGCCCTGGAACGCCGGGCCCGGGAACTGGGCATGGTCCCCGGCGGCAACCCCGCCTTCCTGAACCCCGACGGCACGGTCCGCGGCGTCCCCACCGAGGCCACCGCCCCGCCGTCGCCGAGCCCCAGCGCCTCGGCCGACGCCACCCCGGACCCCGAAGCCCTCGCCGCCGGGGCCCCGACCGGAACCTCCGGCTCCGTGCCGCCCCCCGGATCCGTACCCGCGACCGGGCCCGAACCCGCGACCGCCCCAGCGGCGGAGAACAGCCCGCCCCCGACGAGCCCCGGCAGGTGACGCAGTGCCGCCCAAGGAACCGCCGCGCCGTCGCGTACCTGGACCGGCCCGCCCCCGTAACGGGGCCAACGGATCCGGCCGCTCCGGCGCGCGCCCACCGGCCCGCCGCCCCCGTCCCGCCCCGGGGCGCACCACCGCGCGCGGCGGCACACCGCGCTCCCTGCGTCTCGGTAGCCCGCGCCCCCGGCTGCGGTTCGTCAGCCTCGGGCTGACGCTGGTCATGCTGGCCTTCGTGGCCCGCCTGCTCCAGGTCCAGGCCGTCGACGCCAGCGCGTACGCGGCCAAGGCCGAGAAGAACCGCTACTGGGAGTACACGGTCGCCGCCGAGCGCGGCGAGATCACCGACCGCAAGGGCGTCGCCCTCGCCACCAGCGTGGACGCGCACAACATCACGGCCGATCCGAAGCTGTTCACGCCCGAGGACAGCAAGGCCCCCGACGCGCCCCAGCAGGCCGCCGCCCTGCTCGCCCCGATCCTCGGCAAGGACGTCGACGAGCTCGTCAAGAAGCTCTCGACGCCCAAGCGCCGCTACACCGTCCTCGCCTACCGGCAGACCCCCCAGGTCTGGAAGCAGATCAAGGACCTCAAGTCCGTCTTCGCCGAGAAGGCCTCGGAGGACAAGCTCAAGGGCGGCCCCGGAGCCAACGTCCTGGCCGGCGTCCTCCAGGAGCCGACCACCAAGCGCGTCTACCCCAACGGGGATCTCGCCGCCGGGATACTGGGATTCGTCAGCGACGACGGCAAGGGCGGCGGAGGCCTCGAATCGCAGCTGAACAAGGAACTCGCGGGCGAGGACGGCAAGGTCCGCTACGCCCAGGCCGGCGGCCGGCGGGTTCCCACCGCCGGCAGCACCGAGGTCCCGGCCGTGCCCGGCTCCGACATCGAGCTGACCATCGACCGCGATATCCAGTGGGCCGCCCAGAAGGCCATCAGCGACCAGGTCGCGAAGTCCAAGGCCGACCGCGGCTACGTCATCGTGCAGAACACGAGGACGGGGGAGCTGCTGGCCATGGCCAACGCCCCCGGCTATGACCCCAACGACCTCTCCCAGGCCACCTCGGCCTCCCTCGGCAACGCGGCCCTCCAGGACGTGTACGAGCCCGGCTCCACCAGCAAGGTCATGTCCATGGCCGCCGTACTGGAGGAGAAGGCCGCGACCCCCGGCACTCACGTCACCGTCCCCAACCGGCTGCACCGCGGCGACCGGCTCTTCAAGGACGACGTCGACCACCCCACCTGGTACCTCACGCTCAACGGGGTCCTCGCCAAGTCCAGCAACATCGGCACCATCCTGGCGACCGGTCAGCTCGGCAAGACCCAGGCGGAGTCCAACCAGGTCCTCTACTCCTACCTGCGCAAGTTCGGCCTCGGCTCCAGGACCGGGCTCGACTACCCCGGGGAGTCGCCGGGCCTGCTGGCCCACCCGAAGGACTGGTCGACCTCGCAGCAGTACACGATCCCCTTCGGCCAGGGCCTCTCGCTCAACGCCGTCCAGGCCGCCTCGGTCTACTCCACCATCGCCAACGGAGGCGTACGGATCGCCCCCACCCTCGTCCGGGGCACCAAGGGCTCCGACGGGCGCTTCGAAGCCGCCGAGGCCCCCGAGGAGAGCCGGGTGGTCAGCGAGAAGACGGCCAAGACCCTGGCGACGATGCTGGAGTCCGTCGTCGACGACCGCGAAGGGACCGGCACCAAGGCCGCCATCCCCGGCTACCGGGTCGCGGGCAAGACCGGCACCGCCAACCGGGTCGACCCCGACCGCGGTGTCTACAAGGGCTACACCGCCTCCTTCGCGGGCTTCGCCCCAGCCGACAAGCCGCAGGTCACCGTCTACTGCGCGATCCAGAACCCCACCAAGGGCAGTTACTTCGGCGGCCAGATCTGCGGCCCGATCTACAAGCAGGTCATGGAGTTCGCGCTCAAGACGCTCCAGACCCCACCGTCCGGCAGCGAGCCACCCCGGCTGCCGGTGTCCTTCAAGCCCGGCGAGTGAACACGGGGATGCGCGAGCATCTCCTCCAAGGGAACCCTCAGTGACAACCATCACCCCCGATCCCGGGAACCGGAACGAGAACCGCCACAACCGGGGTCCCTCGCTTCGCGAGACGCCGCACCGGCCCGGTACGCTCACCGCCGTGCCCCACGCTGATCAGTCCCAAACCTCTCAGAAGGACGCGCCTGTGACCTACCCGGGAGCGCCCCGACCGGACCGGCTCCGGCCCACCCCTCTCGGCGAGCTGGCCGGCCGGCTCGGCGTCGAAACGGCCGGGGCCGGTGAGATCACCGGCATCACGCACGACTCGCGGGCCGTGCGCCCCGGCGACGTGTACGCGGCCCTGCCCGGCGCCCGCCTCCACGGCGCCGACTTCGCGGCCCAGGCCGCGGGCCTCGGCGCCGCAGCCGTCCTCACCGACCACGCCGGCGCCGAACGCGCCGCCGCCACCGGCCTGCCGGTCCTGGTCACCGAGGACCCGCGTGCCGTGATGGGCGAGCTGGCCGCCGACATCTACGGGCGGCCCGGCATCGGCCTCCTCCAGCTCGGCATCACCGGAACCTCCGGCAAGACCACCACCGCGTACCTCGTCGAGGGCGGACTGCGCGCCGCCGGACGCCCCACCGGGCTGATCGGCACCGTCGAGATGCGGATCGGCGACGAGCGCATCAAGTCCGAGCGCACCACCCCCGAAGCCACCGACCTCCAGGCCCTGTTCGCCGTCATGCGCGAACGCGGCGTCGAGGCCGTCGCGATGGAGGTCTCCAGCCACGCCCTGGTGCTCGGCCGGGTCGACGGCTGCGTCTTCGACGTCGCCGTCTTCAACAACCTCAGCCCGGAGCACATGGAGTTCCACTCCGGCATGGAGGACTACTTCCAGGCCAAGGCCCGGCTGTTCACCCCCGAACGCAGCCACCGCGGCGTCGTGAACTTCGACGACGAGTACGGCCGCAGGCTCCTGACCGAGTCCGGTGTGCCGGTCACCAGCTTCTCCGCCGAGGGCCACCCGGACGCCGACTGGCACGCCGAGGACGTCGAGGTCGGACCGCAGGACAGCACCTTCACCGCCGTCGGTCCCAAGGGCGAGCGGATCACCGCCCGCGCCCCGCTGCCCGGCCCGTTCAACGTCGCCAACACCCTCGCCGCGATCGTCACGCTGGCCGTCGCGGGCGTCGACCCGCAGATCGCCGCCGACGGCATCGCCGCCGTCCCCGGAGTCCCCGGCCGGCTGGAGCGGGTGGACGCCGGACAGCCCTACCTCGCCGTCGTCGACTACGCGCACAAGACCGACGCCGTCGAGTCCGTACTGCGCTCCCTGCGCAAGGTCACCGAGGGCCAGGTGCACATCGTTCTCGGCTGCGGCGGAGACCGCGACACCACCAAGCGCGGCCCGATGGGCGCCGCGGCGGCCCGGCTCGCCGACACCGCCGTACTGACCTCGGACAACCCCCGCTCCGAGGACCCCCTCGCGATCCTCGCCGCGATGCTCTCCGGCGCCGCCGAAGTCCCCGTCCACGAGCGCGGCGACGTGCTGGTCGACGCCGACCGCGCTTCCGCCATCGCCGCGGCGGTCGCCCGAGCCGAACCGGGCGACACCGTCCTCGTGGCGGGCAAGGGGCACGAACAGGGCCAGGACATCCACGGAGTGGTACGCGCCTTCGACGACCGCAAGGTCCTGCACGCAGCCATCGAGCGGTCCCTGACGCGCCCCGGCGCCGGGGACCGTGCTCCTCACCTCGAGAACAACAGTCAGGGATGACCAAGTGATCACCCTTTCCCTCGCCGAGATCGCCGAAATCGTCGGCGGGCAGTCGTACGACATACCGGATCCGGCCGTCACCGTGACCGGATCCGTCGTCATCGACTCCCGCGAGGTCGCGCCGGGCAGCCTGTTCGCCGCGTTCGCCGGTGAACGGGTCGACGGCCACGACTACGCCCGGCGCGCCGTCGAAGCGGGTGCGGCGGCCGTGCTGGCGGCCCGTCCCGTCGGCGTTCCGGCGATCGTCGTGGACGATGTCGTCGGCGCGCTCGGAGCCCTCGCCCGTGCCGTCGTGGAACGCCTCGGCACCACCGTCGTCGGCCTCACCGGATCCGCGGGCAAGACGTCCACCAAGGACCTCATCGCACAGCTCCTCCAGCGCAAGGGCCCGACCGTCTGGACGCCCGGCTCCCTCAACAACGAGATCGGCCTGCCGGTCACCGCCCTCACCGCCACCGCCGAGACCGAGCACCTGGTCCTGGAGATGGGCGCCCGCGGTGTTGGCCACATCCACTACCTGGCCGACCTCACGCCGCCCCGCATCGGCCTCGTCCTCAACGTCGGATCCGCCCACCTCGGCGAGTTCGGCAGCCGGGAGGCCATCGCCCAGGCCAAGGGCGAGCTGGTCGAGGTCCTGCCCGAGGACGGCTGCGCCGTGCTCAACGCGGACGACCCGCTCGTCCGCGCCATGGTCTCGCGCACCCAGGCCCGCGTCCTGCTCTTCGGAGAAGCCGCGGAAGCGGACGTACGGGGCGAGAAGGTCAGGATGACCGCCGACGGGCGGCCCTCCTTCGAGCTCCACACACCCACCGGGTGCAGCGACGTGACCATGCGCCTGTACGGTGAGCACCACGTGTCGAACGCGCTCGCCGCGGCCGCCGTCGCCCATGAGTTGGGCATGTCCGTGACCGAGATCGCCGAGGCGCTCTCGGAGGCGGGCACCCTCTCCCGCTGGCGCATGGAGGTCACCGAGCGTCCGGACGGTGTGACGGTCGTCAACGACGCCTACAACGCGAACCCCGAATCCATGAGAGCCGCACTGCGTGCGCTGGCTGCCATGGGCCGGGCCCGAAGGGCCGACGGGGGGCGCACCTGGGCGGTGCTCGGTCAGATGGCCGAGCTCGGTGACGCGTCGCTCGCCGAACACGACGCGGTCGGACGGCTCGCCGTCCGGCTCAACGTCAGCAAGCTCGTCGCTGTCGGGGGAAGAGAAGCCTCCTGGCTGCAACTGGGCGCATATAACGAGGGTTCGTGGGGTGAGGAGTCGGTGCACGTGTCCGACGCACAGGCGGCCGTCGACCTGTTGCGCAGTGAACTGCGCCCGGGAGACGTCGTGCTGGTGAAGGCGTCCCGGTCGGTCGGCCTGGAGAAGGCCGCCCAGGCACTGCTGGAGAACTCGACCGAGGGCGAGGTCGCCGGCCGATGAGGCAGATCCTCTTCGCGGGGGCCATCGGGCTCTTTCTGACCCTGGTCGGAACTCCGCTGCTGATCAAGCTGCTGGCCCGCAAGGGATACGGGCAGTTCATCCGGGACGACGGCCCGCGCACGCACGGCAGCAAGAAGGGCACGCCCACGATGGGCGGCATCGCCTTCATCCTGGCGACGATCATCGCGTACCTCCTCGCGAAGGTCCTCACGGGTGAGGACATCCGCTACTCCGGCGTCCTCGTGCTGTTCCTCATGGCCGGGATGGGGCTCGTCGGCTTCCTCGACGACTACATCAAGATCGTCAAGCAGCGTTCGCTCGGTCTGCGGGCCAAGGCCAAGATGGCCGGACAGCTGATCGTCGGCATCGCCTTCGCGGTGCTCTCGCTCCAGTTCCCCAACTCCATGGACTACACCCCGGCCTCCGACCGGCTCTCGTTCGTCGAGGACTTCGGCTGGTCGATCGGCCCGGTGCTGTTCTGCGTCTGGGCGCTGTTCATGATCCTCGCCATGTCCAACGGCGTGAACCTCACGGACGGCCTCGACGGGCTGGCCACCGGCGCCTCGGTGATGGTCTTCGGCGCCTACACCTTCATCGGCCTCTGGCAGTTCCAGGAGTCCTGCGCCAACGCGGCCAACCTGACCAACCCCAGCGCCTGTTTCGAGGTACGCGACCCGCTCGACCTCGCCGTCGTCGCCTCCGCCCTGATGGGGGCCTGTTTCGGCTTCCTGTGGTGGAACACCTCGCCCGCCAAGATCTTCATGGGCGACACCGGCTCGCTCGCCCTCGGCGGCGCGATCGCGGGCCTCGCGATCCTCTCCCGCACCGAGCTCCTGATGGCCGTCCTCGGCGGCCTCTTCGTGATGATCACCATGTCCGTGGTCATCCAGGTCGGTTCGTTCAAGATGACCGGCAAGCGGGTCTTCCGGATGGCGCCGCTCCAGCACCACTTCGAACTCAAGGGGTGGTCCGAAGTCCTTGTCGTGGTCCGCTTCTGGATCATCCAGGGCATGTGCGTGATCGTCGGCCTCGGCCTCTTCTACGCGGGATGGGCAGCCAAGAAGTGAGCAGCACCGTGGACTGGCAGGGCAAGCACGTCACCGTCGCCGGGCTCGGCGTCAGCGGTGTCCCCGCCGCCCGCGCCCTGCACGAGCGCGGCGCGCTCGTCACCGTGGTCAACGACGGCGACGACGCCCGTGCCCGCGCTCAGGCGGCCGAACTGGAGGCGTACGGCATCACGGTGCGTCTCGGCGACGGCGCCACCCTGCCGCCGTCCACGGAACTCGTCGTCACCGCCCCCGGCTGGCAGCCGGACAAACCGCTCTTCCTGGCTGCCGCCGAGGCGGGCGTCCCCGTCTGGGGCGACGTCGAACTGGCCTGGCGACTGCGTGGCGCGGGTGGCCGGGAGCCGGCCCCCTGGCTCGCGGTCACCGGCACCAACGGCAAGACCACGACCGTACGGATGCTCGCCTCGATCCTCGAAGCCGCGGGCCTGCGCACCGCGGCCGTCGGCAACATCGGCGTATCGCTGCTGGACGCGGTGCTCGGCGAGACCGAGTACGACGTCCTCGCCGTCGAACTCTCCAGCTACCAGCTGCACTGGGCGCCCTCCCTGCGCGCCCACTCCGCCGCCGTCCTCAACCTGGCGCCGGACCACCTCGACTGGCACGGCTCGATGGAGGCGTACGCCGCCGACAAGGGCCGCGTCTACGAGGGCAACACGGTCGCCTGCGTCTACAACGTCGCCGACCCGGCCACCGAGGACCTGGTCCGCGAGGCCGACGTCGAGGAGGGCTGCCGGGCCATCGGCTTCACCCTCGGCGCCCCCGGCCCCTCGCAGCTCGGCGTGGTCGACGGCATCCTCGTCGACCGGGCGTTCGTCGCCAACCGTCAGAAGCAGGCCCAGGAGCTGGCCGAGGTCACCGACGTCAACCCGCCGGCCCCGCACAACATCGCCAACGCCCTCGCCGCCGCCGCCCTCGCCCGTGCCTTCGGCGTCGAACCGGCCGCCGTACGCGACGGACTGCGGGCCTTCCGGCCGGACGCCCACCGCATCGAACACGTCGCGGACATCGACGAGGTCGCCTACGTCGACGACTCCAAGGCCACCAACACCCACGCCACCGAGGCCTCCCTCGCCGCCTACGACTCCATCGTCTGGATCGCGGGCGGACTCGCCAAGGGCGCCACCTTCGACGAGCTGGTCACCGGTGCGGCGAAGCGGCTGCGCGGCGTCGTACTGATGGGTGCCGACCGGGAGCTGATCCACGAAGCCCTGACGCGACACGCCCCCGAAGTCCCGGTGGTCGACCTCGACCGGACCGACACTGGGGCGATGTCCGAAGCGGTCGCGCGGGCGGCCGCGCTCGCCCGGCCGGGCGATACGGTACTGCTGGCCCCGGCCTGTGCCTCGATGGACATGTTCACCAACTACAACAAGCGGGGCGAGGCGTTCGCGGACGCGGTCCGCGCGCGCGCCGACGAGAGCGCCTGACCGACCGCGCCTCCGCGCCCGGGGTCACGGGCCCCGGGCACGAGCAGTGGAGGGGACAGCGACAATGCCGGCCGACGAGAGATGCGCCGTACGGCGGGACCGCGCACGGGCCTCGGTTCCCCGCCTCCTCGCCGCGGCGCCCGCACCCTCCGGAGTACCACTGCCCCCCGGGCTCGCTCTGCGTGGGCGCCTCGCCACCGGCATCCGGCGTCCCGAGACGCCCCGCGGCTCCGGACGCGGCGGCTCGGGCTCCCGCACCCCGCGCACCGGCCGCGGCGGCGGACCGCGCCGGACCTACGAGCGGGCAAGGCGGGCCTGGGACCGGCCACTGACCGCCTACTACGTGATCCTCGGCTCCAGCCTCCTGATCACCGTGCTGGGCCTGGTGATGGTCTACTCCGCCTCGATGATCAAGGCGCTGGACATCAGCAAGCCCCCGACGTACTTCTTCGGCAAGCAGTTCCTCGCCGCCGTCGTCGGGGGCGCTCTGATGCTGATCGCCGCCCGGATGCCCGTGAAACTCCACCGGGCGCTGGCCTACCCGATACTGGCGGTCACCGCCTTCCTGATGGTCCTGGTCCAGGTGCCGGGGATAGGGAAGTCGGTCAACGGCAACCAGAACTGGATCTACCTGGGCGGCCCGTTCCAGCTCCAGCCCAGCGAGTTCGGCAAGCTGGCCCTCGTCCTGTGGGGAGCGGACCTGCTCGCCCGCAAGCAGGACAAGCGGTTGCTGTCACAGTGGAAGCACATGCTCGTGCCGCTCGTCCCGGTCGCCTTCATGCTGCTCGGACTGATCATGCTCGGCGCCGACATGGGGACCGCGATCATTCTCACGGCGATCCTGTTCGGTCTGCTCTGGCTGGCCGGCGCCCCCACCCGGCTGTTCGTCGGCGTCCTCGGCTTCGCCGCCGTCATCGCGTTCCTCCTGATCAGGACCAGCCCCAACCGGATGTCCCGGCTCGCCTGCATGGGAGTGAGCGAACCCGATCCGGAGGGCGGCTGCTGGCAGGCCGCACACGGAATCTACGCTCTGGCGTCCGGTGGATGGTTCGGTTCCGGACTGGGGGCGAGTGTGGAAAAATGGGGCCAACTCCCGGAACCCCACACCGACTTCATCTTCGCGATCACCGGTGAGGAACTGGGTCTGGCGGGGACGCTGTCCGTGCTCGCCCTGTTCGCGGCTCTAGGCTATGCGGGTATCCGCGTGGCCGGACGCACGGAGGACCCCTTCGTGAGGTATGCCGCAGGAGGCGTGACCACGTGGATCACGGCCCAGGCCGTGATCAACATCGGTGCGGTGCTCGGCCTGTTGCCGATCGCCGGGGTTCCGCTCCCGCTGTTCTCCTACGGGAGATCGGCCCTGCTGCCGACGATGTTCGCGGTCGGGCTGATGATCGCCTTCGCACGGGAGGACCCCGCCGCGAAGGCGGCCCTGGCCATGAGGAAGCCCGGGGTGAGATGGAAGACGATGAGACGGCGCGTCAAGAAGCGTCCGTCCGGAGAGCGGTGAATTTCGGTGCATGTCGTACTCGCCGGCGGGGGGACCGCCGGACACATCGAGCCCGCGCTTGCCCTCGCAGACGCCCTGCGCAGGCAGGACCCGACCGTGGGCATCACTGCCCTCGGCACGGAACGCGGACTGGAGACCAGGCTCGTGCCCGAGCGGGGGTACGAGCTGGCGCTCATCCCTGCCGTCCCACTGCCCCGTAAGCCCACGCCCGAACTGATCACCGTCCCGGGCCGGCTGCGCGGCACCATCAAGGCCGCCGAGCAGGTCCTGGAGCGGACCAAGGCGGACTGCGTGGTCGGCTTCGGCGGTTACGTCGCGCTGCCCGGCTACCTGGCCGCCAAGCGGGCCGGTGTGCCGATCGTGGTCCACGAGGCCAACGCCCGCCCGGGCCTGGCAAACAAGATCGGCTCGCGATACGCCCACGGGGTCGCCGTCTCCACCCCGGACAGCAAGCTGCGCGGCGCCCGCTACATCGGCATCCCGCTGCGTCGCACCATCGCGACCCTGGACCGCGCCCGGGTCCGCCCGGAGGCCCGCGCCTCCTTCGGCCTCGACCCCAACCTGCCCACGCTGCTGGTCTCCGGCGGCTCGCAGGGTGCGCGCCACCTCAACGAGGTGGTCCAGCGGGTGGCGCCGCTGCTCCAGCGCTCCGGGATCCAGATCCTTCATGTGGTCGGCCCGAAGAACGAATTGCCACGGATCGACAACATGCCCGGGATGCCGCCCTACATCCCGGTACCGTACGTGGACCGGATGGACCTCGCGTACGCCGCGGCCGACATGATGCTCTGCCGCGCCGGCGCGATGACCGTCGCCGAACTCTCCGCCGTGGGGCTCCCCGCCGCCTACGTCCCGCTGCCCATCGGCAACGGCGAACAGCGGCTCAACGCCCAGCCGCTGGTCAACGCCGGCGGCGGCGTGCTGGTGGACGACGCGGCGCTCACCCCGGAATGGGTGCAGGGCAACGTCCTGCCGGTAATGTCGGACCCTCACCGGTTGTACGAAATGTCCCGCGCCGCGGCCGAGTTCGGCCGGCGCGACGCCGACGACCTGCTCGTCGGCATGGTGTACGAGGCGATCGCCGCACGCCGCTAGGCGTACGGCGCGATGCGGTGCGGATCCGGGGCGGGTGCCCCGGATCCGGCGAAGGAGCGAGCGTGGCCGGACCGACGACCGCCCAGCGCGGCGCATCCGGGCGGGCGGACACCTCCGCTCGCCCGCCGTACATCGGCCCCGAAGGGCCCCGGATCAGCCGCCGTACGCTGCTGATCCTGATCGCGGTGGTGGCCGCCCTGCTCACCGCGTTCGTGATCTGGGTGCTGTACGGGTCCTCCTGGCTCCGCGTCGAGAAGGTCAGCACGAGTGGCGTCGAGGTCCTGACCCGCGAAGAGGTGGAAGCGGTTGCCGCCACTCCGGTCGGCGCCCCGCTGGTCTCCGTGGACACCGGCGCCATGGAGCGCCGGTTGCGCCAGAAGTTGCCTCGTATCGACACAGTTGATGTCGTTCGGTCCTGGCCGGACGGCATCGGCCTTAAGGTGACGGAACGGAAGCCGGTCCTGCTCGTCGAGAAGGACGGGAAGTTCGTGGAAGTGGATGCCAAGGGCGTGCGCTTCGCCACCGTGGACACGGCGCCGGAGGGTGTGCCCCTGCTGGAGCTGACTCCCGAACCGTCCGCGAGCCTTCGCCGCTTCGGCGGTGACCGTCTGTTGCGGGAAGCGGTCCGGGTGGTCGGCGACCTTCCGACGGGCGTCGCCAAGGACACCGAGACCGTACGGGTCAACTCGTTCGACGCGATCTTCTTGCGGCTCACCCGGGATCGTGTGGTGACCTGGGGGAGCGGCGAGGATGGTCCGGTGAAGGCACGCGTCCTCACCGCACTCATGAAAGCCGCCCCCAAAGCGGGACACTTCGACGTAAGCGCTCCCACCGCCCCGGCAGTGTCGGCGAGTTGACGGGCATCAGTGCTGGCCAGCACCCTGGTTGGTCAGCGCTACGGGTGATCACATAGGGTGAAAAGAAAAACGGGAGGTTCGGCGTGTTCGTTGAACGTGCGCCACTTGTCGACTTAGTGTCCTGTTCGGAAGAGTCCAGGAAGCAGACACACTGGTAACCCTAAACTTGAACGTTAGGGTTTGGGTCGGCGTTCGGACCGTCCCCATCGACATCAGTCGTCGCCGCGGGTCCACCGCAGAGCGACGACACGTAACTCGAGGCGAGAGGCCTTCGACGTGGCAGCACCGCAGAACTACCTCGCAGTCATCAAGGTCATCGGTGTCGGCGGCGGTGGTGTCAATGCCATCAACCGAATGATCGAGGTCGGTCTCAAGGGCGTCGAGTTCATCGCGATCAACACGGACGCACAAGCCCTGTTGATGAGCGACGCCGACGTCAAGCTCGACGTCGGCCGCGAACTCACCCGGGGCCTCGGCGCCGGGGCGAACCCGGCCGTCGGTCGTAAGGCGGCAGAGGACCACCGTGAGGAGATCGAGGAGGTCCTCAAGGGGGCCGACATGGTCTTCGTCACCGCCGGAGAGGGCGGCGGCACCGGCACCGGCGGCGCACCCGTCGTCGCCAACATCGCGCGCTCGCTCGGCGCCCTGACGATCGGCGTGGTCACCCGCCCGTTCACCTTCGAGGGCCGGCGACGCGCGAACCAGGCGGAGGACGGCATCGCCGAACTCCGCGAAGAGGTCGACACCCTCATCGTCATTCCCAACGACCGACTGCTGTCCATCTCGGACCGCCAGGTCAGTGTGCTCGACGCGTTCAAGTCGGCCGACCAGGTGCTGCTCTCGGGTGTCCAGGGCATCACCGACCTCATCACCACGCCGGGTCTGATCAACCTCGACTTCGCCGACGTCAAGTCGGTCATGTCCGAGGCCGGGTCGGCGCTCATGGGCATCGGCTCGGCACGCGGCGACGACCGCGCGGTGGCGGCGGCGGAGATGGCGATCTCCTCGCCCCTCCTGGAAGCCTCCATCGACGGCGCCCGCGGTGTCCTGCTCTCCATCTCCGGCGGCAGCGACCTCGGTCTCTTCGAGATCAACGAGGCCGCCCAGCTGGTGAGCGAGGCGGCGCACCCCGAGGCCAACATCATCTTCGGCGCCGTCATCGACGACGCCCTGGGCGACGAGGTGCGGGTCACCGTGATCGCGGCGGGCTTCGACGGCGGACAGCCGCCGACCCGCCGGGAGAACGTGCTCGGCGCGAACAGCAACAAGCGCGAGGAGCCGGCCGCCCCGGTCAGGTCCTCCGCCGAGTCCACGCGCCCGACGGGCGGACTCGGTTCCGTACCTCCGCGCGAGGAGAGCCCGGCCCCGGCCGAGCAGGCCCCCGCGTCGGCTTCGAGCGAGAGCGCGCTCGGGCCGGTCGCTCCGCCGCACGTCCCGCCGGCCCGTCCCTACCAGGACACCCAGGCCGAAGAGCTGGACGTTCCGGACTTCTTGAAGTGATAGCTCAGCACCAGGCGGCACCCGTCACGGGCAGCGCTCAATTCGCCTTCACCGACCGGTGGGGCGGAGTGAGCGCCGCTCCGTACGGTGAGCTCAACCTCGGCGGCGCGGTCGGCGACGACCCCGCCGCCGTCGGCGCGAACCGGGAGCGTGCGGCCCGTCGCCTCGGTCTCGACCCGGCGTCGGTCGTCTGGATGAACCAGGTGCACGGCCGGGATGTCGCGGTGGTGGACGGACCCTGGGGTGCGGACGCGGACATTCCGGCCGTGGACGCGGTGGTGACCGCCCGGCGCGGGCTGCCGCTCGCGGTCCTCACCGCCGACTGCACCCCCGTTCTTCTGGCCGACCCGGTCGCCGGAGTCGTCGGGGCGGCGCACGCCGGGCGGCCGGGGCTGGTCGCCGGGGTCGTTCCGGCGGCGGTCGAGGCCATGGTCGCGCTCGGCGCACACCCCTCCCGGATCACCGCGCACACCGGGCCGGCCGTCTGCGGACGGTGCTACGAAGTGCCGGAGGCGATGCGGGCCGAGGTCGCCGGGGCCGTCCCCGGCGCCTGGTCCGAGACCAGCTGGGGAACCCCGGCGGTCGACGTCACCGGCGGAGTCCACGCCCAGCTCGCCGCCCTCGGTGTGGCGGACCGGCACTCCTCGCCGTACTGCACCCTGGAATCGGGCGACCACTTCTCGTACCGCCGCGACCGCACCACCGGGCGGCTCGCCGGATATGTCTGGTTGGACTGATAGGGCATGACGGACCGTAAGGCTCAACTCGCCGCGAATCTGGCACAGGTGGAGGAAAGGATCACCTCCTCCTGCACCTCGGCCGGTCGCAAGCGCGAAGAAGTGACCCTGATCGTGGTCACCAAGACCTACCCCGCGAGCGATGTGCGGATCCTGCATGAACTCGGTGTGCGCCATGTCGCGGAGAATCGTGACCAGGACGCGGCCCCCAAGGCCACCGCTTGCGCGGATCTTTCGCTGACATGGCACTTTGTCGGACAATTGCAGACGAACAAGGTTCGTTCTGTGACCAGTTATGCCGATGTCGTGCAGTCGGTGGACCGCGCCAAGCTGGTCACCGCCCTCTCCGCCGCCGCGGTGCGCGGAGAGCGTGAACTCGGCTGTCTGATCCAGGTCGCCCTGGACGCGGAGGGCGGTGCGCGCGGTGAGCGCGGCGGCGTCGCGCCGGACGGGGTCGAGGAGTTGGCGGCCGCGATCGGCGCGGCTCCCGGACTCCGGCTCGACGGCCTGATGACCGTGGCGCCGCTGGCAGGGGAGTACGCCGGCCGGCAACGGGCCGCTTTCGACCGGCTGATGGAAATCTCATCCCGCCTGCGCGCCGGTCATCCGGCTGCGAACATGGTCTCCGCAGGTATGAGCGGGGACCTGGAGGACGCGGTGGCGGCCGGAGCGACACATGTACGCGTCGGTACGGCGGTACTCGGAGTCCGACCCCGGCTCGGGTAACGTCGCGAAGCAAGTCGGACCACAGCAGAAAATATGGTCATTACCGCTTACGGCGGACAGGCCACAGTGGATCGCGGGCACTTGGTGACGAATGCCGATCCACCACAGAGCGGAGGACTCGGAGCATGGCCGGCGCGATGCGCAAGATGGCGGTCTACCTCGGCCTCGTGGAGGACGATGGGTACGACGGTCCGGGGTTCGACCCCGATGACGAATTCGAACCTGAGCCGGAGCCCGAGCGCGACCGGCGGCGGCATCAGCCCCCGCACCAGGTGGAGCGAGAGCGTGAGCGCGAAAGGGGCGAACCGGTGCGAGTGGTGCAACCGCCCGCGCAGCGCGAGCCGGTTCAGCTCCCCGCGGAAAGCGGGCGACCCGCCCGAATCGCCCCCGTGGCATCCATCACACCTGAACGCCCGAACATGGAGAAGAACGCACCGGTGATCATGCCCAAGGTCGTGTCCGAGCGGGAGTCGTACCGCATCACCACGCTGCACCCCAGGACCTACAACGAGGCCCGTACCATCGGGGAACACTTCCGTGAGGGCACTCCGGTGATCATGAATCTCACGGAGATGGACGATACGGACGCGAAGCGACTTGTCGACTTTGCCGCAGGACTCGTCTTCGGTCTCCATGGCAGCATTGAACGCGTGACGCAGAAGGTGTTCCTGCTGTCGCCTGCTAACGTCGATGTCACGGCGGAGGACAAGGCCCGCATCGCAGAGGGCGGATTCTTCAACCAGAGCTGAGAACACGACACCGGGAACAACCCGGCCGAGAGGCCGGTGCCGGCCACGAGGCCGGAGCTACGAGAGCCAGGGGAGAGGGAAGCGCGGGACATGGGCGTCGCACTGGATGTGGTCTATATCGCGCTGATGTGTTTCCTCATCGTGCTGATCTTCCGGCTGGTCATGGACTATGTCTTCCAGTTCGCACGTTCATGGCAACCCGGCAAGGCGATGGTGGTCGTACTTGAGGCCACCTACACTGTCACCGATCCACCGCTCAAGCTTCTGCGGCGATTCATCCCGCCGCTGCGTCTCGGGGGCGTGGCACTCGACCTGTCCTTCTTCGTTCTGATGATCATCGTCTACATCCTGATCAGCGTTGTGGTCAGGTTGTGAGCGATACGGTCTTGCCGACTGCCGACGACTACGTAGAGGTGAAGAAGAGATGCCGTTGACCCCCGAGGACGTGCGGAACAAGCAGTTCACGACCGTCCGCCTCCGAGAAGGCTATGACGAGGACGAGGTCGATGCCTTTCTAGACGAGGTCGAATCGGAGCTGACCCGTCTGCTCCGTGAGAACGAGGACCTGCGCGCCAAGCTGGCCGCCGCGACGCGTGCCGCCGCGCAGAACCAGCAGCAGCAGCAACAGCAGCAGCAGGGCATGCGCAAGCCTCCGGAACAGCAGGACCGCCCGGGTGCCCCCGTTCCTGCCGCCATATCAGGACCGCCGCAGCAGCAGCCCCCGCAGATGGGTCCGCCCCAGCTGCCCGGTGGCGCGCCGCAGCTGCCCGCAGGTCCCAGTGGCCACGGCCCCCAGGGCGGCCACGGTCCCGGTCCGCAGGGTCCGCACGGCTCCGGTCCGATGCAGGGCGGTCCCATGGGTGGCCCGATGGGTGGCCCCATGGGTCAGCACCCCCAGCAGCAGCAGATGCAGCAGATGCAGCCGCCGCAGATGCAGCAGCAGCAGGGGCAGGGCCCCGGTGGCGACAGCGCCGCCCGTGTCCTCTCGCTCGCACAGCAGACCGCCGACCAGGCGATCGCGGAGGCCCGTTCCGAGGCCAACAAGATCGTCGGCGAGGCGCGCAGCCGTGCCGAGGGCCTGGAACGCGACGCGCGCGCCAAGGCCGACGCCCTGGAGCGGGACGCGCAGGAGAAGCACCGTGTGGCCATGGGCTCGCTGGAGTCGGCCCGCGCGACGCTGGAGCGCAAGGTCGAGGACCTGCGCGGCTTCGAGCGCGAGTACCGCACGCGGCTGAAGTCCTACCTGGAGAGCCAGCTGCGTCAGCTGGAGACCCAGGCGGACGACTCGCTCGCCCCGCCGCGGACTCCGGCGACCGCTTCGCTGCCGCCGTCCCCCTCGCTGGCCCCGGCCGGTGCGGGTGCGATGGGTCACTCCATGGGCGGCTCCAACCACGGCGGCCACGGCGGCCAGCAGATGGGCGGCGGCCAGTCCATGGGCGGTGCGCCGTCCTACGGCGGCCAGCAGCAGATGTCGCCCGCGATGACGCAGCCCATGGCGCCGGTGCGGCCGCAGGCGCCGCAGCCGATGCAGCAGGCACCTTCGCCGATGCGTGGGTTCCTGATCGACGAGGACGACAACTGAGCGGTTCGCGCTCGCTGAGCGCGTAGCCGTCGGCAGGCGAAGGGCCGGGCCCCGGGATTTCCCGGGGCCCGGCCCTTCGCCGTGGGCGGCGCGTCCCTGGCTCCCTTCGTCCTTAGAGCCCCGAAACCAGCCCGTCCGGCGATTGAGGACATCTTGTAGCCTCGCCGGCGATTGAGGCGCGGGGGTTCGGGGGCGGGGCCCCTGAGGGGGTACGGGGAAGGGCCCGGCCGGAACGCTTCCGGCCGGGCCCTTCGCTTGCGTACGGGCTACTGCTTGCGCAGGCGGAACGTCAGGGCCAGGCCCTCGTCCTCGAACACCTCGCCGTACGTGGCGTCCGCCTCGCCCTCCGCGTAGTCCAGGGCGAGCACCTCGTCGGAGATCAGCGGGGTGTGCTCGGTGAGGGCCTCCACCGTCGCCGGCGACGTCGAGGTCCAGCGGACGGCGATGCGGTCGGCGACGTCCAGGCCGCTGTTCTTGCGGGCCTCCTGGATCAGGCGGATCGCGTCACGGGCCAGGCCCGCACGGCGCAGATCCGGGGTGATCTCCAGGTCCAGGGCGACCGTCGCGCCCGAGTCGGAGGCGACCGACCAGCCCTCGCGCGGGGTCTCCGTGATGATGACCTCGTCGGGGGAGAGGGTGATCTGCTCGCCGTCCACCTCCACCGAGGCGGTGCCTTCGCGCAGGGCGAGCGAGAGGGCTGCCGCGTCCGTGTCCGCCACCGCCTTGGCCACCGCCTGCACGCCCTTGCCGAACCGCTTGCCCAGGGCCCGGAAGTTGGCCTTCGCGGTCGTGTCGACCAGCGAACCGCCCACCTCGGAGAGCGAGGCGAGCGATGTGACGTTCAGCTCCTCCGTGATCTGCGCCCGCAGTTCGGGGGAAAGCGACTCGAAGCCCGTCGCCGCCACCAGTGCTCGCGACAGCGGCTGGCGGGTCTTCACGCCCGACTCGGCGCGCGTGGCCCGGCCCAGCTCCACCAGGCGGCGCACCAGTGCCATCCGGGTCGAGAGCGCCGGGTCGATCGCCGACGGGTCCGCCTTCGGCCAGGAGGAGAGGTGGACCGATTCCGGGGCGTCGGGGGTGACCGGCGCGACCAGGTCCTGCCAGACCCGCTCGGTGATGAACGGGGTCAGCGGGGCCATCAGCCGGGTCACCGTCTCGACGACCTCGTGCAGCGTGCGCAGCGCCGCCTTGTCGCCCTGCCAGAAGCGGCGGCGCGAGCGGCGTACGTACCAGTTCGAGAGGTCGTCCACGAACGCCGAGAGCAGCTTGCCGGCGCGCTGGGTGTCGTAGCCCTCCATCGCGACCGTCATCTGGTCCACCAGCGCGTTGAGTTCGCTCAGCAGCCAGCGGTCCAGGACGGTGCGGTCCGCCGGGGCCGGGTCGGCCGCCGACGGGGCCCAGTTGGAGGTGCGTGCGTACAGGGCCTGGAAGGCGACCGTGTTCCAGTAGGTGAGGAGCGTCTTGCGGACGACCTCCTGGATCGTGCCGTGGCCCACCCGGCGTGCCGCCCACGGGGAGCCGCCCGCCGCCATGAACCACCGCACCGCGTCCGCCCCGTGCTGGTCCATCAGCGGGATCGGCTGGAGGATGTTCCCCAGGTGCTTGGACATCTTGCGGCCGTCCTCGGCGAGGATGTGGCCCAGGCAGACGACGTTCTCGTAACTCGACTTGTCGAAGACCAGGGTGCCGACCGCCATCAGCGTGTAGAACCAGCCGCGAGTCTGGTCGATGGCCTCCGAGATGAACTGCGCCGGGTAGCGGCTCTCGAAGATCTCCTTGTTCTTGTACGGGTAGCCCCACTGCGCGAACGGCATCGAACCCGAGTCGTACCAGGCGTCGATGACCTCCGGTACGCGGTACGCCTCCAGCTGGCATTTCTCGTGCGAGCAGGTGAAGGTGATCTCGTCGATGAACGGGCGGTGGGGGTCGAGCGACGACTGGTCGGTGCCCGTGAGTTCTGTGAGTTCCGCGCGTGAGCCCACGCACGTCAGGTGGTTGTCCTCGCAGCGCCAGATCGGCAGCGGCGTGCCCCAGTAGCGGTTGCGGGAGAGCGCCCAGTCGACGTTGTTGTTCAGCCAGTCGCCGAAGCGGCCGTTCTTGACCGAGTCCGGGAACCAGTTGGTCTTCTCGTTCTCCTGGAGGAGCCGGTCCTTGATCGCGGTCGTACGGATGTACCAGGACGGCTGTGCGTAGTAGAGGAGCGCGGTGTGGCAGCGCCAGCAGTGCGGGTAGCTGTGCTCGTACGGGACATGGCGGAAGAGCTTGCCGCGTGCGTCCAGGTCCGCGGTGAGCGCCTCGTCGGCCTTCTTGAAGAAGACGCCGCCGACCAGGGGCAGATTCTCCTCGAACGTGCCGTCCGGGCGGACCGGGTTGACCACCGGCAGGCCGTACGCGCGGCAGACCAGGAGGTCGTCGGCGCCGAACGCGGGGGACTGGTGGACCAGACCCGTACCGTCCTCGGTCGTCACGTACTCGGCGTTGACGACGTAGTGCGCCTCGGCGGGGAAGTCGACCAGCGCGAAGGGGCGCTCATAGGTCCAGCGCTCCATCTCGGCGCCGGTGAACGACCGGCCGGTGGCCTCCCAGCCCTCGCCGAGCGCCTTCTCCAGGAGCGGCTCGGCGACGACGAGCTTCTCCTCGCCGTTCGTCGCGACGACGTAGCGGACCTCGGAGTGGGCGGCGACCGCCGTGTTGGAGACCAGTGTCCAGGGGGTGGTCGTCCAGACCAGGAGGGCCGCCTCACCGGCCAGCGGGCCGGAGGTGAGGGGGAAGCGGACGAAGACCGAGGGGTCGACGACCGTCTCGTAGCCCTGGGCCAGCTCGTGGTCGGACAGGCCGGTGCCGCAGCGCGGGCACCAGGGGGCGACCCGGTGGTCCTGGACCAGCAGGTCCTTGTTGAAGATCTCCTTGAGCGACCACCACACGGAGTCCACGTACTCCGGGTCCATCGTGCGGTACGCGTCGTCCAGGTCGACCCAGTAGCCCATGCGGGTCGTCAGCTCGGCGAACGCGTCGGTGTGCCGGGTCACCGACTCACGGCACTTGGCGTTGAACTCGGCGATGCCGAACGCCTCGATGTCCTTCTTGCCGTTGAAGCCCAGCTCCTTCTCGACCGCGAGCTCGACCGGCAGGCCGTGGCAGTCCCAGCCGGCCTTGCGGCCGACGTGGTAGCCCTGCATGGTGCGGAAGCGGGGGAAGACGTCCTTGAAGACGCGGGCCTCGATGTGGTGCGCGCCCGGCATGCCGTTTGCGGTGGGCGGGCCCTCGTAGAAGACCCACTCGGGGCGGCCCACGGACTGGTCGAGGCTCTTGGCGAAGACCTTGCTCTCGCGCCAGAAGTCGAGCACGGCGTGCTCCAGCGCGGGCAGGTCGACCTGGGCGGGTACCTGGCGGTACTGCGGCGATGTCATGTGCGGCTTCCTCCGGCGGACGTGTTCCACTTCCGTCGGAGGGACGAGAGCGTCTCGGCTCCCGCGGTACCACCCTCCTTGGCCCCGGGTGTGCGCCCGTGGCCCCCTCATTGGGGTCGCGATGCCGGGTCTAGTGGCTTGAGCCCGTGGGGGCCCACGGTTCCAAGCGTTCTTCCGGCGGCTCCGGGGTGATCTTCACGACGCGCTCGCCCCCGGGCTCCCACCGTCCCCGGGTCGCTGCTGGCTGCGTACGGCGCTACTCGTCCCATCCAAGCCTCTCGCTGGGGCCAGTGTACGGGCCCGTACGGGCGACGGCCGACCGGTTATCGGCGGCGCGCGGACGTGACTCGACTGGCGGGACGGGGTCCCAGGACTTCCCGGCGAGGTCCGGGGGCCGGATTACCGGGCGGGGAGCTGGGAACAACGGAGGCAGGCGCGCCACGACCGGATACGGGGAGGGGGGAGAAGGCGGCGTGCCCCGTTGCCGCGGGGCTGGAGTCGATTTATCGTCCCAGCACGATTCGCGAGCAAGATCACAATATGTGAAGGGGCCGCGGCCATGGTGGCGAAGAAGACGGCGGAAGAGACCGCGGCTGAGCACGACGGCACCCACGAGCCACCGGCCGGCCAGGAGGCCGCGCCCGCGAAGAGGAAGAGCACGGCGAAGAAGGCCGTCGCCAAGAAGACGGCGGCCAAGAAGAGCGCGGCGAAGAAGACGGCGGCCGGCGAGGAGCCGGCCGCGAAGAAGAGCACCGCCAGGAAGAGCGCGGCAAAGAAGGCGTCGGAAAAGGCCGCGACGGCGGCCACGGAGGCGGCCCGGGCCGCCGAGCAGACGGGAGCCCACACGGTGGTAGCCAAGAAGAGCGCGAGTCGTTCCGCAGCAGGAGCACAGGCCACGGCCCCCGTGCCGCCGGCCCGCGCCGCCGCCCCCGACGAGCTGGCCGTCCGGCCCGGGGAGGACCCCTGGACGCCCGAGGAGGTCACCGAGGCGCGGACGCTGCTGACCAGCGAGACGCTGCGGCTCCGCAGTGAGCTGGAGGCCTCCGGCGCGGCCCTCGCCGGTCTCATGCGGGACTCCGGGGACGGCGCGGGCGACGACGAGGCCGACACCGGCACCAAGAACATCACCCGCGAGCACGAGCTGTCGCTGGCCGCCAACGCCCAGGAGATGCTGGAGCAGACCGAGCGGGCGCTGGCCCGTCTGGAGGCGGGGACGTACGGGCTCTGCGAGGTCTGCGGCAAACCGATCGGCAAGGCGCGGATGCAGGCCTTCCCCCGGGCCACCCTGTGCGTCGAGGACAAACAGAAGCAGGAGCGGCGCGGCTGATCCGCACAGGTGTGTCGTACGCTCATCCTCAGTCAGGCACCTAGGTCGAGGGATTCACGTGGCAGAGGCGGAGCGCATCATCGGTACGCCGGAAAATCCCGATGCCGAGGGCACGGACGAGGGCGGCAGCACGGCCGCCGACGCCGCCGTGAACGCGGGGCGGGGCAAGCGGAAGGTCCTCGTTCTCCTGAGCGTGGCCGTCGTGGCCTATCTCCTGGACCTGGTCACCAAGATGGTCGTGGTCGCGAAGCTGGAGCACCAGCCGCCGATCGACATCATCGGCGACTGGCTGCAGTTCCGGGCGATCCGGAACGCGGGCGCCGCGTTCGGGTTCGGCGAGGCGTTCACGGTGATCTTCACCATCATCGCCGCCGGGGTGATCGTGGTGATCATCCGGCTGGCCCGCAAGCTCTACAGCCTGCCGTGGGCCATCGCCCTGGGCCTCCTCCTGGGCGGTGCGCTCGGCAACCTCACCGACCGCCTCTTCCGGGCGCCCGGCGTGTTCGAGGGCGCGGTGGTGGACTTCATCGCCCCCAAGCACTTCGCCGTCTTCAACCTCGCCGACTCCGCCATCGTGTGCGGCGGCATCCTCATCGTGATCCTCTCCTTCAAGGGCCTCGACCCCGACGGGACCGTCCACAAGGACTAGAGGGACGCCCGGGCGGCGCGGGGAGCGGCGGGCGCAAGGCATACTCGACAGGTGAGTACGCACCCCGAGATCCGCACCCTGCCCGTACCGGACGGCCTGGAAGGCGAGCGTGTCGACGCCGCCATCTCCAGGATGTTCGGTTTCTCCCGCACCAAGGCCGCCGAGCTGGCCGCAGCCGGGAAGGTCCAGGTGGACGGTTCGGTGGCCGGGAAGTCCGAGCGGGTCCACGGGGGCGCCTGGCTGGAAGTGGAGATGCCGCAGGCGGCCGCTCCCGTCCAGATCGTCGCCGAGCCCGTCGCGGGCATGGAGATCGTCCACGACGACGACGACATCGTCGTCATCATGAAGCCGGTCGGCGTCGCCGCCCACCCCAGCCCCGGCTGGACCGGCACCACCGTCATCGGCGGCCTCGCCGCCGCCGGCTACCGGATCTCGACGTCCGGCGCCGCCGAGCGCCAGGGCATCGTCCACCGCCTCGACGTCGGTACCTCCGGCCTGATGGTCGTCGCCAAGTCCGAGCGGGCCTACACCCTGCTCAAGGCCCAGTTCCGCGACCGGATCGTCGACAAGAAGTACCACGCCCTGGTCCAGGGCCACCCGGACCCGATGAGCGGCACCATCGACGCCCCCATCGGCCGCCACCCCAACCACGACTACAAGTGGGCGGTCACCGCCGAGGGCAAGCCGTCGGTGACCCACTACGACCTGATCGAGGCCTACCGCGCCGCCAGCCTTCTCGACATCAAGCTGGAGACCGGCCGCACCCACCAGATCCGGGTCCACATGTCCGCCCACCGCCACCCCTGTGTCGGCGACCTCACGTACGGCGCGGACCCGACCCTGGCCAAGCGCCTCGGGCTGACCCGCCAGTGGCTGCACGCCGTGCGCCTGGGCTTCGAGCACCCGAGCGACGGCAGCTGGGTGGAGTTCGCCAGCACCTACCCGGCCGACCTCCAGCACGCCCTCGACACCATCTCCGCGGAGAGCCAGTGAGCTCCGCCCCATCTCCGTACAGCACCCGCAGGGCCGCCGAGGAGAGCGACCTCCAAGCCTGCTTCCAGGTCCGCAAGGACGTCTTCGTCGGTGAGCAGCACGTGCCCGAGGAACTGGAGTACGACGCCTACGACGCGACCGCGGTGCATGTCCTGGCCGTCGCCGCGGACGGTACCGCGCTCGGCACGGGACGGCTGCTGCACGGCGCGGACGCGGCCGGCAGGACCGGCGGCGACTTGGCCGTCGGCTCGCTGGGCCGGCTCGCCGTGAGCCGGGAAGCCCGCGGCCTCGGGGTCGGCGCGGCCCTCGTACGGGCCATCGAGGGCGAGGCACGGAAGCTGGGCCTGGCCGCCGTCGACCTGCACGCCCAGACCCACGCCCTCGGCTTCTACGAGCGGCTCGGATACGTCGCGTACGGCCCCGAGTTCCCCGACGCGGGCATGCCGCACCGGGCGATGCGGCGGGAGATCCCCCCGGCCTGAGTGCCGGAATCGGGGGGGATCGGCCGAATCGCGCACTCCGCGTGACAGGGTGGGAGCCTTGTTCGGCCGCCCGTGATGTGCCGGACCCGCACGCTGGGGAAGGCACCTCGTGGAACAGATGTCCTTGCTCCTCCTCCTGCTGTTCGGAGCCGTGGTCACCGTGCCGCTCGGAGCACGGCTGGGGCTGCCGGCTCCGGTGCTGATGACGCTCGCCGGCATCGCGATGGCGTTCATGCCGTTCGTGCCGAACGTCGGCATCCCACCGGAGATCATCCTCCCCGCGCTGCTCCCGCCGCTGCTCTACGCCACCGCGCAGCGCACCTCCTGGCGGCAGTTCGCCGCCAACAGACGCCCGATCTTCCTGCTGGCCGTGGCCCTCGTCTTCGTCACCACGGCCGTCGTCGCCGCGGTCGCCAACGCGATCGTGCCGGGGCTGCCCATCGCAGCGGCCGTCGCCCTCGGCGCGCTCGTCGCCCCGCCCGACCCGGTCGCGGCGACCGCCGTGGCGGGCTCCGTGGGGCTGCCGCGCCGGCTGGTGTCGATCCTGGAGGGCGAGGGGCTCTTCAACGACGTGACCGCCATCGTGCTCTACCACGTGGCCATCGCCGCCGCCGTCAGCGGCACCTTCTCGCTCCCCGAGGCCTTCGGACTGCTGGTCCTCTCCGCCGTCGTCGCGGTCGCCGTCGGCCTCGCGCTCGGCTGGCTCACCATCAAGCTGATGAACCTGTTGGGCGACGCCACCCTCCAGGTCGGCCTGACGCTGCTGGTGCCCTTCGTCGCCTACGTCCTCGCGGAGGAGCTGATGGGCTCCGGCGTGCTGGCCGTCCTGACCGTCGCGCTGTTCCTCGCCGAGCACACCGCCGACGCCGACGACGTGCTGGGCCGGCTCACCGGACGTACCTTCTGGGACATCGTCGACACCCTGGTCACCGGTGTGGCCTTCGGGCTGATCGGCCTGGAGCTGCACAGCGTGTTCGGCACCGCCGACGGGCACGCCCTGGAGATGGCCGGCTGGGGGCTCGCGATCGTCGCGGTCGTCGTCGGCGTACGGCTGCTGTACCTGCTGCCCGCGACCTGGCTGGCCAAGCGGCTGCACACCCGCCGGGACGTCAGCGAGGAGATCCCCACCAGCTGGCGGGAGACCGTCGTGATGTGGTGGGCCGGGATGCGCGGGGTGGCATCGGTCGCCCTGGCGCTGGCGATCCCGCTGGAGACCAACGACGGGCAGCCCTTCCCCGGGCGCGACGAGATCATCTTCATCGCGTTCGCCGTGATCATGGCCACCCTGGTCTGCCAGGGGCTCACCCTGCCCTGGCTGGTGCGGAAGCTGAAGGTCCGGGCCGACACCGACGCCGAGGAAGCGCTGGAGCGGGAGCTCGCCGTCCGGGCCGCCAAGGCCGCCAAGTTCCGCCTCAAGGAGATCCAGGAGGTCGAGGAGTTCCCCGAGGAGGTCGTGGAGCGGCTCCAGCGCGCCGCGTACGACATCGGGGCCCGGATCAGCCCGGACATGGTCGACGAGGAGCGGCGCGAGGCCTACGCCAAGCGGGCCGAGCGCTTCAAGGCGATCAGCCGTGTCCAGCGCGAGATGATGTCGGCCGCCCGCCACGAGGTGCTCTCCGCCCGCAGCGAGCCCGGCTCCGACCCGGAGGTCGTGGACCGGGTGCTGCGGTCTCTGGACGTCCGCTCCCTGCGCTGAACCGTCCCGGGCACGCCCCGCGCCGGACCACCCGGGCGCGGGTTCAGCCTTGGCCCAGGCGCGGGGCCTTGGAGTCGCCCCGGCCGGCGGGCGACTCCGTTCCGCTGCCGCCCGCCCGGCTCGTCGAGCCCGTCAGCTCCGCCCACTGCTCGCCCGGCGGCAGCAGGGCGGGGGAGGTGGCGATCCGCGGCAGCGCGTACGGATGGTGGTCGCGCAGCCAGCCGATCAGCTGCTCGCGCACCGCGCAGCGTGCCGTCCAGATGTCGTTCGCGTCCTTCGCCGTGACCACCGCGCGCACCTCGATGGTGGTCGGTGTGGTGTCGGTGACGGCCAGCGACCAGTCCCGGCCGTCCCATGCGGCGATGTCCCCGAGGAGGTCCCGCAGCTTCTCCCGCATCGCGGCCACCGGAGCGGAGTGATCGAGCTGGAAGTAGACCGTGCCGGTCATCTGCGCCCCACCGCGCGACCAGTTCTCGAAAGGCTTGCTGGTGAAGTACGAGACCGGCATCGTGATCCGCCGCTCGTCCCAGGTCCGTACCGACAGGAACGTCAGGGTGATCTCGTCGATCGTGCCCCACTCGCCGTCCACCACCACGGTGTCACCGATCCGCACCATGTCGCCGAACGCGATCTGGAGCCCGGCGAAGAGGTTGCCGAGCGTCGACTGGGCGGCGACGCCCGCGACGATGCCGAGCAGACCGGCCGAGGCCAGCATCGACGTGCCGACCGCCCGCATCGGGGGGAACGTCAGCAGCATCGCCGCGATGGCGACCACCGTCACCACGGCGATGACCACCCGCTGGATCAGGGTCACCTGCGTACGGACCCGGCGGACCCGGGCCGGATCGCGGGTGGCCGCCGCGTACCGGCTGTAACTGGCCTCCACGACCGTCGCCGCGACCCGCACCACCAGCCAGGCGGACGCGCCGATCAGCACCAGGGTCAGGACCTGGCCTATTCCGACCCGGTGGTCCCACACCCAGGCGATGCCCGACTGGCGGTAGCTGCCGCGCAGCAGCGCCGTGATGATCACCACCTGCAACGGAGGCCGGCAGCGCCGCAGCAGCCCCCACAGCGGGGTCTCGTGATGACGGCTGTCGGCCCGCCGCAGCAGCAGGTCGACCAGCCAGCCGACCAGCAGGGTGATCACCACGGCACCGCCGATCACGATCAGCGGGCGCAGCACGCTTTCCATTTCCTTGGTCCTCCAAGCGGTGGGGCAGCCCTCTGGGTACAAATGGCACCATGGGCCTCATGAACATCATGCTTTTCCACTCGACGTACGGGCTCAGGCCCGCCGTGCACGCCGCGGCCGCGCGTCTCAGGGACGCCGGCCATGAGGTGCGCGTGCCCGATCTGTTCGAGGGGCACACCTTTGACACGGTGGAAGAGGGGATGGCCTACAAGGACGAGGTCGGCAAGGAGGAGCTGCTGAAGCGGGCCGTGCTCGCTGCCGCGCCCTACTCCGACCAGGGGCTCGTCTACGCCGGCTTCTCCCTCGGCGCGGCGATCGCGCAGACCCTGGCCCTGGGTGACGCGAAGGTCCGCGGGCTGCTGCTGTTCCACGGTACCTCGGACATCGCCGAGAACGCCTCGGTGGACGAGCTCCCCGTCCAGCTGCACGTCGCGGACCCGGACCCCTTCGAGTCCCACGACTGGCTGAACAGCTGGTACCTCCAGATGCAGCGGACGGGCGCGGACGTGGAGGTCTACCGCTACCCCGGGGCCGGGCACCTGTTCACCGACCCCGATCTGCACGACTACGACCAGGCGGCCGCCGAGCAGACCTGGAAGGTCGCGCTCGGCTTCCTGGCCACCCTGTAGAAGCGGGCGGCGGCCCCGGGGCCGCCGGGCGCTACGCCTTCAGCGCCTTGTCGACGGCCTTCGTGAACTCGTCGGCCGTCATGGGGGCGTTCTCGCTGCCCTCCGCCGTGACCTTCTTGTCGTCCATCTTCAGCGTCGGCGTGCCCTGCACCCCGCTCTTGTCGAACGTCTCGGACATCTTCATCGCCCAGGCGTCGTACGTGCCGTCCTCCACGTTCTTCTGGAAGGCCTTGTTCCCGTTCAGGGCGTCGACGGAGTCCGCGATGTCGATGAGGTAGCTGTCCTTGGCGAACTTGTCGTCGCTCTCCTCGGGGTGGAACTCCGCCGAGTACAGCGCGGCCTTGTACTCCATGAACGCCTCGGGGCTCACGTCCAGCGCCGCACCGAGCGCGCTCAGGGCGTTCTTGGAGCCCTCGCCGTTGTCGGTGTTGTCGATGAAGGTCGCGCCGACGTACTTGACCTTGTACTTGCCGGCCTCGACGTCCTTCGAGACGGTCTCGCCGACACCCTGCTCGAACGTGGCGCAGACCGGGCAGCGCGAGTCCTCGTACAGCTCCAGGGTCTTCTTCGCGCTCGACTTGCCGACCACCACGGTGGTGCCGTCCTTGCCCGAGGTGTTCTTCGGCGCGGTGACGTTCTTCGCGTCGGCGGCCGCCTCCCAGGCGTCCGGCTTGTTCAGCTGCGTCACGCCGTAGCTGATGCCGCCGACCACGGCGAGGGCGGCGACGACCGAGCCCGCCACGACGAGCTGCTTGCGGGTCTTGTCCTTCTTGGCCTGGCGCTCGCGCTCGGCGCGCAGCCGCTCGCGGGCCGCTGCCTTGTTCGCCTGGGTGTTGCGCTTGCTCATGATCGTTCTCCGTGAGTACGTGTAGCTACGTGTGTGGGGAGTGGGCGCTGCCGCCGTGCGTGCGTCGCCGTGCCCTCAGGCAGCGGCGTACATCGCGGGCGGCGGGCCCCTGCGTCCCACACAGTGCACGAGGAAGCGGGCGGTCAGCGGCGGG
>NZ_NEUE01000103.1:4656-40036 GCF_002910905.1 Streptomyces sp. SM11 | reverse complement strand
CGCCGAGCGCGCTGCCGCCGGGGCCGCTTCGGATCGAGGCGGAGTTCTCGGCCGCCCCGGACCGGCCGCTGCCCGACTCCGCGGCGGCCCTGCGCGCGGCGCTCCTCACCGCCGCCGCCCGGCTGGGTCTGGAGATCGCCGAGGTGGATCTGACGGTGACGGCATTGCTGGAGGACGGCGCGCCCGATCAGGTGACCGCTCAGGTGACGGCGACGGCCACGGCCCGGGGCGCGAAGCCGGAGGGCCCGGTGGCAACGGCGGCCGCCGGGGCGCCGGGCGTCGTCTCACTGACCCGGGTCCTGGGCAGCCCCGTGCACACCGCCCCGGACCACGTACGGGTCGAGGTGGCGGCGGCCGCGGATCACCGGACGCTGGATGTCGCCCGGTCGGTGCGCACGGCGGTGGCGGCGGCCACGGAGGAGCGGCTGCCGGTGTCGGTGCTGGTCACGGAGGTGGTCAGTCGGTGATGCCCGCCAGGTCGCGGAGCCGGCGGCCCTGGGCGGCCCGCTCGGCGACGCGCTGCTCCTCGTAGTCACGCGAGAGCGCGCCGCCGAGGAGGGCCTTGGTCTCGACGACGGCGTCACGGGGGGCCGCCAGCAGAGCGGCGGCCAGGTCGCGGGCCGCCGCGTCGAGCTGGTCGGCGGGAACCACGAGGTTGGCGAGGCCGGTGCGCTCGGCCTCCTCGGCGTGCACGAAGCGGCCGGTGGCGCAGATTTCGAGCGCGCGGGCATACCCCACGAGGTGCACCAGGGGGTGGGTGCCCGTGAGGTCGGGAACGAGGCCGAGGCTCGTCTCGCGCATGGCGAACTGCACGTCCTCGGCGACGATCCGCAGATCGCAGGCGAGGGCGAGCTGAAAACCGGCGCCGATGGCGTGGCCCTGGACCGTCGCGATCGACACGAGGTCGTTGCGGCGCCACCAGGTGAACGCCTCCTGGTACTCGGCGATGGTCGCGTCGAGCTCGGCCTCCGGGCCGCGCGCCATGTCGAGGAACGACGGCTCGCCGTCGAATCCCTCGGGGGTGAAGGCCTGCCGGTCGAGGCCCGCGGAGAAGGACTTGCCCTCGCCGCGGAGCACCACGACGCGCACCGTGCCGGGCAGCGCCCGTCCGGCCTCGGTCAACGCCCGCCACAGAGCGGGAGACTGAGCGTTGCGTTTGGCCGGACGGGTGAGCGTCACCGTGGCGACGGCATCGTCAACGGTGAGCCGTACGCCGTCCTTGTCGAGCACAGTGTCGAGCGAGGTCATGGGGCGCCTCCGGATGGGGTGCAGTCAGCACTCGGAAAGAAGTGACTGAACAGTAACCACCCGGACGACCTTGCGGTCGGCCGGGTGGTCACCCCGAGTTCCGTTGGGCCCGAATGACGCCGAAGACGCCGAGAGCTCAGAGACCTCAGGCCGAAGCGGCCCTCTTGCCTCGTGTCGCGCCGCCACGTCCCCGCAGCGTCACTCCGGACTCACTGAGCATCCGGTGGACGAACCCGTAGGAGCGGCCGGTTTCCTCGGCCAGCGCCCGGATGCTCGCACCGGAGTCGTACTTCTTCTTCAGGTCTGCCGCGAGCTTGTCACGCGCGGCGCCGGTTACCCGGCTGCCCTTCTTCAGAGTCTCGGCCACCCGTGCCTCCTCGTGGGAAGTGCGCTCTGGACTCTCATGATCACCCCTCCCGCGCTTCCTGGCCACCCATTCGGCAAGGTCGGTACGAGCGGTTTCCCGGACGAGAAGCACGTCGACACGAGCGGAATCCCTGATTCCGGCGGGCAAGCCAAGGCGCATCGCGCGGACCGACCGGAGAACGGCCAGGTCAGGGCCGTACGGAGCAAGGCGGCCGGAAAAGGGGCGCACGGCGGGTGAGCGCCGGGCGCACCACCGGAGTACGAGACGTCCTCACGCAGATGATGGATCACGCGTAGGCCGAATGATCTATCCCCGATGGATCAGGCGAGGGCGACGAGGTCGCGGTAGTCCGCTCCCCAGAGGTCCTCGACGCCGTCCGGGAGCAGGATGATCCGCTCCGGCTGGAGCGCCTCGACGGCGCCCTCGTCGTGGGTGACGAGGACGACGGCTCCCTTGTAGGTGCGCAGCGCGCCGAGGATCTCCTCGCGGCTGGCGGGGTCGAGGTTGTTCGTCGGCTCGTCGAGCAGGAGCACGTTGGCGGAGGAGACGACCAGGGTCGCGAGCGCGAGCCGGGTCTTCTCGCCGCCGGAGAGCACACCCGCGGGCTTGTCGACGTCGTCGCCGGAGAAGAGGAAGGAGCCGAGCGTCTTGCGGACCGCGACGAGGTCGAGGTCGGGAGCGGCGGAGCGCATGTTCTCCAGGACCGTGCGCTCCGGGTCGAGCGTCTCGTGTTCCTGGGCGTAATACCCGAGCTTGAGGCCGTGGCCCTCGATGATCTCGCCGGTGTCGGGCTTCTCGGCGCCGCCGAGCAGGCGCAGCAGCGTGGTCTTGCCGGCGCCGTTGAGACCGAGGATGACGACGCGGGAGCCCTTGTCGATGGCGAGGTCGACGTCGGTGAAGATCTCCAGCGAGCCGTACGACTTGGACAGGCCCTCCGCCATCAGCGGGGTCTTGCCGCAGGGCGAGGGGTCGGGAAAGCGCAGCTTGGCCACCTTGTCGGAGACCCGCACGGCCTCCAGGCCCGAGAGCAGTCGGTCGGCGCGCTTGGCCATGTTCTGGGCGGCTACGGTCTTGGTGGCCTTGGCACGCATCTTGTCGGCCTGCGCGTTGAGGGTCGCGGCCTTCTTCTCGGCGTTCTGACGCTCGCGCTTGCGGCGCTTCTCGTCGGCCTCGCGCTGCTGCTGGTAGAGCTTCCAGCCCATGTTGTAGACGTCGATCTGGGAGCGGTTGGCGTCGAGGTAGAACACCTTGTTGACGACCGTCTCGACCAGGTCGACGTCGTGGGAGATCACGACGAAGCCGCCGCGGTAGGACTTGAGGTAGTCGCGCAGCCAGACGATGGAGTCGGCGTCGAGGTGGTTGGTGGGCTCGTCGAGGAGCAGGGTGTCGGCGTCCGAGAAGAGGATCCGGGCCAGCTCGACGCGGCGGCGCTGACCACCGGAGAGCGTATGGAGGGGCTGGCCGAGCACCCGGTCGGGCAGGCTGAGCGCGGCGGCGATGGTGGCGGCCTCGGCCTCGGCGGCGTACCCGCCCTTGGTGAGGAACTCCGTCTCCAGGCGCTCGTACTTCTTCATCGCCTTCTCGCGGGTGGCGCCCTGCCCGTTCGCCATCCGGTCCTCGTTCTCGCGCATCTTGCGCAGGATCGTGTCGAGACCGCGGGCGGAGAGGATGCGGTCGCGGGCGAGGATGTCGAGGTCGCCGGTGCGCGGGTCCTGCGGGAGGTAGCCGACCTCGCCGGACCTGGTGATGGTGCCCCCGGCGGGGGTGCCCTCGCCCGCCAGGCACTTGGTGAGGGTGGTCTTGCCCGCTCCGTTGCGGCCGACGAGGCCGATGCGGTCGCCCTTGGCGATGCGGAAGGAAGCGGATTCGATGAGGATGCGGGCGCCGGCACGCAGCTCGATGCCGGAAGCGGTGATCACGGAAAAACTCCAGGGCAGTATGGACGGCGGAGGGACGAGGGCGGAGGTCTCTCGACGCCGCTAATGCACAAGGAGGAAAGCCATACGGCTCATTCTACTGGCGGTGCGCAACTTCTTTTCCGCGTGCCCTGCGGGACGAACCATCCGGTACGCGGCGCAGGGCGGCACCTTGTCGCCCGCCCGGGCCCGAGGTGGGGCCGCGGGCCGACTGCTACGCCGGGGTCTGCACGGGCGACATGGCGCAGCGCGACCTGTCCGCCTGAGCCGAACACCCCCTGACCTGCGGGAACGCCTCCCGGGAAGGCATTGTCAGCGCCCGGTGGAAGACTGAGACGCAGATCACGTCAGACGTGGGGAAGTCAGAAGGGGTGAGTGCCATGGCAGGCGCCGCGAGCCGGGTTCCGACGATCTACCCGACGATCCTGTACGACGACGCGAAGGCCGCGATGAGGACGCTGACGCAGGGCCTCGGCTTCAACGAGGAGGCGGTCTACGAGGGGGAGAACGGCAGTGTGCTGCATGCCGAGCTGTCCTGCGGCAACGGCAGGGTGATGCTCGGTTCCACGGGGCGCGAGGGACTGTTCGCGCAGGCGATGGCGGGCGCGGGCCCGGCGGGGGTGTACGTGGTGGTGGAAGAGGTGGACGAGCACTTCGCCCGTGCCAAGGAGTTCGGTGTGGAGATCCTCATGGAGCCGACCGACCAGGACTACGGCTCCCGGGACTACATGGCGCGCGACCCCGAGGGCAATGTGTGGAGCTTCGGGACGTACGCCCCGGGGTCCGGCTGAGCGGACCCCGGCGGCGGGCGGTTCAGGCTCCTCCGGTGTGCACCTGGAAGGCGGCCCGGCGGACCGCCTTGGCCAGGGCCGGGTCCGGGTGGGCCGCGGCCAGGGCGACCAGGACCTGGACGGTGCGCGGGTGGCCGACGGCCCTGACCTCGTCGAGCAGGGCCGGGACGGTGCCCTGGACCGCGGAGTCGAGGTGGCGGACCAGCAGCCCGGTCTCGCCGTGGTCGGCGACGGCGGCCGCGGTGTCGACCCAGAGCCAGGTGGCTTCCTCGCGGCTGAGGACGTCCTGGGCGTCGTCCGGGTCGTTGCCCTCGTACTCGGCGAGCCAGAGCAGCGCGTAGGGCCGCAGCGAGGGTTCGGCGAGCACGGAGCGGACCTCGGGTTCGGCGGGGGCTCCGACGACCCTCAGCGCCTCGAAGGCCAGTCCGCGCAGCAGCGCGTCCTCGCCCCGGGCTACGGCCAGCAGTTCGGCGACGGCGCTGCCGACGGTGCGGGCGGCGAGCCAGGCGCGGTATTCGTCGCGGGCCGGACCGGGGGTGAGCCGGGCGCAGCCGAGGAGCATGTCGGCGGCGGACTGCTCGATGTTCCCGGCCGGGCTCTGGGCGGCGACGCAGATCTGTTCCAGCTTGACCCAGACCGCCCAGTTGCCGAGCGGGGTGAGGGTGGCGTGCCCTTTGCCGAGGGTCAGCGCCCCGACGGCGGCGAGGCCCTCCAGGGCCCAGTCGAGCAGCAGGGCGTTGAGGTCGTCGCTCCGGGTGGGTCCGGCGGCGATCCCGGCCGGACCGGCGATCCCGGCGGTCTCCGCCGCGGCGGCGGGCGCGGTTCTGCCGGGCCCCAGGAGCACTTCGCAGCGCTCCTCCTGGAGTTCGGCGACGCGCTGACCGAGGAGGTCCAGCAGGGCGGGGACGGTGACGGGGCCCGCGGAGAGCTGGAGGAGGGAGAGCACCTGGGGCACGGCCTCGACGGCTTCGGCGACCGCGCCCGCCTCGATGTCCGCGGGGGCGGCGTGGACGAGCGACCAGGCGTCGAAGAGCGCCACCCAGCCGCGGAGGACGGCGGAGTCGTCCCGGTCCCAGGCGCGCAGCCGCCAGCCGGGGCGGGCGGTGTCGCCGTGCAGTTCGACGAGTCCGGCCAGCCGGGCCCGGTCCCAGCCCGCGCGGACCTGCGCCGGGGAGAGCTCCAGAGCGGTGGCCGCCCGTTCGAGGGCATGGGCCGCGAGCGGGGCGGCGGTGCCCGGCCCCGGCGTGCCGGCCGCCCAGTGGGCGATGCGCACGGCGTCGGCGAGCACCGTCCTGGCCTGGCGTGCCAGTTCCGTACGGGGCGGGGTGCCCTCGGGGGGCCGGGGAGCCGGCCTGGTGCGCCGGGTGGTCACGGCCTTGCGGGCGGTGGCAAGGGGTCGTGGGCGGACAAGTCGCAGCCTGGAGTCGCGCGGAGTACGGGACGTCACGGGAGCAGTCTTGCTCCTGACGGCCCGAAAGCCCAAACGGAAGGCGTTTCACCGGTACGTGAAAGGTTCCCCCGGTGCGACGGCAAGGGGGAGAGTTCACCCCATCGGCTCACATCAGGGGCGTGAGGAAGCGCCGCAGGGTCTCCTCGTAGCGGGCCGGGTCGGCGTTCCACATCGACGCATGCGGAGCCTGCGGTACGGCGTGGAGGCTGACCAGATCCGCGCGACGGGCGGCGAGCTCACGGGAGGGTCCCCAGGGGGCGATCGCGTCGTCCGGGCCGTGCAGGATCAGGGTCGGGGTACGCAGGGAGGCCGGCACGGAGGTCTCCAGCACCGGGGCGCCGCTCATCCCGGTCCTGCCCTGGGCGGCCCGGACGGCGAGCGGCAGCAGAGCGGCCGGGGCGCCGCGGGCGGCGGCCAGGGCGCGCAGGGTGACCGGCCAGTCCAGTACCGGGGAGTCGAGGACGAGGCCCCTGATCCGGTCGCGGAGCGGGGACTCGACCGCGGCGTACAGGGCCGCGGTGGCGCCGGTTGACCAGCCGTGGACGATCACGTTCCGGGCGCCGTGGCGCAGGGCGAAGCGGAGGGCGGCGTCCAGGTCGCGCCACTCGGAGGCGCCGAAGTGGCCGAGGCCGCCGGCCGGGCGGGGTGCTCCGGGGTCGCCCCGGTGGGCGAGGTCGAGCACGGGGAAGCGCTGTCGGTGCAGGAACCCCATCAGGTTCATGGGATGGGCCCGGGTGGTGCCGAGGCCGTGCACGGTGATGACCCAGGTGTCGCGCGCGCCGGGGACGTACCAGGCGGGCAGGGTTCCCAGCTCGCCGGGGATCTCGACCTCCTGGTGGTCCAGGCCGAGGTCGCTGCCCGGATCGCCGCCGTACAGCGCGGGGGTGAGCCGGACCTTCGCGCCGGGTTCGAGGAGGCCCTGGCCGACGCTCTCCAGCCTCCGGACGACGGTGTCGGCGGCCTGGGAGGCCCCTTCGACGACGGGCCCGACGACCGCGTGGACCCCGGGTCCGGCCAGGCCGTAGGTGCCGGGCCGGAGCGCCGAGAAGGAGCGGGTCAGGGTGACCCGCCCGGACGCCGCCGCGTGCACGGTGAGTCTGCGGTCGGCGGGGAGGGGACGTCCGGGCGCCGCCTTGAGGGCGACGTCGCTGGCGTATCGGCCGGCCGCGACCGCTGCCGCGCCGACGCCGAGGATCGTGGTGACGGCCGTTGCCGTCGCGGTTACCGGGCGCACCGCTTCAGTGTCGTGGGGCGGGAGGCGGGCTGCCAGCGGACGGGGGCCGTCCGGGCTCGGAGCGCGGGTCAGCCGGGCTGGCCGTATCCCTTGAGTGCTTCGGTCACCTCGGCAAGCTGGGCCGCGTCGAGCAGGGACGGGGTGCGGCCGGGCACGGAGCTCGCGGTGAGCCAGAGGTGGCACAGCCACTCCAGTTGGGCGGTGCGCTCGTAGGCCTGGTCGAGGGTGTCGCCGTAGGTGACGGTGCCGTGGTTGGCGAGCAGACAGCCGGTGCGGTCGCGCAGGGCCCCGAGCATGGCGTCGGCCAGTTCCGGGGTGCCGTAGCAGGCGTAGGCGGCGGTGCGGACCGGGCCGCCGAGAACGGCGGCCGCGTAGTGGACCAGCGGTACCTCGGTGACGAGGGTGGAGACGGCGGTGGCGTGCACGGCGTGGGTGTGGACCACGGCGGTGGCGTCGGTGGAGCGGTAGACCGCCAGGTGGAGGGGGAGTTCGCTGGTCGGCCCGAGGTCCCCCAGGACCTGGCGTCCTTCCAGGTCGACGCCGACCGCGTCGTGGGGGCCGAGCCGGTCGTAGGGCACCCCACTGGGCGTCACCAGGACGAGGTCGCCGACGCGGGCGGACACATTGCCCGAGGTGCCGACGACCAGGCCGTCCGCCGCGCTTCGGCGGGCGGTCGCGACGACGTCACGCCAGGTCTCCCCGACGGATTCCGGGTGCTGCTCGCTCATGGGGCGAGCGTAGGCGCGAACGCGCGCAACCGGAACGTCACATGGGGAGTGACGGGGATCTCTTCCGGGTACCGAACAGCCGTTCAAAATGTTCACCAACGGGCGGCAAAGGGCAGTCCACGCCGCACCCCAAAGGCATCCCGCAGCCCCTCCCGCACACAAGCGGAAGCGACCCACTCCGCTTGGGGTCACCACAGCGCCCTGCTCAGTTCATCTTCCGTTCACCCAGGTTGCCTACGGTCCACGTGCCACTGACGTCGAACGATTGCCTGGGTAAATGGAACACATCACGCTGCTGCTTGCGATTGTGGTCGTGACAGCTCTCGTGTTCGATTTCACGAACGGTTTCCACGACACCGCCAACGCGATGGCCACCACCATCTCGACCGGCGCCCTGAAGCCCAAGACAGCGGTGGCGATGTCCGCCGTTCTCAACCTGATCGGCGCGTTCCTGTCGGTGGAGGTCGCCAAGACGATCTCCGGCGGGATCGTCAACGAGGACGGCCTCAGAACCGAGGTCATCTTCGCGGCGCTCGTCGGCGCCATCCTGTGGAATCTCCTGACCTGGCTGGTCGGCCTGCCCTCCAGCTCCTCCCACGCCCTGTTCGGCGGTCTGATCGGCGCCGCGGTCATGTCGGCCGGCTGGTCCTCGATCAACGGTGGCACCGTCGTCACCAAGGTGCTGCTCCCGGCAGTCGCCGCCCCGCTGGTGGCCGGTCTCGCCGCGATGCTGGCCACCCGGCTGACGTACCGGATCAACCGGAACGTCACCGACGAGGGCCAGCTGAAGTCGACGGCCAAGGGCTACCGGGCCGGACAGATCGCCTCCGCCGGTCTCGTCTCGCTCGCCCACGGCACCAACGACGCCCAGAAGACGATGGGCATCATCACGCTGGCTCTGGTCACCGGCGGCGTCCTCGCCCCCGGCTCCAATCCGCCGCTGTGGGTCATCGTCTCGGCAGGTGTGGCCATCGCGCTCGGCACCTACCTCGGCGGCTGGCGGATCATCCGCACCATGGGCAGCGGTCTGACCGAGCTCAAGCCGCCGCAGGGCTTCGCCGCCCAGACCAGTGCGGCGACCGTCATCCTGGCCTCCTCGCACCTCGGCTTCTCGCTCTCCACCACGCAGTCCTGCTCCGGCGCCGTGATGGGCGCGGGCCTCGGCCGCAAGGGGGGTGTGGTCCGCTGGTCCACCGCCACCCGGATGTTCGTCGCCTGGGGTCTGACGCTTCCTGCGGCCGGTCTGATCGGTGCAGGTGCCGAGTACCTGACCAAGCAGGGCCCCTGGGGCATCGCCGTCACCGCGATCGTGCTCGTGGGCGGTTCCTTCGCGATCTGGCTGGCCTCGCGCCGCCAGCCGGTCGACCACACCAACGTCAACGACACGGCCGGTGGTGACGAGGAGCCCCAGGGCGTCGTCACCACGGCCATCGCCGCGGTCCAGCCGCCGCCCGCCGCCGGCCCGACCTCCGACCTCATGACCACCATCCCGGCCCCGGCCCCGGCCCCGGCGCCCGACGACCCGGCCCGGCCGCCGGCCACGGTGTAAGGACAGATCCGCATGAAAATCGACTGGGCAGCTCTCGCCTCCGTCTTCGGTGTCAGTCTCGTGGCCACCGTCGCGCTGGTCGGCCTCTTCACCCTGGGCATCGTCGCCCTCTCCAAGCAGTCCACCACGGCCGGAAGCAGCGCCTCCGGCGGATCGGTCGCGCTGGCGCGCACCGGCGCCTACGCCTGCTTCGGGCTGTGCACGGCGGCGGTCGCGTACGGGATCTACATGATCGTCGCCTGACCCCGCTCCACCGCACTCCTTCGGGCCGGACACACCCTCGTGTGTCCGGCCCGATGTGCGTCCGCGCACAGTCGGGCCCCGCAGGTCAACGGCAAGTTGACGGTTGTTCGCAGGGCGTGGTGGACTGCCGGAGCCATTTACGGCGACAGCAGAGGAAGCCGGTGCGAATCCGGCGCGGTCCCGCCACTGTCACCGGGGAGCACTCCCCCACACCGGATGTCACGGCCCGCCGCACGCGGGCTGGAAGGCCGGGGGAACTGCGGATCCGGAAGCCAGGAGACTCTCGTCGCCGGTCACGTCGAACCAGGGCGCGGACCCTGAGTGAGGACCTACGCCATGCTCGGCCGCCGTGCGCCGCATCCCGTGCCCCCCAGTCAAGTCCCCGGTCCCGGAACGCCTCTGCCCGCGGCGGCCTGAGCCGTGTGTGCCGACCGCGTCTTCGCGTACGGCGCCACGGCCGGGCTGATCGCCGACGCTCTGCTCGGTGACCCCCGGCGTGGCCACCCCGTCGCCGGATTCGGCTGTGCCGCCGCGCGGGCCGAGACGCTGCTGTGGCGTGACGACCGGGGTGCGGGCGCCCTGCACACCCTCGTGTGCGCCGGAGGTGCCGTGGGGGCCGCCACGCTGGCCGCCCGCGCCGTCCGGGGACGCCCCGCGCTCGCCGTCGCGCTGACCGCCGCCACCGCCTGGTCCGTCGTCGGCGGTACGTCGCTGGGCCGGGAGGCCCGCGCCATCGGCGGTGCCCTGGCCGCCGGGGACCTCGAAGTGGCCCGGGAGCGGCTGCCGCATCTGTGCGGGCGCGATCCGCACTCCCTGGACGGTCCGGGGATCGCCCGCGCGGTCGTCGAGTCGGTCGCCGAGAACACCTCGGACGCCGTCGTCGGCGCACTGGTGTGGGGGGCGATCGGCGGGGTGCCGGGGCTCGTCGGGTTCCGGGCCGTGAACACGCTCGACGCGATGGTCGGCCACAAGTCGTCCCGCTACCGCCGATACGGCTGGGCCTCGGCCCGCCTGGACGACCTCGCGGGGTGGCCCGGCGCCCGGCTGACGGCCGCGCTGGCCGTGGCGGCGGGTGGGCGGCCGTCGGACGCCGTACGCGCCTGGCAGGCCGATGCGGGACGCCACCCGAGCCCGAACGCCGGGCCGGTGGAGGCCGCGTTCGCGGGGGCGCTCGGCGTGCGGCTGGGCGGGACGCTGGCGTACGCGGGGCGCGTTGAGCACCGGCCGGTGCTCAACGGGGAGTCCGGGCGGGACGTGCGGGGCGCGGACATCGAACGCGCGGTACGGCTCTCGCGCCGGGTAAGCACGCTGGCCCTCGGTGTGTGCGTGGCGGGCCGGCTGGTAGCGGGGCGGATGGCCGCGGGGCGGAAGCGGGGTCGGTCATGAACGGTCCGGCACGGAACGCGGCACGGGAACGGGAGCGGGCATGAGCGGCGGACTGCTGGTCGCGGGAACCACATCGGACGCGGGCAAGAGCGTCGTCACGGCGGGCATCTGCCGGTGGCTGGTGCGCCGGGGCGTGAAGGTCGCCCCGTTCAAGGCGCAGAACATGTCCCTGAACTCCTTCGTGACCCGACAGGGCGCGGAGATCGGGCGGGCGCAGGCAATGCAGGCGCAGGCCGCCCGGGTGGAGCCGACGGCGCTGATGAACCCGGTGCTGCTGAAGCCCGGCGGCGACCGGTCCAGCCAGGTGGTCCTGATGGGGAGGCCGGTCGGCGAGATGAGCGCCCGGGGGTACCACGGGGGCCGTCAGGAGACGCTGCTCGGGACGGTGACGGACTGCCTGGAGCAGCTGCGGGCCACGTACGACGCGGTCATCTGCGAAGGGGCCGGATCCCCGGCCGAGATCAATCTGCGGCGCACGGACATCGTGAACATGGGAATCGCGCGGGCCGCGAAGTTCCCCGTCCTGGTGGTCGGGGACATCGACCGGGGCGGGGTCTTCGCGTCGTTCTTCGGGACGACGGCGCTGCTGGGCCCCGAGGACCAGGCGCTGGTCGCGGGCTACCTGGTGAACAAGTTCCGGGGCGACGTCTCGCTGCTGGAGCCGGGCCTGGACATGCTGTACGGGCTGACCGGGCGGCGGACGTACGGCGTGCTGCCGTTCGCCCACGGGCTCGGCATCGACGAGGAGGACGGCCTGCGGGTGTCCCTGCGGGGTGCGGTGCGGGAGTCGGCCGTGGCTCCCCCGCACGGCGAGGACGTGCTGCGGGTGGCGGTCTGCGCGGTGCCGCTGATGTCGAACTTCACGGACGTGGACGCGCTGGCCGCCGAACCGGGCGTCGTCGTGCGGTTCGTGGACCGGGCGGACGAGCTGGCCGACGCGGACCTGGTGATCGTGCCCGGGACGCGCGGCACGGTGAAGGCGCTGGCCTGGCTGCGCGAGCGGGGCCTCGCGGACGCGCTGGTGCGGCGGGCGGCGGAGGGCCGGCCGGTGCTGGGGATCTGCGGCGGGTTCCAGGTGCTCGGCGAGCGGATCGAGGACGAGGTGGAGTCCCGGGCGGGTCTCGTGGACGGGCTGGGGCTCCTTCCCGTACGCATCCGGTTCGACCGGGCCAAGACGCTGGCGCGGCCGGTCGGTTCGGCGCTGGGCGAGCCGGTGGAGGGGTACGAGATCCACCACGGGGTGGCCGATGTGCGGGGCGGCGAGCCGTTCCTCGACGGGTGCCGGGTGGGGGCCGTGTGGGGGACGCACTGGCACGGGTCGCTGGAGAGCGACGCGTTCCGGCGGCGGTTCCTGGTGGAGGTGGCCCAGGCCGCTGGGCGGCGGTTCGTGCCGGCGCCGGACACGAGTTTCGGGGCGCTGCGGGAGGAGCAGCTGGACCGGCTGGGGGATCTGGTGGAGGAGCACGCCGACACGGACGCGTTGTGGCGGTTGATCGAGGGGGGCGCGCCTGCGGGGTTGCCGTTCGTGCCGCCGGGGGCGCCTTCGGTGCCGGGTTCAAAGTCAGGTGCGGGTGCTCCGGAGAGCCCGGGTGCTGCCCAGGCACCCGCTCCTCAATCGCCGGAGGGGCTTGAAACGGCTCACCCGGAGGCGCTTGGAGAAGCCCGGAAGCCAGACGGGCTTGATTGTGCTGTTGTTCGTGTCGACCAGGAGGCCAAGTGAGTACGCCGTATCCCTTCACCGCGATCGTCGGGCAGGACGACCTGCGGCTCGGGCTGTTGCTGAACGCGGTCAGTCCGGCTGTCGGCGGGGTGCTCGTGCGGGGCGAGAAGGGGACCGCCAAGTCCACCGCCGTCCGCGCGCTGGCCGCCCTCATGCCCGAGGTCTCCGTCGTGCCCGGGTGCCGGTTCTCCTGTGACCCGGTCTCCCCCGATCCGGCGTGTCCTGATGGGCCGCACGCGGGGGCGGCCGGTGTGTCGCGGGCCGCGCGGACCGTGGAGCTGCCCGTCGGCGCGTCCGAGGACCGGCTCGTGGGGGCGCTGGACATCGAGCGGGCACTCTCGGAGGGCGTGAAGGCGTTCGAGCCGGGGCTGCTCGCCGACGCGCACCGCGGCATCCTGTACGTCGACGAGGTCAACCTGCTCCACGACCACCTGGTGGACCTGCTCCTGGACGCGGCGGCCATGGGTGCCTCGTACGTCGAGCGCGAGGGCGTCTCCGTACGGCATGCGGCACGGTTCCTGCTGGTCGGGACGATGAACCCGGAGGAGGGCGAGCTGCGGCCGCAGTTGCTGGACCGGTTCGGGCTGACCGTCGAGGTGGCCGCGTCCCGGGACACCGACGAGCGGGTCGAGGTCGTGCGGCGCAGGCTCGCGTACGACGACGACCCCGAGGGCTTCGCCGCCCGCTGGGCCGACGAGGAGTCGGCGCTGCGGGAGCGGATCGCAGCCGCGCGCGCCCTGCTGCCCCGCGTCGTGCTGGGCGACGGCGTGTTGCGGCAGATCGCCGCGACCTGCGCCGCGTTCGAGGTCGACGGGATGCGGGCCGACATCGTGATGGCGCGTACCGCGACCGCGCTGGCCGCCTGGGTGGGGCGCGAGGAGGTCACCGCCGACGACGTGCGGCAGGCCGCGCTCCTCGCGCTCCCCCACCGGCGTCGACGCAACCCCTTCGACGCGCCCGGCCTGGACGAGGACAAGCTCGACCAGACCCTGGACGAGGCCGACCCGCCGAAGCAGGAGCAGGAGCAGGGAGGGAGCGGCGACGATGACCTGCCCGACCCCGATCCCGACGGGCCCGGGCCGGACGGCGGCGGCGGCGGCGGCAACGACGGTGGCGGTGGCGGTGTGCCGCCTCAGGGTGGTGCGAGCGACACGCCGTCGCAGACGCCGGACGGCACTCCCGACGCGCCCGGCCGGTCCGCCGGGGCCGAGCAGCAGCCGGTGGCGTCCGCCGAGCCGTTCCGGACGAAGATGCTCAGCGTGCCGGGGCTCGGCGAGGGTGCTGCGGGGCGACGCTCCAGGGCCCGTACCGAGCACGGGCGTACGACCGGCGCGCGCCGCCCGCAGGGATCGCTGACCAAGCTGCACCTGGCCGCGACCGTGCAGGCCGCCGCCCCGCACCAGCGGGCGCGCGGGCGCTCCGGGCGGGGGCTCGTGGTGCGCCGGGACGATCTGCGGCAGGCGACCCGGGAGGGGCGTGAGGGCAACCTCGTGCTGTTCGTCGTGGACGCCTCCGGGTCGATGGCGGCCCGGCAGCGGATGAGCGCGGTCAAGGGGGCGGTGCTGTCGCTGCTGCTGGACGCCTACCAGCGGCGGGACAAGGTCGGTCTGGTCACCTTCCGGGGGAAGGAGGCGGAGGTGGCGCTGCCGCCGACCTCGTCCGTGGACGCGGCGGCGTCGCGACTGGAGTCGCTGCCGACCGGGGGCCGTACACCGCTCGCCGCCGGGCTGCTGAAGGCCCATGACGTGCTGCGGGTGGAGCGGCTGCGCGACCCGTCGCGGCGGCCGCTGCTCGTCGTGATCACGGACGGCCGGGCGACCGGCGGTCCGGAGCCGGTCGCGCTCGCGGGGCGGGCCGGACGGCTGCACCGCTCGGAGGGGACGGCCTCGGTCGTCGTGGACTGCGAGTCGGGGTACGTACGCCTCGGTCTCGCCGGGGAACTCGCCCGGGAACTGGGAGGCACCGCCGTCACGCTCGACGAGCTGCGGGCCGACTCGATCGCCGGGCTCGTCAAGGACGTCACCGCAGCCGGGAGGGCCGCTTAATGCCGCAGGGACAGCCGACGACAGTGCCGGACGACGGGCTCACCACCCGTCAGCGGCGGAACCGCCCGCTCCTGTTCGTCCACACGGGCATCGGGAAGGGCAAGTCGACGGCGGCTTTCGGGCTCGCGCTGCGGGCCTGGAACCAGGGGTGGCCGATCGGGGTGTTCCAGTTCGTGAAGTCGGCGAAGTGGAAGGTCGGCGAGGAGAACGCGCTGAAGGTGCTGGGCGCGAGCGGCGAGGGCGGCACCGTCGACTGGCACAAGATGGGCGAGGGCTGGTCCTGGGTCCAGCGCGACGGTCAGCTCGACAACGAGGAGAAGGCACGCGAGGGCTGGGAGCAGGTCAAGCGCGACCTGGCGGCCGAGACGTACAAGCTGTACGTGCTCGACGAGTTCGCCTACCCGATGCACTGGGGCTGGATCGACACGGACGAGGTCGTCGAGGTGATGCGGAACCGGCCCGGCACCCAGCACGTGGTGATCACCGGACGCAACGCGCCCGACAAGCTCGTCGAGGCCGCCGACCTGGTGACCGACATGTCGAAGGTCAAGCACCCGATGGACGCGGGGCAGAAGGGCCAGAGGGGCATCGAGTGGTGACTGTGCCCCGTCTGGTCATCGCCGCTCCGGCCTCCGGCAGCGGCAAGACCACCGTCGCCACCGGCCTGATGGCCGCCTTCGCCGCGCGCGGGCTCGCCGTCTCGCCGCACAAGGTGGGGCCGGACTACATCGATCCGGGCTACCACTCGCTGGCGACGGGACGCCCCGGCCGCAATCTCGACGGGTACATGTGCGGGACGGACCTCATCGCCCCGTTGTTCGCGCACGGGTCGGCGGGGTGCGACCTCGCCGTGGTCGAGGGCGTGATGGGGCTGTACGACGGCGCCTCGGGGCAGGGTGAGCTGGCGTCCACCGCGCAGGTGGCCAAGCTGCTCAGGGCGCCCGTGGTGCTGGTGGTGGACGCCTCTTCGCAGTCGCGGTCGGTGGCGGCCCTGGTGCACGGGTTCGCCTCCTGGGACCCGCAGGTCCGGATCGGCGGGGTGATCCTGAACAAGGTGGCCTCCGACCGTCACGAGGCACTGCTGCGGGACGCGTTGGACGAGTCCGGCCTGCCGGTGCTGGGCGTGCTGCGGCGGGCCCCACAGGTGGCGACGCCCTCGAGGCACCTGGGTCTGGTGCCGGTGGCCGAGCGGGGGTCCGAAACGGTGGACGCCGTGGCGGCGATGGGCGAGCGGGTACGCGCCGGGTGCGACCTGGACGCGCTGATGGCGCTGGCCCGGACCGCACCCGCCCTGTCGGACGAGGCGTGGGAGCCCGCGCACGTACCCGTGCGGGGGCCACGTCCCGTCGTCGCCGTGGCGGGCGGGGCGGCGTTCACCTTCGCTTACGCGGAGCACGCCGAGCTGCTGACGGCGGCCGGTGCGGAGGTCGTGACCTTCGATCCGTTGCGGGACGAGAAGCTGCCGGCGGGTACGGCGGGGCTCGTGATCGGCGGCGGGTTCCCGGAGATGTACGCCCCCGAGCTGTCGGCGAACGAGCCGTTGCGGCGGGCGGTCACGGAGTTGGCCCTGAGCGGCGCCCCGGTGGCGGCCGAGTGCGCGGGGCTGCTGTATCTGGCGCGGGAGCTGGACGGGCGGCCGATGTGCGGGGTGCTGGACGCCGACGCCCGGATGTCCGAGCGACTCACGCTCGGGTACCGGCAGGCGGTGGCGGTCTCGGACAGTGCGCTGGCGGTGGCGGGGACCAGGATGCGCGGTCATGAGTTCCACCGCACGGTGCTGGAGCCGGGGGCCGGGACCACGCCGGCCTGGGGCATGCACCAGCCGGAGCGGCGGGTCGAGGGGTACGTCCAGCGGGGTGTGCACGCGAGCTATCTGCATACCCACTGGGCCGCGTCGCCCTCGGTGGCCCGGCGGTTCGTCGAGCACTGCCGGGCGCGGTGAAGCGTGCACAAGCGCACGGGGGCGTACGCGCGGCTCACTCGGCGATGCCGACGACCAGCCAGATGAAGCCCACGCCCCCGATGGTGCAGAGAAGGGTGGAGCGGGCTGGATGGGTGTGGTGCGCCTCGGGAAGGATCTCCGCAGCGGCCAGGTAGAGGAGCGCTCCGCCGAAGAAGCCGAGATAGCCGCCGAGCAGTTCCTCCGGAAGGGTGAACAGCAGCGTCGTCGCGGCGCCCACGACCGGCGCCGCGGAAGCCGCGAACAGCATCAGGAGCGCCTTGCGGCGGGCGTTCCCGTAAAGACTGGTGAGGGTGTACGTGTTGAATCCGTCGGCGAAGTCATGACTGATCACCGCCAGCGCGACGGCAACGCCCATGGAGCCGCTGACCTGGAACGCGGCGCCGAGTGCGACGCCGTCCATGAAGCTGTGCCCGACCATCGCGGCGGCCGCCGTGAGCCCCACCTGCGGTACGCGGTCACCGTGGGTGCCGCTCGCCCCGTGTGCCACCTGGCGTACGGCGAGCAGCCGCTCGACCAGATGGGCCGCCAGGAAGCCGCCGACGAACAGCAGCAGGGCGGCGGGCACCCCGAACACCGGAGTGCCCGCGGCCTCGATCGCCTCCGGCAGGAGGTCGAGTCCGACCACGCCGAGCATCAGCCCGCCCGCGAAGCCGAGCACCAGGTGACGGCGGTCGGTGACGCGTTGGGCGACCCAGCCGCCGGCCAGAGTCATCAGGAACGCGCCGAGCGCGACGAACACCGCCATGGGCCCTTGCTAGCCGATCGAGCCCTCCCTCCGCATCTCAGGGTGTCCTTACCGGCGGATCCCCATGCCTGTTTCCGCGCCCGTTCCCGCGCCCGTTCCCGTGTCCGCGCCCGTTCCCGTGTCCGTATACGGAGCGGCCGTGCCCGCTCCTCCCCCGTACCACCGAGATGTTGACCTGAAAGGTAGGACTCCGCCGATGACCGGAGCATCCGTCAGCCCCGGACCGGAGTCCGGCGCCCGTAGTCTGGTGGTGGGGGTCGGCGCGCGCCGCGGCGCCTGTGGTGATGTGGTGTTCGCCCTGATCGAGGCGGTGCTGAGCGGGGCGGGGCTGGACGCGGCGGACGTGCTGGAGGTGGCGACGGTCGATGCCAAGGGGGACGAGCCGGGGATCGTGGGGGCGGCGGCCCGGCTGGGGGTGCCGGTGCGGACCCATCCGGCCGGGGCGCTGGCCGCGGTCCGCGTGCCGCACCCCTCGGGCGCGGTGGGTACGGCGGTGGGGACTTCGTCCGTCGCGGAGGCGGCGGCGCTGATCGAGGCGGACGAGCTGGTGGTGCCGAAGACCCGCGCCCCGGGCGGGAACGCCGCGTCCAAGGGGGTGGCGACCTGCGCGGTGGCCCGCCGGCTGCCGGCCGTCGCCGGGACCTTCGGTGTTTCCGGGAGGAAAAATTCCACCTCACCGGTGACGGCGGGCTCCCGCCCGTTCACCATGGCTGCCATGAATCCCCCCACTCAGAACGTCGAGAGCGCCGGGCCCGACCTGCGCCACCACGGCGACGCGGAGGTGCGCGGCGAGAATCTGACCGATCTCGCCGTGAACGTCCGTACCCACACTCCCCCGGAGTGGCTGCGCGAGCGGATAGCCGCGTCGCTCACCTCGCTGGCCACCTATCCGGACGGGTCCTCCGCCCGCACCGCGGTCGCCGGCCGGCACGGGCTGCCGGTGGAGCGGGTGCTGCTGACCGCGGGCGCGGCCGAGGCGTTCGTCCTGATCGCCCGGGCTCTTCCGGCCCGGTGTCCGGTCGTGGTGCATCCGCAGTTCACCGAACCGGAGGCGGCCCTCCGGGCGGCCGGGCACGGGGTGGGGCGGGTGCTGCTGCGCGAGGAGGACGGCTTCCGGCTCGATCCGGCGGCGGTGCCCGAGGAGGCGGACCTCGTGGTGATCGGCAATCCGACGAACCCGACGTCCGTGCTGCACCCGGCGGCACTGCTGGAGCGGCTGGCCAGACCGGGACGGACGCTGGTGGTCGACGAGGCGTTCATGGACGTCGTGCCGAGCGAACGCGAGGCGCTGTGCGGGCGGACGGACATCCCGGGGCTCGTGGTGCTGCGCAGCCTCACCAAGACATGGGGGCTCGCCGGGCTGCGGATCGGTTATGCCCTGGCCGCTCCGGAGACCGTGGCGCTGCTCGCCGAGGCGCAGCCGCTGTGGCCGGTGTCGTCCCCGGCACTGGCGGCGGCGGAGGCGTGCATGGAGCCGCGGGCGCTGGTGGAGGCGGCCGAGGCTGCGGACCGGATCACGGTGGACCGGGCTCACCTGCTCGCCGGACTGGCCGAGTTCAGCGAGGTGGAGGCGGTGGAGACGGCCCGGGGGCCGTTCGTCCTGGTGCGTCTGGAGCGGGCGGCGGAGGTCCGGGAGCGGCTGCGGCTGCTGGGCTTCGCGGCCCGGCGGGGGGACACCTTCCCGGGTCTGGGGCCGCAGTGGCTGCGGCTCGCGGTCCGCGACCGGGCCACGACCAACCGTTTCCTCCAGGCCCTGGACCAGGCCGTGCAGGCGCTGCCCGCGAGATCGTGGCGCTGAGGAGCGAGTCACGAGGAGGGGGCGGCGTTCGTCGTACGAACCGCCGCCCCCTGACACGTATCAGATCTGGCTGCTGCCGCGCCTGCGCGCCAGCACCGTCGCACCCGCGCCGACGGCCAGCAGCAGGGCCGCTCCGCCCGCGAGGTACGGAGTGGTGGAGCTGCCGCCGGTCTCGGCGAGGTTCGCCTCGGTGGGGGCGGTGCCGGTGTCGGAGCCGGTCTGCGTCTTCACGTCGCCGCCACTCCCGCCGTCGTCGCCCTGGTCACCGCCGCTGTCGCCGCCCGTGGAGCCACCGTCGGTGGAACCGCCTGTGGAGCCGCCGTCCGTGGAGCCCGGCTTCTCGGGTGTCTTCGGATCCTTCGGGGTCTCGCAGGTCGCCTCGGCGAGGGTGACCTCGCCCTCCACCTCGGCGACGTTGAGCTTCAGCGGGTTGACCGACACCTTGAGCCGGAGCGCCGTCGCGGCCGCCGTGCGCTCGGTGGTGACCGTCTTGGACAGGTCGAGGGAGACCTCGCCGACACCCGGCACCGACACCTGGGTCGGTCCGCCAGCGGTGAGCGTCACCTTCTTGCCGAGGACCGAGACATGGCCGAGCACGTTCGACTCGGCGACGGGCTTCCCGCCGGTTTCGCAGACCGCCTTGGAGGTGACCTTCTCGACCTCGATGAGCGAGAGCAGAGGCAGTCCGGGCACATGGATCCGGGCCTTCGCCAGATGGGTACGGCCCTCGGCCCTGTGCTCGTCGACGGTGGCGTTCGCGGTGGCCACGTCGGCGCGCAGGATGCTGACCGGGCGTCCGCCCTCCACTCCGTCCACGTCCACGGTGAGCGCGGTCTTCTCGGCCCCGGCCGGGGCCTGCACCTCGTTGAGCGTGGCCTTGAGAGGCACCTGGACGGACTTGTTGAGGAGCGAGACGTCGAGCCCGGTACGGAGCACGACCGCGCTCGCCCTGCCCTCGCCGCCGGTGGTGGGTGTCGCCGGGGCTGCGTGCGCGGGGACGGCGGCAAGCAGAGCGACCGGGGCGGCGGCGACCGCCAGGGCGGCGAAACGGAAGGTGTTGCTGTTCAAGATGGTGGAACCCCCACAAGAGACATGGAGCCACCGGCACAGTCCAATGGGGGACATCGCCCGTGCCGGTGGCCTCGACTCCGTGAATCTTTACGCACTGAGGGTGAACTGGTGGATACCTGGCGTGAGTTCACCCCAAAGGGGGGTTTCCGCGCGCATATTCGAATCTTTCGGCACGTGCGTTCCCTGGTTTCACCCGTTTCACACGGCGCGGGCCGAACGGTGTGCTACTGCGCCGGAGTGTGCGCAGAAGTGCATCAACGAGCCGGACACCGGATCCGTCACTGCTCGTCAACACAGCACCACGCCACTCTCAGCCGATCACCCGCCCGTTCAGCACGATGTGCCGAGGAGCCGCCAGCACCCGGACGTCCGCGCGCGGGTCCTCGTCGTACACGACCAGATCCGCCGGGGCACCCTCCTCCAGCACCGGCCGTCCCAGCCAGCGCCTGGCCCCCCACGCGGTGGCGGAGAGTGCCTCCAGCGGCGGGATGCCCGCCTTGACCAACTCGGCCACCTCGCCCGCGACCAGGCCGTGCGCCAGGGAGCCGCCCGCGTCGGTGCCCACGTAGACCGGGATCCCGGCGTCGTACGCGGCGCGCACGGTGTCGTAGCGGCGTTCGTACAGCTTCCGCATATGGGCCGACCAGCGCGGGAACTTGGCCTCGCCGCCCGCCGCTAGGTCGGGGAAGGTGGCGATGTTGACCAGCGTAGGCACGATCGCGACCCCGCGTTCGGCGAAGAGCGGAATGGTCTCCTCGGTGAGGCCCGTGGCGTGCTCGATGCAGTCGATGCCCGCCTCCACCAGGTCGGTGAGCGACTCCTCGGCGAAGCAGTGCGCGGTGACCCGGGCGCCGAGCCGGTGCGCCTCGGCGATGGCGGCCTCGACCTCGCCGCGCGGCCAGCAGGCGGTCAGGTCCCCGGCGTCGCGGTCGATCCAGTCCCCCACCAGCTTGACCCACCCGTCCCCGTGCCGGGCCTCCCGGGCCACGTACGCGACGAGGTCGCCGGGCTCGATCTCATGGGCGTAGTTACGGATGTAGCGGCGGGTCCTGGCGATGTGCCGGCCGGCCCTAATGATCTTCGGCAGGTCCTCCCGGTCGTCGACCCACCGGGTGTCGGAGGGTGATCCGGCGTCCCGGATCAGCAGCGTTCCGGCCTCCCGGTCAGAGAGGGCCTGCTTCTCGGCGGTCGCCGCGTCGACCGGGCCGTGCCGGTCCAGGCCCACATGGCAGTGCGCGTCGACCAGCCCGGGCAGCGCCCAGCCGGTGACCGTCACCGCGTGGTCGGCACCGGGTGGCCGCTCGTAGGTGATCCGCCCGTCCACGGCCCACAGTTCGTCCCGCACCTCGTCCGGGCCGACGAGCACCCGGCCCCTCACCCACAGCACCCGATGTTCCTCCCGATCACTCATATGCGGCACTGTACGAGGCCGTCGGTAGGCTGCGAGGAGGGCGTCGGCCGCGGGCAGGACCGCCGCCCGGCCGCCGAAGGACCCGCCCGACCACCGAACCCGAAGAGAGCACCGAACCGTGACACACCCCTTCCTCGACCTCCCCCCGCTCACCGCCGACCGCTTCGCGGCGATCGAGCGGCGCGTGGCCCGGCTCCTCGCCACGGAGCAGGACGTCGTCATCACCCAGGGCGAGGCGCTGCTGCCGCTGGAGGGCTGCATCCGCGGCGGCGCGCGGCCCGGCTCGACCGCGCTGAACGTGGTCACGGGCCCCTACGGGCAGACCTTCGGCAACTGGCTGCGGGACTGCGGCGCGCAGGTCGTCGACCTCACGGTGCCCTTCCACACGGCGGTGACCGCCGACCAGGTCGCCGAGGCGCTCGCCGAGCACCCGGAGATCGACTTCGTCTCGCTGGTGCACGCCGAGGCGGCGACCGGCAACACCAACCCGGTCGCGGAGATCGGCGAGGTGGTCCGGGCGCACGGCGCGCTGTTCATGCTGGACGCGGTCGCCTCGGTGGGCGCCGAGCCGCTGCTGCCGGACGCCTGGGGCGTCGACCTGTGCGTGATCGGCGCGCAGAAGGCCATGGGCGGGCCTGCCGGGGTGTCGGCGGTGTCGGTGAGCGCGCGGGCCTGGGAGCGGATCGCCGCCAATCCGGCCGCCCCGCGCCGCTCCTACCTCTCCCTGCTGGACTGGAAGGAGCGCTGGATCGACGGCGGCCGCACGGCGCTGCCGCACGCCCCGGCGCAGCTGGAGATGCTGGGCCTGGACGCGTGCCTGGAGCGGATCGAGGCCGAGGGCCCGGAGACGGTGATGGCCCGCCACGCCTCGGCCGCCGCGGCGACCCGGGCGGGTGCGGTGGCGCTGGGCGGCGGTCTGGAGCCGTACGTCCATGACGCGCGGGACGCCGCTCCGGTGGCCACGACACTGCGCGCCCCGGCGGGGACCGACGCCGCCACGCTGGTCGCGCGGGCGCTGGCGGCGGACCCCTCGCTCCCGCTCGTCGCGGGCGGTGGGGCGCTGTCCAAGGAGATGATCCGGGTCAATCACTACGGGGCGGATGCGACGCGGGACGCGGTGCTGTCCTCGCTCGCGGCTCTGGGAGCGGCGCTGACCGACGCGGGCCGGCGGCTCGATATCGAAGGGGCCCGCAGGGCCGTTTCGGAAACCTGGCCGGGCCGCTGATATTCATCACGCGGGGAGCTACTTTACGAAAACAGCTCCCCGCATTCTTCTGCCCGCTTTCCCGAACCCTAAACGCAGAAGTTTTATCGGGCCTCGAACTTCGTGATTCGGACACGCCTTCCACGAGAGTTACAACCCTGTGACCGACTCCACACAGTCGGCATTATGCCCGAAAAATTCTGGACAAAGAGCATGAAACCATACCAGGATTATGGCGGATCTCGCGCACGCCTGATAACACAGACGGGCGCTTCACCCAACCCTTCGCCTCGATGCAATTTGGAAATTTGCTGGGTAAATTCAATTCACATGACCGCCGCACCAGCAGATTTTGCCCGTGCCCGAAGCGAATTCCTCAGTATCGATGCCCCACGAGTGGAGGACGGAGCCGCGATCTGGCGCATAGCCCGCGACTCCCAGGTCCTGGACCTGAACTCCTCGTACAGCTACCTGCTGTGGTGCCGTGACTTCGCCGCGACCTCCGCCGTCGCCCGTGGCGAGAACGGCGAGCCCATCGCCTTCGTGACGGGCTACCTCAGGCCCGACCGCCCCCAGACCCTCGTCGTCTGGCAGGTGGCCGTCGACCAGGCCCACCGGGGCAAGGGACTGGCCGCCACTCTGCTGGACGCGCTGACCGCCCGGGTCGCCGCCGGCCAGGGCCTGTCGTCCGTGGAGACGACGATCACGCCGGACAACACCGCGTCCGACCGGCTGTTCACGTCCTACGCCCAGCGCCACGACGTCGCGCTGGAGCAGGAGGTGCTCTTCGAGGGCGAGCTGTTCCCCGAAGGGACGCACCTGCCCGAGGTGCTCTACCGGATAGGCCCGTTCGCCACCTGAGCCGCCCCGGCCAGCACCCCCGGCGTACCCGACCCGTACGCCAGGAATCCCCCGACTTTTCGCGCCGGCCGACCACCCGGCGCGGTCCCGGCCGCATCCGTGCGGCGGGGAGCACTCGACCACCGCCCGTCACACCCCCTCACGCAGGAGATCCGCTGTGACCATCACCCCGCCCGCACTGAGCGTCTTCGAGACCCTGGAGTCCGAGGTACGGAGCTACTGCCGCGGCTGGCCCGCCGTGTTCGACCGCGCGCAGGGCGCCCGGCTGACCGACGAGGACGGCCACTCCTACCTGGACTTCTTCGCCGGGGCCGGCTCCCTGAACTACGGCCACAACAACCCGGTGCTGAAACGCGCGCTGATCGACTACATCGAGCGCGACGGCATCACCCACGGCCTGGACATGGCCACCACCGCCAAGCGCGCGTTCCTGGAGACGTTCCAGAACGTGATCCTGCGCCCGCGCGACCTGCCGTACAAGGTGATGTTCCCCGGCCCGACCGGCACCAACGCCGTCGAGTCGGCGCTGAAGCTGGCCCGTAAGGTCAAGGGCCGCGAGTCCGTCGTCTCGTTCACCAACGCCTTCCACGGCATGTCGCTGGGCTCGCTCGCCGTCACCGGCAACGCGTTCAAGCGGGCCGGCGCCGGGATCCCGCTGGTGCACGGCACCCCGATGCCGTTCGACAACTACTTCGACGGCACGGTCCCCGACTTCCTGTGGTTCGAGCGGCTGCTGGAGGACCAGGGCTCCGGCCTGAACAAGCCCGCCGCCGTGATCGTGGAGACGATCCAGGGCGAGGGCGGCATCAACGTCGCCCGGCCCGAGTGGCTGCGCGCGCTGCGAGAGCTGTGCGACCGCCAGGACATGCTGCTGATCGTCGACGACATCCAGATGGGCTGCGGCCGTACCGGCGGCTTCTTCTCCTTCGAGGAGGCCGGCGTCGTCCCGGACATCGTCACGCTGTCGAAGTCCATCAGCGGCTACGGCATGCCGATGGCGCTGTGCCTGTTCAAGCCGGAGCTGGACATCTGGGAGCCGGGCGAGCACAACGGCACCTTCCGCGGCAACAACCCGGCCTTCGTCACGGCCGCCGCCGCGCTGGACGCCTACTGGGCGGACGGCCAGATGGAGAAGCAGACCATGGCCCGCGGCGAACAGGTCGAGCAGACCCTGCTGGCCATCTGCGCCGAGGAGCCGACCGCGCAGTTCCGCGGCCGGGGCCTGGTGTGGGGCATGGAGTTCCAGGACCCGGCGCGCGCCTCGGCGGTCTGCGCCCGCGCCTTCGAGCTGGGGCTTCTGCTGGAGACCTCCGGCCCGCAGAGCGAGGTCGTCAAGCTGCTGCCGCCGCTGACCGTCACCACCGAAGAACTGGACGAGGGCCTGCGCACGCTGGCCCGCTGCGTCCGCGAGACGGCCTGACCCGGCACTGCCGGGACAGGCGCGGAAGAAGAGGTCCCGGGCCGCGAGGCCCGGGACCCTGTGGAGAGAAGAGAAAGGCAACCGCTCACCGTGATCGTCCGATCGTTCAGTGACATCGAGAACACCGACCGGCATGTGAAGTCCGCGTCCGGCACCTGGGAGAGCAAGCGCATCGTGCTCGCCAAGGAGAAGGTGGGCTTCTCGCTCCACGAGACCGTGCTGTACGCGGGCACGGAGACCTCGATGTGGTACGCGAACCACATCGAGGCGGTGCTGTGCACCGAGGGCGAGGCCGAGCTCACCAACGACGAGACCGGCGAGAAGCACTGGATCACGCCCGGCACGATGTACCTGCTGGACGGGCATGAGAAGCACACCATGCGCCCCAAGACCGACTTCCGCTGCGTGTGCGTCTTCAATCCCCCCGTCACCGGACGGGAGGACCATGACGAGAACGGTGTCTACCCACTGCTGACCGAGGAGGGCTGAACCATGACCACCGAAGTACGCGCCGATCTGTACCCCTCGCGCGGCGCCGCCGAGATGACCACTCCCCGCCAGGACCCGGTCATCTGGTCCGCGCCGGGCGCACCGGGCCCGATCGCCGCCAAGGACCTCCAGGGATACGAGCACGACGGCTTCCTCACCGTCGACCAGCTGATCACCCCGGACGAGGTCGCCGTCTACCGGGCGGAGCTGAACCGGCTGATCTCCGACCCGGCGATCCGCGCCGACGAGCGCTCGATCGTCGAGAAGCAGTCGCAGAACGTGCGGTCCGTCTTCGAGGTCCACCGGATCAGTGAGGTCTTCGCCGCACTGGTCCGCGACGAGAGGGTGGTGGGACGCGCCCGCCAGATCCTCGGCTCGGACGTGTACGTCCACCAGTCCCGGATCAATGTGAAGCCGGGCTTCGGGGCCTCGGGCTTCTACTGGCACTCGGACTTCGAGACGTGGCACGCCGAGGACGGGCTGCCGAACATGCGGACCGTCTCCGTGTCGATCGCCCTCACCGAGAACTTCGACACCAACGGCGGGCTGATGATCATGCCCGGTTCGCACAAGTCGTTCCTCGGCTGTGCGGGCGAGACGCCGACGGACAACTACAAGAAGTCGCTCCAGATGCAGGACGCCGGCACCCCGTCCGACGAGGCTCTGACGAAGATGGCCGACCGCCACGGCATCAAGCTCTTCACGGGCAAGGCCGGTTCGGCGACCTGGTTCGACTGCAACGCCATGCACGGCTCGGGCGACAACATCACCCCGTACGCACGCAGCAACGTCTTCATCGTCTTCAACAGCGTGGAGAACGCGGCGCAGGAGCCCTTCGCGGCTCCGATCCGCCGCCCCGAGTTCATCGGGGCGCGGGACTTCACCCCGGTGAAGTAGCGGTACGCGCAGGCGAGTCGGGGCCGGGACGGTACGCCGTCCCGGCCCTTCGCGCGTAACTCGCTGGACCGGGGCGGGCTCAGCGGAGAAGGTGTCCGCCATGACTTCCCACGTACGCCACATCACGATCGACTGCGCCGACGCCTACGCGCTCGGCGCCTTCTGGGCCCAAGTGCTCGGCGCGCCGCTCTCCGACGAGGACTTCCCCGGTGATCCGGAGGCGCTGGTCGAGGCCCCCGGCGCGGCGATCCTCTTCGTCCGGGTGGACGAGAAGAAGCAGACCAAGAACCGCGTCCATCTGGACATCCAGCCGCAGGACCGCTCCCGGGACGAGGAGGTCGAGCGGCTGCTCGCGCTCGGCGCGACCTTGGTGGGCGACCACCGCGGACCGAACGGGCGCGGCTGGGCGACGCTCGCCGGTCCCGAGGGCAACGAGTTCTGCGTGGAGTGCTCCGCCGCCGAGCGGGCGGCCCTGACCGGGACCCGGCTGCCGGTGACCGCCGACGACGTGACCTCGGCGGTGCGGCTCGCGGTGGACGTGCTGGCCGGGGCCCCGGCGGACCGCTGGGAGGCGCCCGCGGGGACCCTCACGTGGACCTGCTGGGAGACGGTGGAGCACCTGAGCGACGATCTGTTCGCGTACGCCGTGCAGTTGGGCCCGCGTACGCCTCCGCTGGATCGTGAAGTCCCCTACCGGTGGGCGCCCGAACGGCAGGGCGGGCCGTACAACGCGGTCTTCGCCGACCGTGGCGCCGGTCCCGCAGGGCTGCTGGCCACGCTGGATGCGAGCGGGGCGCTGCTGGACTCGATGGCGCGGACGACACCGCCGGAGGTGCGCTCGTACCACGGGTACGGGATCTCCGACCCGGAGGGCTTCGCCGCGATGGGAGTGGTGGAGACCCTGGTGCACACCCATGACCTCGCCGAGGGCCTGGGGCTGGACTGGTCGCCGTCCCCGGCGCTCTGCGACCGGGTGCTGGCCCGGCTCTTCCCGGACGCCCCGGCGGGCGGCGACCGGTGGACCGTCCTGCTGTGGGCCACCGGCCGCGCCGAGCTGCCGGGCCACCCGCGCCGCACGTCGTGGCGGTGGGACGGGCGGCCTTCGAGCGATCAGGCGGCGTCGAGCGCCGGGTAGTCGGTGCAGCCCTGGGCGTCGCCGCCGAAGAAGGTCGACGGGTCGGGGGTGTTGAACGGGTCGCCCGCCTTCAGCCGGGCGCGCAGGTCCGGGTCGGCGAGGAAGAGCGCCCCGTAGGAGATCAGGTCGGCGACGCCGCCGCCGATCACCGGGTGGTCGCCGGCTCCGCAGGAGACCGCGGACTGCCCCGACCGGCGCTGAGCCGCGCCGCGCCGAACCGCGCGAGAAGGTGTCAGGCCAGGAACTCCAGCACCCGGTCCACATCGGCCTCGGTGTTGTAGAGGTGGCAGGAGATCCGCAGATTCCCGGCCGGGGCCGAGACGGCGATACCGGCCTTCACCAGGTCGGTCTGACGATTCTCCAGCCCCGGCACGGAGACGATCGCCGACTCCCCGGGTACCGTCTCGTGACCCAGCTCGGCCAGCCCCGCGCGCAGTCGGGCCGCGAGCCCGGTGGCGTGTGCGTACAGGGCGTCGGCGCCGGCCTCCGCGAGCAGATCCAGGGAGTGCTCGGCCCCGTGGTACGAGAGGAAGGCGGGCGGCTCGTCGAAGCCGCGGGCGGTGGGGGCGATGCGCTTCAGCGGGCCGTAGTTACCGGCCCAGGGGGCGCCGGCGGAGACCCAGCCCGCGAAGAGGTGCGGCAGGGTGCCCTGCGCCTCCTCGGTGACAGTGAGGAACGACGTACCGCGCGGGCAGAGCAGGAACTTGTAGCCGCCGGTGACGGTGTAGTCGTACGCCCCGGCGTCCAGTGGGAACCAGCCCGCCGCCTGGGTGCCGTCCAGCAGGATCCGGGCCCCGTGCGCCGCGGCGGCCGCGCGGACGGCGGCGAGGTCGGCCACCCGGCCGTCGGCCGACTGCGCGGCGGAGAAGGCGACGAGGGCGGTCGAGGGGCGCACGGCCGCGGCGAGGTCCGCGAGCGGCGCGTACCGCATGCGCAGATCGCCGCGGAGCGCGAACGGGCTGACGACTGAGGAGAACTCACCCTCGGGGCAGAGAACTTCGGCGCCGGGCGGCAGCGAAGCGGCGATCAGGCCGACGTGGACGGTGACGGAGCTGCCGGTGGCGACCCGGTCCGGGTGGACCCCGGCGAGCCGGGCGAAGCCGGCCCGGGCGGCCTCCACCGCGTCGAAGCTGCCCGCCCCCACCCGGCGCCCCGCGGCGTTCTCGTCGGCCAGGGCCTTGACGGCGGCGATCGTCCGGCGGGGCAGCAGGCCCCAGCTGGAGGTGTTGAGGTAGGTGACCTCGGGCGCGAATTCGGCGGCTGCCGCTTGGATGGACGCAAGGATCGTCATACATCCACCCTGGAGCCCCCTTAACTCAAAGTCAATCGCGAAGAGTCAAGGGGTGAACCAAAGAAATGCTTATGGATGAAAGCTGGCGACCTCCGGGGGAGCTCAGCTCCGCGGAAGCTCGCAGGCGCCGTCCGCGTCGCAGGCCGCCGCGTCCCCGCCGACGGTGGTGAGGGCGGTGGCGGGACGGTCCTTCCAGGCCTGCTCCAGCGCTTGGACGAAGGCCTCGGAGGGCTGGCCGCCGGAGATCCCGTACCGCCGGTCGAAGACGAAGAACGGCACGGCGTTGGCGCCCAGTTCGGCCGCCTCGCGCTCGTCGGTGCGGACGTCGTCCGCGTACGCCTCGGGGTCGGCGAGCACCGTACGGGCCTCGTCGGCGTCGAGTCCGGCCTCGGCGCCGAGGGCGAGCAGCACCTCGTCGTCGAAGACGGAACGCTCCTCGGCGAAGTTCGCCCGGTAGGCGAGGGTCAGCAGCTCGTCCTGGCGGCCGCGGGCCTTGGCCAGGTGCAGCAGCCGGTGGAGGTCGAAGGTGCTGCCGTGGTCACGGCCCTCGGTGCGGTAGCCGAGCCCCTCGGCCTGCGCGTTGGCCGCGACGTTGGCCTCCATCGAGGCCGCTTCCTCGCGGCTGCGGCCGTACTTCTCGGCCAGCATGTCGATCACGAGCGCGGTGTCGCCCTTGGCCCGTGAGGGGTCGAGCTCGAAGGAGCGGTGCACCACCTCGACCTCGTCCCGGTGGGCGAACTCCGCGAGGCCCTTCTCGAAGCGGGCCTTGCCGATGTAGCACCACGGACAAGCGATGTCGCTCCAGATCTCGACGCGCATGACTCTTCTTCTCTCCAGGGGTCGCGGGGGTGTGCGGAGGGTTCCTCCGCAGATCGGGTCACCGGTGCGAACACCGAACCTGACCAGGTGATTCCCTCGACGCTCCCGCTTCCGCCCACGGGCTGGTCCGGCGGGCCGACCCCCGTTCCCTCTCACGTCGCCCCCCGTCACCGCCCGTCGCGCGGGTCCTCCACTCCCCCGGCCAGGAACGCGATCCGGTCGAAGACCGCGCCGCAGCCCTCGCCGGTGGGCGACTGCACCAGGAAGCCGGCGCGGGCGGCCGCCCGTTCCTCCTCGGTACCGAGGGTGAAGACGCGGACGAAGGTCCAGGTCTCGCCGTCGGCGGAGGCGTGGAAGGCGTAGGCGCTGCCCGTGCGGCTCAGCCGGAGCCAGCAGACGCCCTCCTCCACCACGAAGGCGTTGGCGTCGTCCGAGTGGCCCTGGGTGACGACGGTGCAGACGGTCGGGAGGTCCGCGGAGTGCTCCAGGCAGAGCTTGGCCCATTCCCGGTCCGCGACGTGGAGATACAGCGCCCCGGCGTCACCCGCCGAGACCAGCCCCGGGCGCACCCGGGCCACCAGCCGGAAGTCGCCCTCCCCCACCGCGCCGAGCAGCCGCGGGGCGTCGGAGGCCGGATCGAGGGAGTCGCCGGACGGGGGGACGAACAGGTCCTGGCCGGGTCCGGCCCGGCCGGTCAGTACACCGTCGGCGTGGGTCCAGCGTCCGTCGGGGCCCACTTCGTCCAGGGCGAAGGAGAGGGCGTCCAGGCGCAGGCTCATGCGCGGCGTCCGTCCACCCGGCGGGGCAGGCCCAGCGGGTTGTCCTCGCGGAGCTCCGGCGGGAGGAGCGCCTCGGGGGTGGACTGGTAGGTGACCGGGCGCAGCCAGCGCTCGATCGCCGTCGCGCCCACCGAGGTGGCGGTGGAGGTGGTGGCGGGGTAGGGGCCGCCGTGGTGCTGGGCGGGGGCGACGGCGACGCCGGTCGGCCAGCCGTTGACGAGAACGCGTCCCGCGAGCGGGGTGAGGGCGGCCAGCAGGCGCGCCGCGTCGGGGTCGGCGTCCTCGGTGGCGGTCTGGAGGGTGGCGGTGAGGTTCCCCGGCAGCCGGGCGAGGACGGCGGCGATCTCGTCGGCGGAGGCGTACCGGGCGATCACGGTGACCGGCCCGAAGCACTCCTCCAGCAGCGCGTCGTGCGGGCCCTCGGCGGTCAGCCGGGCGGCCGGCACGGTGAGGAAGCCGGCGGAGACGGTGTGCTCGCAGCCCGCGCCGGGGGTGACGGGGGCCCCGACCTCGGGCAGCGCGGCCCGCTCCCGTACGCCTGCGACGAAGGCGTCCCGCATGCGGTGGTCCAGCAGGACGCCGGAGCCGGTCTGGCTGACCGTCTCGGTGAGGGCCTTCAGGAGCTGGTCACCGGCGGCTCCCTCGGGGGCCAGGACGAAGCCGGGCTTGGTGCAGAACTGGCCGACGCCCAGGGTCATCGAGCCGCCGAGTCCCGCGCCGATCTCCCCGGCGCGCTCGGCGGCGGCCGCCCGGGTGACGACGACCGGGTTGAGGGAGCCGAGTTCGCCGTGGAAGGGGATGGGGGCGGGGCGGGCGGCCGCCGCGTCGAACAGGGCGCGTCCGCCGCGTACCGAGCCGGTGAAGCCCGCCGCGCTCACCAGCGGGTGGCGGATCAGCTCGACGCCCGCGTCGAGGCCGTGCACCAGGGTCAGGACGTCCTCGGGCAGCCCGGTGGCGGCGGCGGCGCGGCGGAGGACCGCGGCGCAGAGTTCGGAGGTGGCCGGGTGGTCGGGGTGCGCCTTGACGACCACCGGGCAGCCGGCCGCGAGCGCGCTGGCCGTGTCGCCGCCGGGGACGGAGAAGGCGAGCGGGAAGTTGCTGGCCGCGTAGACGGCGACGACCCCGAGCGGGATCTTGTAGCGGCGCAGATCGGGCCAGGGCGGGGTGCGGGAGCCGTCTTCGTGGTCGATGTGGACGTCGAGGTAGGCGCCTTCGTCGACGACTTCCGCGAAGGCCCTCAACTGAGCTGCCGTGCGGGCGAGTTCGCCGGTCAGCCGGGCCGGGCCGAGTGCGGTCTCCGCGTCGGCGGCCTCGATGACGCGCTCGCCGGACTCCGCCAGCAGCTCCGCCGCCGTCCGCAGGAACGCGGCGCGCGCCGCGCGGTCGGCGAGGGCGTCGCGGACGGCGTGGGCCGCCCGGACCGCTCGGTCCACCTCCTCGGCGGTGGCCTCCACGGCGACCTGCTCGCGCGGGTTCCCGGTTCGGGGGTCGACACTCCAGACTGGTGCTGCGCTCACGGTGATTCCCTCCCGTCTGTCGACCGTCTTCCGGCCGTCTCCCGGCCGTTTCGTGACGGTCTTCCGGCCGTCTGTGGCCGCACATCAGCACGTGTTCGGTATTCTGAACAGAGTTCCTGATCGTGAATGTCCTGGGACTCTATTTCCGGACGTTCCGTGTTGGCAATCGTGTGGTGGCGGGCTTTCGGACGACGATCCGGACGAAAGCCACAGAGCTGGAGAAGGGGGCGTGGGCGATGTCGGTCGCCGAGTCCGGTGGAGCACAGGTCAAGTCCGCGGTACGGACCGTGGAACTCCTCGAATACTTCGCGGGGCGGCCCGGCATGCACTCGCTGGCCGCCGTCCAGGAGGCGGTCGGCTACCCCAAGTCCAGCCTCTACATGCTGCTGCGCACCCTGGTGGAGCTGGGCTGGGTGGAGACGGACGCGACGGGCACCCGGTACGGGATCGGGGTGCGCGCCCTGCTGGTCGGCACGTCGTACATCGACGGCGACGAGGTCGTGGCCGCCGCCCGGCCCACCCTGGACCGGCTGTCCGACGACACCACGGAGACCATCCACCTGGCCCGCCTCGACGGGACCAACGTGGTCTACCTCGCCACCCGGCAGTCCCAGCACTATCTGCGCCCCTTCACCCGGGTCGGCCGCCGGCTGCCCGCGCACTCCACCTCGCTCGGCAAGGCGCTGCTGGCCACGCACAGCGACGAGCAGGTCCGCAAGATGCTCCCCGAGTCGCTGCCCGCGCTGACCGAGCACACCATCACGGACCGCGAGGAGCTCATCGGGGAACTGCGGTCGGTCCGCGAGCAGGGCTACGCGGTGGACCGCGAGGAGAACACCCTCGGCCTGCGCTGCTTCGGCGTCGCCATCCCGTACCGGACGCCCGCGCGCGACGCGATCAGCTGTTCGGTGCCGGTCGCCCGGCTCACCCCCGGGCACGAACAGACAGTGAAGGACGCCCTGCTCGACGCCCGGGACCGGCTCACCCTCGCTACCCGGCGGCTCTGATGACCGAGATCGCCCTGCGCCCGGTCCAGGACGGTGATCTGCCGCTGTTCTTCGCCTGGATGAGCGACCCGGAGGCGACCCGCGTCGCCGCTTTCACCCCCGAGGACCCCACCGACCGCGCCGCGTTCGACGCCCACTGGGCGCGGCTCCGCGCCGGATCCGGCGGGGTGGTGATGCGTACGGTCGTGGCCGACGGTGCGGTGGTGGGCCACGTCGGGGCGTACGGGGACCCCGGCGACCGCCAGGTCACGTACTGGATCGGCCGTGCGCACTGGGGCCGTGGACTGGCGACGGCCGCCCTGCGGGCGTTCCTCGACGAGACGCCCACGCGCCCGCTGCACGCGCGGGCGGCGGCCGACAACCTCGGCTCGCGCCGGGTGCTGGAGAAGTGCGGCTTCGTGGTGACCGGCGAGGACCGCGGGTTCGCCCGGGCCCGGGGCGAGGAGACCGACGAGGTGCTGGTGACGCTCCGGGGATAGGGCTTGGGCTGGGAGGCTCTCCCCCGCATGGCGGAGGCGGATCGTCGCCGGGCAGGACGTGCGGGGCACGGCCGGCGCGGGAGCCTGGAGCCATGACAGAGAACCGGCCCTCCGTAGCGCCCCTGCCCGTCCCGCACCGCGCCGGGACGAGCAGGACACCCTCGTACCGCACCACACCGCCCGAGACGCCCCCGTACCGCATCAGCAGGGCGCGGGTCGTGCTCCGGGCGGTCGCCATGGTGTCCTGTCTGCCCTACATCGCGCTCAAGATCGCCTGGATGGCGGGCAGTCGGCTCGGTATCCCGGACGGCAGCGCGCTGCTCGACGGCGGCACCGCGCTGCGCGTCGCCAACGGGGCCACGGTGCTGATGGACGGCGCCGTCATCGTCCTCGCTCTGCTGCTCACCCAGTCCTGGGGAAGGCGGGCGCCCGCCTGGCTGCTGGTGCTGCCGATGTGGGTGGCGAGTGGTCTGCTGCTGCCGATCATGACGGGTTTCCCGATCCAGATGGCCGTTCGGCTCTTCGGCGGTGGCAGCGGGCTGCCGGTCGGCGAGGGGAACTCCGAGGCGTTCCTGGACCCGTGGGTCTTCGGTGTCGTCTACGGCGGCTTCATCGTCCAGGGCCTCGCCCTCGGCAGCCTCTTCGCGCTGTACGCCAGGGAGCGCTGGGCCCATCTGTGGCAGGGGAGGCTGCGGGATCTGCCGGACGGCCCGACCACGCCCGCCCTGCGCGCGACCGCTGTCGCCGTCGCTCTGGCGGCCCTTCTCCCCGGCGTCACGCACCTGCTGTGGGTCTCCGGTTCGACCGCCGGGCTCAACCCGGTCCGGGCCGCGGCCCGCACCAGCGAGTTCTACGTCCTGGAAGTCGTCAGCCTGCTCTTCGTGGTGGCCACCGTCGTCGGGGTGCTCCTGCTCGCCTTCCGGCGTACCGGCCGTCTCTCCCTGCGGCTGCCGCTCGTCCTGGCCTGGGCCGGTTCGGCGGCGACGGCCTGCTGGGGCGGCTGGTTGAGCGTCGCCGGGCTGATCGGCGCGGGCGAAGCGGCGGACCGGCCGATGCCGGCGACGACGACGGTCTACGCTGTCCAGGTGCTGGCCGGGGCGCTCGTCGTGACACTTGGCGCGTACTTCTTCGCGGAGCGCGCGGCGGCTTCCGCGCTGCCCGCGGCCGCCGATGCCCCTGCCCCTGCCCTGTCGTCCGACAGCCGGGTGTCATGAGGGCGGTCGCCCCACTGTTCGGCCGGCGGGCGCGGCTGCGCTGGCTGCATCTGATCATCGGCGGCGCGCTGCTGATGCCGTACTTCCTGGTCAGCACGGTCCTGGTCGGCATGGCGAGCGGTGGGGAACAACTCTTCTCCTCGCTGCCCGCCCAGCTCGTCGCGTTCGCCCTCGCCCTGCCGATGGCGGCGGTCACCGGCTTCTTCGCCCTCGTCCGGCCGCTGTCCGTGGCCGCCGCCCGCGCCCTGTGCGGGGTCCCGCCCGCCCTGCTGGCCGACGGGCCCGCCCGGACCCGGCAGGCCCGGGTGCGTACTGCCGGCTGGTACACCCTGCATCTGGCGCTCGGCGGGATCGTCAGCGGGATCACCCTGGCACTGCCGCCGTTCGCGGTGGCGGTGGCCGCCCTGCCGTTCTTCGCGGGGCTGCGCGAGACCTGGATGTACGGCGGGCCCGATGCGTTGCGGGAGCCGTGGGCCCTGGCCTTCGCGCCGCTCGCCGGGCTTGCGATGCTGGTGGCGCTGGCGCTGGTCGCGGCCGTGGCCGGGGAGGTGCTGGCCCGGCGGGCGCCGGTGCTGCTGGGGCCGACGCCCGAGGACCGGCTGG
>NZ_NEUE01000103.1:0-4637 GCF_002910905.1 Streptomyces sp. SM11 | reverse complement strand
GATCTGGCGGTACGCAACCGGCTCGCCCGGGAGCTGCACGACTCGGTGGGCCACGCGCTGAGTGCCGTGACCCTTCAGGCGGGGGCGGCGCGCCGGGTCCTGGACCGCGATCCTGAGTTCGTCCGCGAGGCGCTGACCGCCATCGAGGAGACGACGCGGCGGACGGTCGGCGAGCTGGACTCGGTGCTGGGGCTGCTGCGGCAGGACGGGGAGCCGGACGAGGCCGGGGATGCGGCTCACGGGCCGGGGCTGGACGCGCTCGACGGGCTGCTGGCGCACAACGGGGTGCCGGTGGCGTACGAGCGGGAGGGCGATCCGGGTGACCCGGACCGCGTGGACCCGACGGTCTCGCGGGAGGCGTACCGGATCGTCCAGGAGGGGCTGAGCAACGCGTCGCGGCACGGCGGGGGCGACCCGTCCCCCGTGCGGCTGATGATCGCGGTACGGGAGAGGGAGCTGGAGATCGTGATGGAGAATCCGTTGGGCGGGCGGCCCGCCGTGGCACGTCCCGGGGGTGGTCGCGGGCTGCGCGGCATCGCGGAGCGGGCCGTCCTGCTGGGCGGCCGGACCGAAGCGGGACCGTACGATGGCGTCTGGCGGCTGACCGCCCGGCTGCCGCTGACAAAGCCGGGGAAGGCGCCGGGGAAGGCTCCGGGTACGGCCGGGCGGACGGAGGAGCGGCGATGAGCGGAGCTCCGGTTCGGGTGGTGCTGGCGGACGACGAGCGGATGGTGCGTACGGCTCTGCGCGTGATCCTGGACGCCGAGGAAGGCATCGAGGTCGTCGGGGAGGCCGCCACCGGCGCGGAGGCCGTCTCCGTGGTGCGGGAGCTGCGGACCGACGTGGTGCTGATGGACGTGCGGATGCCGGAGATCGACGGCATCCGGGCCACGGAGCAGATCCTCGCCACGCTGGAGGCCCCGCCGAGGATCGTCGTCGTGACGACCTTCGAGAACGACGCGTACGTGTACGAGGCCCTGCACGCCGGGGCGGCCGGGTTCCTGCTGAAGCGGGCGGCGGCCGAGGAGCTCGTGCAGGCGGTGCGCCTGATGGCGTGCGGCGACTCGCTCCTCTATCCGGCGGCGGTGCGCACACTGGCCGCCGAGCACACCGCGCGGCGGACGGCCGGGGCTCCGGCGTGGGTGGCGCGGCTGACCGGGCGGGAAGCGGACGTACTGCGGCTGATGGCGGCAGGGCTGACCAACGCGGAGATCGCGAAGCGGCTCGCGGTGGGCGCGGCGACGGCGAAGACGCATGTGGCGGCGATCCTCGCGAAGACCGGCGCCCGGGACCGCACCCAGGCGGTCATCGCTGCGTACGAGTCCGGATTCATCACCCCGGGCTGACCGTCACAGCGGCGTGGGCCGCGTGAGAAATCGGTGAGAAGAAGTACGGGCGGGAACGGCCCGAGCCGCCCCGTTCGTCCCTCCAGCGGGATGAACAAGACAATCAGGCGCGCATCAGTCTTCTGTCTGCTCATGGTGCTCGCCCTGCTGGTGCGGGCGACGTGGGTGCAGGGCTACGAGGCCAAGGCGCTCGCAGACGACGAGCACAACCGGCGGAACACCATCGCGCGGTACGCGCAGCCGCTCGGGGACATCATCGTGGCCGGTTCGCCGGTCACCGGATCGAAGGGGACCAGTGGCGGCGACCTCCGGTACAAGCGCACGTACACCCGGGGCGAGCTGTACGCGCCCGTCACCGGCTACAGCTCGCAGGCGTACGGGGCGACCCAGCTCGAAGGCATCCACAGCGGTGTCCTGGACGGCACGGACGACCGGCTGAAGAACCCGAAGGACCTGATCGCCGGCGGGCGGGCCGCCCCGGGCAACGTCCTGACGACCATCGACCCGGACGTCCAGAAGGCCGCCCACGAGGCGCTCGGCGACGACAAGGGCGCGGCGGTGGCCATCGACCCGAAGTCCGGCCGGATTCTCGGCATGGTCTCCACCCCCTCGTACGACCCGTCGAAGATCAGCGGGACGTCGGACGGCGACGCCTGGCAGTCCCTGCTGGACGACCCGGACAAACCGCTGGTCAACCGGGCGCTGCGGCAGCCGCTGCCGCCGGGTTCCACGTTCAAGCTGGTGGTCGCGGCGGCCGCGCTGGAGAACGGGCTGTACGGCTCGGTCGACGAGCGCACCGACAGCCCCGACCCGTACACCCTGCCCGGCACCAGCACCGTGCTCCACAACGAGAACGCGTCCGCCCCCTGCGAGAACGCGACCCTGCGCACCGCGCTCCAGTACTCCTGCAACAACGTCTTCGCGAAGGCCGCGGCCGACCTCGGCCAGGACGAGGTCAAGGAGATGGCGGACGCGTTCGGGTTCGACACCGAGAAGCTGGATGTCCCGGTGCGGGCGGCGAAGAGCGTGTACCCGACCGGTATGGACAAGGCGCAGACGGCCCTGACCGGGATCGGCCAGTTCGAGGTCACCGCGACCCCGCTCCAGATGGCGATGGTCACCTCGGCCCTCGCCAACGGCGGTGAGCTGGCCGCGCCGCACATGGTCTCCCGGGTGACCGACGGGGACGGCACGACGCTGGAGGAGACCGCCGACGGCGACACGAAGCGTGTGGTGGAGGAGTCGACCGCCGAGCAGTTGCGGAGCGCGATGGTGACGGTCGTCGAGGAGGGCACCGGCGCCAACGCCCGCATCCCCGGGGCCGAGGTGGGCGGGAAGACGGGCACCGCGCAGAACGGCGTGGACAACAGCAACACCCCGTACGCCTGGTTCACCTCGTACGCGAAGGACCGCGACAGCGGCAAGGAGGTCGCGGTTGCGGTGATCGTCGAGGACTCCGGCGCGGCGCGCTCCGAGGTCAGCGGCAACGGGCTGGCCTCGCCGATCGCGCAGAAGATGATGAAGGCGGCGCTGGAGCGGTGAGCCGGGGCCGCTGGAGCGAGCGGTGATGCCCGGGGCCAGCCGAGCTAGCGGTGATGCCGGGGGCCGGCCGAGCGGCCGGGGCACAGCGCCGGCGGTCCGGGAGTTCCACCGGGACGATCGTCCTCCTCCCGCCTGCCGCCCCTCCGCCAGGTCCCGTACCGCCCGCTCCAGCCGCGTCTGCCGTGTATCCGGTGTCCCGGCCCGGAGCAGCGGAAGCATCACCAGGTAGCGGGCGGTTCGGACGAGCCCGTCGAGCGTGGCACGCGCCGCCGGGTCCGCGGCGAGCGCCGCGGCGAGGCCGTCCGGGACAGCAGCTGTCGCTCGCGATGCGTACGCGCGGCCTCAGCGGCCGTCCTCCTGGGCCCGTTGGAACTCGGCGAGGCCGAGCTCTCGCATCCGGCCGGCCGCCGCATCCGGGAACGCGACGACTTCTGCCCCGGTGAGCTCCTTCGTGCGGGCCGGCCCGGCCCGGCCGCGCCCCGGTGCACCTTCCCGGCGACAGGCCTTAGGGCATCCGCCCGATGCCACCGCCCCGCCTTACTCCGCAGCATGAGCCGCACGGGCAGGTGCGGGGCACGAGGCGCAGTGGGAGGGACGGCGTGGGCGGTTCGGCGGTGGTGCGGGTCCTGCGGGACCGGACGGCGGGGCGTTGTCTGGCGGGGGTGGTCGTCTCCGGGTTCGGTACGTCGGCGATGTGGCTCACGGCGGGGATCTGGGTCAGGTCGCTGACCGGTTCGAACAGTTTGGCGGCGCTGACGGTGTGCGCGATGTGGGCCCCGGTGCTGGCTGGCCCCGCGCTCGGCGCGCTCGCGGACCGGCTGCCCAGGAAGGCGCTGCTCGTCCGGGTCAATCTGGCGATGGCCTGTCTGCTGGCCACGCTGGTGCTGGTGGACTCGGCCCGCACGGTCTGGCTGGTCTTCGTGGTGCTGGTGCTCTACGGGGCGGGCGGCGTCCTGCTCGACGCGGCGGAGTCGGCGCTCGTCGCGGGGACCGTGGACGCCTCGCTGCTGGCGGACTTCAACGGGCTGCGGATGACGGCCAACGAGGGCATGAAGCTGGTCGCCCCGCTGGCGGGCGCGGGGCTGTACGCGCGGTTCGGCGGCCCGGCGGTGGCGCTGCTGGACGCGGCGACGTGCGCCCTGGCCGCCCTGGTCGTCGCCCGGCTGCCGGTACGGGAAGCTCCCCGGGCCCTGGCCCCGGCGGGGTCCTGGCGCGTTGAACTCGCCGCCGGGCTGCGGCGGATTCGCGCGTCGGCCGTGCTGCGCCCGCTGGTGGTGGCGGGGGCGGCGACGATGCTGCTGGCGGGGGTGAACGGGGCCGTGACGTTCGCGTACGTCGACGAGGTGCTCGGCCGGACGCCGGCGTACGCGGGGGTGCTGTACGCGGTGCAGGGCGCCGGTTCCGTGACGGTGGGGCTGCTGGTGGGGCCGCTGCTGCGTCGGCTGCCCGAGCGGGTGTTCGCGGCGGGCGGGATGGCGCTGTTCGCGCTGGCGGTGGGCGCGCGGACACTGCCGCTGGACGGGGTGGCCCTGGCGGCGAGCGCGGCGATCGGGTTCGGCCTGCCGTGCGTGCTGATCGCGGCGATGACGGCGGTGCAGCGGGAGACGCCGGACGTGGTGCTGGGGCGGACGGCTGCGACGGCGGGCTCGCTGATGACGGCGCCCAACGCGGTGGCCCTGGCGCTGGGGGCGGGGCTCGTCGCGGTGGTGGACGTGCGGGTGCTGACGACGGCCGGCGGGGCGGCGGGGG
>NZ_NEUE01000102.1 GCF_002910905.1 Streptomyces sp. SM11 | reverse complement strand
GGAATAAGACCCGTTGTCCTCAGCGTCCTCGCTGTGTAATTGCCTGCCCGGTCGCCGAAGCGACCCGTGCAGGACTTTCAAAGGAACCACCAACCTGCCGAAGCAGGCCGGGGTATCAACATATTTGGCGTTGACTTTTGGCACGCTGTTGAGTTCTCAAGGAACGGACGCTTCCTTCGGTCCCGTTTCACCGGGTCCCTCCGGGCGCTTCCCTTCGTTCTTGCGTTTCCGACTCTATCAGACTCTTTCGTGTCCGATTCCCGGTCGAAGCGGGTCAAGCAGTTTCGCTTTCCAGGTCCTCCGCTTTCGCGTTTCCCCTTTCCGGCGGTTCCAACTTTACCAGACTCTTTTTCGTTCCGTTTCCGGTCCGAATTCGATTTCCGGTGGCCTGTGGAGTGGCCTTGCCTTTCGGCTGACCCGACTTTATCAGAAATTCTCGGGGCGAAACGAACGCCCCGGTGATTCAGATAAGGAGAATCATGTGGCCCTGCAGAGCGACAAGCGCTCCTGCACGAGCGGAGTAGACGCTACGCGCTCAACTCGAACTTGTCTAGTCCGAGGCAACCGTTCAAATCTACCTCCCCACTTCTGCCGTGTCAACGGTTTTTGTGGGCGAGGAGGACACTAGCAGCTCAGCGGGGGTGAAAGCACATCGGCGGTCAGGCTGCGGTGGGAAGTTCCGCGCTGCGTTCGACCGCTGTGAGGTCACCCGTGTCGCCGGCACGTGCGGCACGGCCGCCCAGGGTGTAGACGTACGCGAGGAAGGCCAGCTCAGCGGTGATGCCCATGGTGATCCTGGCCCAGGTCGGGAGGCCGGACGGGGTCACGAAGCCCTCGATGAGTCCGGAGACGAACAGGACCAGGGCCAGTCCGATAGCCATGCCCAGGGCGGCGCGGCCCTGCTGGGCCAGGGCGGTCCGGCGTGACAGGGGGCCCGGGTCGATCACAGTCCAGCCGAGACGCAGTCCCGTGCCGGCGGCGACGAACACCGCGGTCAGTTCGAGTAGGCCGTGGGGAAGGACCAGGCCGAGGAAGACGTCGAGACGGCCCGCGGAGGACATGAGGCCTATGCCGACGCCGAGGTTGAGCATGTTGAGGAAGAGGATCCAGATCACCGGTATGCAGAGGAACGCCCCCAGGACCAGACACAGGGCCGCGGCCTGCGCATTGTTCGTCCATACCTGTGCCGCGAACGACGCCGCCGGATGGCTGGAGTAGTAGGTCTCGTACTCCCCGCCCGGCCGGGTCATCGCACGAAGGTCCTCCGGTGCGGCAATCGCGGCCTGGACCTCGGGGTGGGTGCCGATCCACCAGCCCAGCAGTGCCGCCAGCGCGGTCGAGAGCACCGCGGTGGGGATCCACCAGTGGCGCGAGCGGTAGACCGCGGCGGGGAATCCCGCGGTGAGGAACCGGGCCGCGTCCCGCCAGGAGGCCTTGCGGGTGCCGGTGACCGTCGACCGGGCGCGGGCCACGAGCTGGGTGAGCCGGCCGGTGAGGAGCGGGTCGGGGCTGCTCGACCGGATGAGCGAGAGGTGGGTCGCCGTGCGCTGGTAGAGGACGACGAGCTCGTCCGCTTCCGCGCCCGTGAGGCGGCGCCCCCGGCGCAGGAGGTGTTCGAGGCGGTCCCACTCCGTGCGGTGGGCGGTGACGAAGACGTCGAGGTCCATGGGCGTCTGTTGCTCCAGGCAAAGGTGCGTACAGGTCCGTACTACTGCGGCGCGCTGGCGGTCAGCTTGGCAGACTGGGCCCGGCTGGGGCGGAGAAGGCAGGTCGGCGAAGGGTGGGGCCCGATGAGTGAGCTGGTGACCGGGGACGCGGTCGTTCTGGGGTTGAGGCCCGCGCGGCTGCCAAGCCGGGCGCTGGCCTCGGCGATCGATCTGGCGGTGACGTTCGCTGCTTTCGTCCTGGTCTCGGTCGTGCTGGGCATCGCTTCCGTTTCGTTGGACGAAGCGGCCGTGGCAGCGATCGGGGTCGCCTCGTTCCTGCTGGTCCTGATCGGTGGGCCGGTCGCGGTGGAGACGCTGAGCCATGGGCGTTCCCTGGGGAAGCTGGCCTGCGGCCTGCGGGTGGTGCGGGACGACGGCGGGCCGATCCGTTTCCGGCACGCGCTCGTGCGAGGGGCCATGGGGCTCGTCGAGATCCTCATGACCTTCGGCGCCCTGGCCTCCATCGCGTCCCTGGTGTCGGCGCGGGGGCGCCGGATCGGTGACGTGTTCGCCGGGACGCTGGTGATCCGGGAGCGGGTCGCGGCGACGGGCCGGTCCGTCGCCGTGCCGCCTCCCCCGCCCTGGCTGGTCGGCCGGTTCGCACAGCTGGATCTGTCGGCCGTGCCGGACGGGCTCTGGTCCGCAATACGGCAGTACCTGACGCGGATGCAGCAGCTGGATCCCGACGTGGGCCGTTCGCTCGCGGAGCGGCTGGCCGGTGAACTGGTCGCGCGGACGGGAGCCGTCGCGCCGCAGGGCGCTCCCGCGGCGGCCTTCCTCGCCGCGGTGGTTCATGAGCGGCAGGCACGGGATGCGCGGCGCGTGTTCGCCGGGCCTCGGGCCGAGGGGCCCGTGCCGTCCGCGCCTGCCGGAGTCGGGGGGTACGTCGAGGCTCCTGGAAACCCCGGAGGCGCTGGGGCTGGTGGGATCGGTGGGGCTGTGGGGTTCGGCGGTGGGAGCGGCACTGTCGGTGGGGGCTCTGCTGGTGCCGGTTCCGGGTCTGGGGGTGGTTTCGGCGGTGCTCACGAGCAGCGGCGCAGGGGGGCTTCCTCGGCCGGGTTCGCTCCGCCCGGCTAGAGCTCGTCCTGCCCTGCACCGGGCGGTGCGTCCGGGTCCGACGGGGTGCCGGAGGCGCGGGGGGACGGGGGCGACTCCAGGTGTTCGAGTTCGATACCGGGTGCTGCGAGGACCACGTCACCGGTGATGTGGACGGTGTGCTGTTCCCCGGTGTCCAGGGCGCTGACCTGGTATTCGTCCACGATCAGGGGGCCGTTGTCAGTGGTGTGCGCTTCACTGTTCACCAGGGCCCAGGACTGGTCGACGGTCCTGGGTGCGAGGACCGGGTCCGTGAAGGTGACCACGCGGACGCGGGTCGTGGGGGAATCGGGGGTGAGGCGCAGGAGGCGGGTCATGGCGACGAGGAACGCGGGAGACGTGCCGGCGAAGGCGTGGGCGCGGACGTTGCCTTCGGTGGCGTGGCTGCCGGTGGGATCGGTCCGGACCCAGGTGACCCCTTCCAGCGCTGCTCCTCGTACCTGCCAGCTCGCGGCATGGAGTTCGAGGCGGATGGGCCGGCCCAACTCGTCCAGGGCCAGGTCGACGGAGCCGAGGTGATCTCCGGCGGGGGCTGTGGTCTGGGAGACGTAGCGCCAGCCGGAGGGGCCGGGGGCGCAGTGGAAGTGCTCTTCACCGAGGGGGGTGTGATCGTGAAGGTCGTGGAGCGAATACCTGCCGCGGGGCATGGGGTCCTTCGGGTTCCTCGCGCTGTGCGGGGGCGGTAACGGGAGCAGGCCCCCGCCACGGGGGTGCGGGGGCCTGCTCTCGGGTCTGCTGGTGCTACTGAGGGCCTGATGCCGTTCGGTGTCCGGGAGGCCGGCCTCCCGGACACCAAGGGTGGATCAGTGGCCGCGGATGTATCAGTAGCGGTAGTGGTCGGGCTTGTACGGGCCCTCGACCTGGACACCGATGTACGCCGCCTGCTCGGGACGCAGGGTCGTGAGCCTGACGCCCAGGGCGTCGAGGTGGAGGCGGGCGACCTTCTCGTCCAGGTGCTTGGGCAGCACGTACACGTCGGTCGGGTACTCCTCGGGCTTCGTGAACAGCTCGATCTGCGCGAGGGTCTGGTCCGCGAAGCTGTTGGACATCACGAAGGACGGGTGTCCGGTCGCGTTGCCCAGGTTGAGGAGGCGGCCCTCGGACAGGACGATGAGGACCTTGCCGTCGGGGAACGTCCAGGTGTGGACCTGCGGCTTGACCTCGTCCTTGACGATGCCGTCGATCTGCGCAAGGCCGGCCATGTCGATCTCGTTGTCGAAGTGGCCGATGTTCCCGACGATCGCCTGGTGCTTCATCCGGGCCATGTCCTTGGCCATGATGATGTCCTTGTTGCCCGTCGTGGTGACGAAGATGTCCGCCTGCTCCACGACGTCGTCCAGCGTGGCCACCTGATATCCGTCCATGGCCGCCTGGAGCGCGCAGATCGGGTCGATCTCCGTGATGATCACCCGGGCGCCCTGGCCGCGCAGGGACTCCGCGCAGCCCTTGCCCACATCGCCGTAGCCGAAGACGACGGCGGTCTTGCCGCCGATCAGGACGTCGGTGGCGCGGTTGATGCCGTCGATGAGCGAGTGGCGGCAGCCGTACTTGTTGTCGAACTTCGACTTGGTCACCGCGTCGTTCACGTTGATCGCGGGGAACAGGAGGGAACCGTCACGGTGCATCTCATACAGGCGGTGCACACCCGTCGTCGTCTCCTCGGTGACACCGCGGATCTCGGACGCCAGCTGGGTCCACTTCTGCGGGGCCTCGCCGAGGGTGCGGTTCAGCAGGGTGAGGATGTGGGCGTACTCCTCGCTGTCCGCGGTCGTCGGGTCCGGGGCCGCGCCGACCTTCTCGAACTCGACACCCTTGTGGACGAGGAGGGTGGCGTCGCCACCGTCGTCCAGGATCATGTTCGGGCCGCCGGTGGGGGTGTTCGGCCAGGTCAGCGCCTGCTCCGTGCACCACCAGTACTCCTCCAGGGTCTCGCCCTTCCAGGCGAAGACCGGGACGCCCGCGGGGGCTTCCGGAGTGCCCTTCGGGCCGACCGCGATCGCCGCGGCGGCGTGGTCCTGGGTGGAGAAGATGTTGCAGGAGGCCCAGCGGACCTCGGCGCCCAGGGCGACGAGGGTCTCGATGAGCACAGCCGTCTGCACGGTCATGTGCAGCGAACCGGTGATCCGGGCGCCAGCCAGCGGCTGAGCGGCGGCGAACTCCTTACGGATCGACATCAGACCAGGCATCTCGTGCTCGGCGAGCGTGATCTCCTTACGCCCGAAAGCGGCGAGGGAGAGGTCGGCGACCTTGAAGTCCTGGCGGTTGGTGGCCGTCGTCATAACGGGCTGCTCCTCGTGATGGGTCGAGGGTGGGCTGTCTTGGGCTGACTCAGCGGCGCGGCGGGCACACGAATGCCCGGGCGTTCGCGGTGCAGTCCGTCGGAGGCCCTCTGTCCCTCGCCCGGCTCGCTCCCGCCAGCCGGTCGACCGCCATCAGCAGCGACGTCTGTATTCCGTATCCGAATCTACACCGAACGGCCCAGTGAGCCCCAGCCCGTTCGTGGAGAGGGGCGTGTGTGAGGGGTCACCGGGCCGATCGGGGCCGGTGTGCGGTGGGTCAGTGGCCGGAATCGCCCGCAGCGTCGGGTGAGCCGTCGAGCGTCTTGCCCGGGTTGGTTCCGGTCGCCGCGGCATCCGCGTTGTAGATGTCCGGCTCCAGGTAGATGACCCGGGCGATCGGGACCGCTTCGCGGATGCGGATCTCGGCGGCGTTGATGGCGTCGGCGACCTCGGTCGCGGTCTCGTCGTGCCGGACCGCGATCTTGGCGGCGACCAGCAGCTCCTCGGGGCCGAGGTGAAGGGTGCGCATGTGGATGATGCGGGTGACGGTGTCGCCGTCCACCACGGCCGCCTTGATCTTCTCGACGTCCTCGATGCCGGCGGACTCGCCGAGCAGGAGGGACTTCGTCTCGACGGCCAGGACGATCGCGATGAGGATCAGCAGGATGCCGATGCAGAGGGTGCCGATGCCGTCCCAGACGCCGTTGCCGGTGCCGAGGGCGAGGCCGACGCCCGCGAGCGCCAGGACAAGGCCGACGAGCGCGCCGAGGTCCTCCAGGAGGACGACCGGGAGTTCGGGTGCCTTGGAGTGGCGGACGAACTCGGTCCAGGAGCGGTCGCCGCGCGTCTGGTTGGACTCACGGATCGCCGTACGGAAGGAGAAGATCTCGGCGATGATCGCGAAGACTAGGACTCCGACCGGCCAGTACCAGGCCTCGATCTCGTGCGGGTGCTTGATCTTCTCGTAGCCCTCGTAGACCGCGAACATGCCACCGACCGAGAAGAGGACGATGGAGACGAGGAACGCGTAGATGTAGCGCTCGCGCCCGTAGCCGAAGGGATGCTCGGGGGTGGCTTCGCGCTTCGCCTTCTTGCCGCCGAGCAGCAGGAGTCCCTGGTTGCCCGAGTCGGCGAGCGAGTGGACGCTCTCCGCGAGCATCGACGAGGAACCACTGAAGAGGAACGCTACGAATTTGGCCACGGCGATCGAGAAGTTGGCGACGAGTGCCGCCACGATCGCCTTGGTTCCGCCTGCCGCGCTCATGAGTGCGTGGTGTCCCTTCGTCGGTGCGCGGCACGGGCCGTCGCGGTAAGGCGGCACATTGTTGCAGCCGGCGGGACGGTCCGTGCGTCAAGCCGCCACGGTCGCCCGGAAGAGTGTTCCCGAGCCTGCCACCTCGACCGTCTCGCCGGCCGGGACGTAGACGGACTGCCCCGGGGCGAGGGCGAGTTCGCCGACCGTGACCTCGCCTGCCGTGCAGAGCAGGATCTGGGGAGCGGGGGCGGGCAGCCCGGTGGGGGCCGCCCCTGACGCAAGGGTGTAGCGGGACAGGGCGAACTCCTCGGCGGGGGTCTCGTAGAGCTCCTCGCCCGACGGGGCGGCCTCCGGGCGCAGGACGCCGGGTTCGGTGGCCTCGAACCGGACGATCCGCAGGAGTTCGGGGACGTCGATGTGCTTGGGGGTGAGGCCGCAGCGGAGCACGTTGTCCGAGTTGGCCATGATCTCGACACCGAGGCCGTCGAGATAGGCGTGCGGGACGCCTGCGCCGAGGAACAGGGCTTCCCCGGGCTGGAGTTGTACGTAGTTCAGCAGCATCGCGGCCAGTGCCCCGGGGTCGCCGGGGAAGTGGTGGGCGATACGGGCGTACGGGGTGTGGGCGCCCCCGAGCCGTTCGGCGGCGGCCGCCGCGTCGGCCACGGTCTCGGCCATCTCGGTCGGCTCCGCGCCGAGGATCGCCGTGAGCACCTCGCGGAGGGCGGCCTCCTCGGGGTGGGCGCGGAGGAGGTCCACGTACGGCTTGAGGGAGTCGACTCCCAGCGCCTCCATCGCGTCCGCCGCTTCGGTGGGCCTGCGGAAGCCGCACAGTCCGTCGAAGGGGGTGAGGGCGCAGATCAGTTCGGGCTTGTGGTTCGCGTCCTTGTACGTGCGGTGCGGGGCGTCGATCGGGACGCCCCGGGCCTCCTCGTCAGCGTAACCCTCGCGGGCCTGGTCCAGGTTCGGGTGGACCTGGACGGAGAGGGGGGCGCCGGCGGCGAGGAGCTTCAGGAGGAAGGGGAGGCGGGGACCGAAACGGTCGACCGTGGCTGTGCCGAGCTCGCCTTCCGGGTCGGCGGCGATGGCCTCGGTGAGCGCGAGTTCCGGCTCGCCCGCCGGGGTGGTGCGGCTGACGCGCGAGGGCGCTCCGGGGTGGGCGCCCATCCACATCTCGGCCTGCGGTTCGCCGGTGGGCGCGATGCCGAGCAGGGCGGGAATGGCCGTGGTGGATCCCCAGGCGTAGGGGCGCACGGTGTTGGACAGCCGGTCCATGAAGTCGTCCTCGGGTGGGGCGGGGCGGGGTGGGCCACCAGGGATATCAGTGGTGCGTGAGGTCCTGGCATCGTGGGGATGGCCGGAAGGTGTGGCTTGCGTCAGGACTGGGGGGCCGAGGCCAGTGACAGGTAGACCGCCGCGAAGTCGGTGGTCGCGAGCAGTTCGGCCACGGCCTCCAGCTCGCTGCCCTCTTCCGGTTCCAGTTCGCTGACCGGAGTGTCGTGACCGAGCGCCAGTTCCCGGGCCGCCGGGTAGGCGCTGAGGCCTCCCGTCGGGCGGTCCCGGAGCAGGACGACCCGGGCCCTCAGCGTCTCTCCCTCGTCGACCCGGTCGCGGAAGAAGTCGTCGGGGTCCGCGCCGGCCGCGAAGTCCCCGGCGAGGAGCGTGCCGTGCGAGGGCAGTGCCTCGGGCAGTTCCGCGGCCAGGGCGGGGCGGCCGGCGAGCTCGGACAGTACGGCGGCGAAGCGGCGCCCCACCGGGCCCGCCGCGTCGCCCTCCGTCCACAGCAGCGGCAGGCTGTCGGCGAGCTCGGCGGCGAGCGTCTTGGCCGGGTTGCTGTACATGGCGATGGCCGGGCCGCAGCGTTCCGCGGTGCGGTCCAGGCGGTCCGCCACCTTCTGGAGGTCCTCGGGGGGCGCGGTCACCAGCCCGACCCGGTCCAGGAGCGCCAGCAGGGGGGTGAGGAGGGCCCACAGCGTGCCGGGGCCGGCGGCAGAGGTCTCCGCGTCGTACTCGCCGTGCGGGGCGGCCGCCATCGGGACGACCAGACCGTGTACCCCGTCGACCGCCTCGCGCAGCGGCGAGCGGGTCGGGGCGACGGCGACGACGGTGCAGCCGCGGCGGTAGGCCTGCTCGGCGAGCAGGGCGAGGCCCGGTTCGGAACCGTCTGCGGTCGCGATGAGGAGGAGGTCCACGGATCCGGCCCAGCCGGGCAGGGCCCAGCGGAGGGCGCCGGGGGCGGGGGCGACGCCCGTGGGGTGGATGCGTACGACGGGGGCGGCCGCGCCCGCGAGCGCGCCGATCAGGTCGGCGACCCCGGAAGCGGCGGTGCCGGGGCCCGCGACGAGGACGGCCCGTGGCCGGCCCTCCGGGTTCAGGCTGCCGATGCCGGCCTCGGCGGCGTGCCGGGCGGCGGTACGGACCCGTGCGCCTGCCTCGGCGGCTCCGCGCAGCAGATCGCGCCGGTCGGCTCGGGCCAGGGCTTCCGGGGCGTCGAGCAAGGACTCGTCCAGCATGGCGGTGGGCCTCCGATCACCGGGTGGGTGCGGGCTGCGGGTACGCGTGCGGGTGGGGTGCGATGGCTTGGCTGTCGGGCCGGCCGGGCGAGGTGCCGGGCTGTGTGGCCTTCCCCTGCCTGCTGCCTGGGCGGGCCCGGCGGCCGTGCGGTGCCGTGCGCCGTCCTGCGCGGTTCCTGCGCGGTTCCTGCACCGTCCTGTCCGTACGCGTGCCGCTCGCGGTCAGGCGGGGCGGCGGGCCTCGTCGACGAGCAGGACCGGGATGCCGTCCCGGATCGGGTAGGCCAGTCCGCAGTCGTCGCCCGTGCAGACCAGTTCGGGGCTGTCGGCCGCCGAACGGTCGTCGAGCGGGGAGTGGCAGGCAGGGCAGGCCAGGATCTCCAGGAGGCCGGCTTCGAGCGCCATGGGGTGAGTCCCTTCGAGCATGCGAGTTCCGATCCGCGTGGATCAGGCGTCGTCAGCCTACCGCTGAGGTGGAGGGGGCGCGGCCTGACCGGGGGGATGAAACGGGGGATGCGG
>NZ_NEUE01000101.1:8217-12188 GCF_002910905.1 Streptomyces sp. SM11 | reverse complement strand
CGACTGACAGTGATGATGTTCGTGGTGACGCCGCCGGTGGGTCTGACCCTCCGACTGACTGACGTCTCGACTGTCCTGTCTGGGATTTGTCGGCCCGCCCGGCGTCACCACGCACGCGGCCGGACGGGCGCTTGTGACTTCATAGGAGTCAGCCGTTCACCTGCGGATGACGCCTCGCGGGCGTGAAAATCGGTACGGGGGCTGTCCGCCGACGCCGATCGATGTTTGGGCTGTGAGCCCGCATAGGAGTCTGGTGAGGGAGTCGTCCGAGGGGCCGCACACTGTCGCCTTGAGCACGCCGATCAGCTTCTCCGTTCCCCTCAGGCTCTCCGGGCAGCCCCCGCCCGCGCGAGTACGACAGGGAGTGTGTGATGGAGGAGTTGAGAGAGGATCACGACGACGGAACGGTGGGCAGGGTCGCGGCGATCGACATCGCCAAAGCATCGGGGATGGTCTGCCTGCGCGTCCCGCACGACACCATCGAGGGCCGGCGCGTCCAGCAGGTCTGGAACGTCGCCTCGACCACCAATGCGATCCTGGAACTCGGAGACCGGCTCGTCTGCCAGGGCGTCGAGCGCGTGGTGATGGAGGCGACAGGCAACTACTGGCGCTCCTTCTTCTACCTGCTGGAAGCCCGCGGCCTTCAGTGCTGGCTGGTCAACGCCCGTGACGTGAAGAACGTCCCCGGCCGGCCCAAGACCGACAGGCTGGACGCGGTCTGGCTGGCGAAGCTCGCTGAACGCGGCATGGTCCGGGCCTCGTTCGTCCCGCCCGAACCCGTCCGGCAGCTGCGGGACTTCACCCGCACCCGCACCGTGTTCGTCCAGGAACGCACCCGGCACAAGCACCGAGTGGACAAGGCCCTGCAGGACGCGCAGATCAAGCTGTCCGGGGCCGTCTCGGATCTGTTCGGCCTGTCGGGGCGGGCCATGATGGACGCCATGGTCGCCGGTGAACGCAACCCGCGTGCCCTCGCCGAGCTTGCCCAGGGCAGCCTGGTCAAGAAGAAGGCGCTGCTGGTGGAAGCCCTGACCGGCCAGTTCGAGGACCACCACGCTCGGCTGCTCGGGGTGCTGCTGGCCACGGTCGATCATCTGACCACACAGGTCCACGAACTCGACCGGCTCATAGCCCGGACGCTGGAGGAGATCACCACACCGCACGACGGCACGGGCGCCGATGACGAGCCTGCCGCCCCGGTGAGTGCGCGAGTCCTGGTCGAACGTCTCGATGCCGTTCCCGGTATCGGGCCGACCACCGCGCAGACCATTGTCGCCGAGATCGGCGCGGACATGAGCCGCTTCCCCACCCCCGAGCACCTGGCCTCATGGGCGAAGCTGTGCCCCAGAACCATCCAATCCGGCGCGAAACACACCACAGGCCCGGCCGGACAGGGTAATCCCTGGCTCAAGGGCGCGCTCGGCGAGGCCGCCAACGCCGCCGCCCGCACCGACACCTTCCTCGGCGCCCGCTACCGCAGGATCGTCAAACGCCGCGGACACGCCAAAGCCCTCGTCGCCGTCGCCCGCTCGATACTCATCATCGCCTGGCACCTGATCAACGACCCGGACGCCTCCTGTCAGGAGCTTGGTGCCGACTGGCACCGGCGCCATCTCGACTCCGCCCGCAAGACCCGCGACCTCGTCCGCCAGCTCCAAGCCCTCGGCCACCAAGTCGCCCTCACTCCGACAGCAGCCTGACCGTCCGGTCACCGTCATCCGGTCCGCAGGCGGCCCGGATGCTGCCGCCTGCCCTCCCGAAGGTCGATTTTCCGTTCAGCATCCGCGGCCGTCCGCGAACGGCTTACCGCAGGGAGCGCGCGGGGCCCGCCGCCGGCGGAGGGGAGTGGCTCGGCCGCGACGTGGCAGGAGAGGATCGAGCGGAGTCGGCGCGTCCGGGAACGGACAGGTCACGCCGCCCGCAGCGTCCGCCCACGTCCCCGGAGTGCCGGCATGCCCACCCGGACCGCGTCCGCCGCGGAAAGGACCGCCCCGCCGGGACGCGACGCGCCGCCCTGCGCCGCACACCGGTCTCACTGGGGAACGACGACATCACCGACCGGGCCCACGCCATCCTCTCCCTGCTGGCCGGCGCCCAGTTCAACGTCGAGCTGGAGCGGCGCGAGCCGGAACGGGAACAGCGGCACCGCCGCAGAAGACGCGTCCGTGACGACTGCGGCGGACAGGCCCGTCACGGACGCAGAACGATCCTGACCGGGTCGCCCTCCTTGGTCTCCATCCGCCGCACCGCCGACGCCACGTCGTCCAGGGGCAGCACCTCGGTGATCGACCGGGAGAAGTCCAGCCGACCGCCCTCGGCGAGCCGGACGAGCTGCGCCACATGGTGGCCCTCCGAGCCGTAGTGGCCCAGGATCCGGTGCTGGAGGTAGCTGAACAGCGTGCCGTCGGGCACCGTCAGCGGCTGGTCGGTCAGCCCCACCAGCACCAGCCGCCCCTGCGGGGCCAGTGCGGTCAGCGCCTGCTCGCGGACCGGGGGGACCCCGGCGAAGTCGAACGCCGCCCCCAGGCCCACGCCGCCCGTCGCCCCGAGCATCTTCTCGCGGAACAGCGGATCGGCGGGGTCCAGCGCCAGGTCCGCCCCGAATTCCAGGGCCCGCCGCCGGGCCGCCGGAGCCGGGTCCACCGCGACGACCGGGTGTGCGCCCACCGCCCGCAGCAGCTGCACGGCGTGTACGCCGAGCCCGCCCGCGCCCCAGACGCCCACCGCCTCCGCCGCCCGCACATCACCGGTGGCGGTCACCGCCGCCCACGGCGTGGAGACCGCGTCCGGGATGATCGCCGCCTGCTCGAAGGGCAGCGAGTCGGGCAGCGCGACGAGGGTGGACGCGGTGGCGAGGGCGTACTCGGCCCAGCCGCCGTCGTAGTCGACGCCCCGGGTGTACGTCCGGCCCCGGCGCTCCTCGCCGGCCTGGAGGACCACACGGTCACCGACCGTCCAGACCTCGACGTCCGGCCCCGGCTCCGCCACCGTCCCGGCCACCTCGTGGCCCAGGGTAACCGTGTCCCCCTCCAGGTACATCGGGCTCAGGGTGCCGTCGACGAGGTGGACATCGGAGAGGCACACCCCCGCCGCCTCGACCTTCACCAGTACCTGGCCGGGGCCGGGTACGGGCCTGTCCACCTCCTCCACGGTGAGGGTGCGGCTGGGGAGGTGCAGACGCGCGGCGCGCATGCGTTCCATGGCGGGTCCTTAGCGTTCGGATCGGCGGCCTATAGCAAGTCGCCTTGCTTTGAAACGTAAACCCGGCCTGCCGGTAAAGCAAGTGACCTTGCGATACGGTTCGGGGGTGACCACCGAGAAGAGCCCCGCGCCGCTGCGCCGCCGGGGCGAACGCATGCGGCAGGCCGTCCTGGCGGCCACCGTCGACCTGCTCACTTCCGAAGGGCTCACCGGCACCACGGTCGCGGCGGTCGCTTCGGCGGCGGGGGTGCACGAGACCTCCGTGTACCGGCGGTGGAAGACCCGCGAGAACCTGCTGCTCGACGCCCTCGGCTCGCACGCCGACGACGCGTTGCCCGCGCCCGACACCGGGGACGTGCGCCAGGACCTGACCCGGCTGATGTCGGCGGTCTCGGACTATCTCGCCTCGCCGCAGGGCGCGGCCCTGCTCCACCTCGGCGCCTCGCCCGACGCGGGGACCGTGGAGGCGGAGCGCCTCCCGTACTGGGACGCCCGGCTGCAACGCGGCGAGGACATCGTGCGGCGTGGGATCGAGCGCGGCGAGCTGGCCCCGGACACCGACCCCCGGCTGGTCGCCGAGACCCTGGCGGGGCCGTTGTTCGCCCGGGTCCTGCTGACCGGGGCGCCGCTGGGCGGGGGGCTCGCGCGCCGGATCGTGGACCTGGCACTGGACGGCGCGCGCTCCCGCAACGAGTGACGCGCCAACGGGTGACGCGCCCGCGCCCCTGACCGGCGGGGCCCCGCTCGGCAGGCGGCCGGGTCGGGCCCGG
>NZ_NEUE01000101.1:0-8178 GCF_002910905.1 Streptomyces sp. SM11 | reverse complement strand
GGCCCTGATCCGCCGGGCACGCCCCGGTCGCGGTATCCGGCGACGATTGGCATGGTCTCGCGCAGAACGCGCACGCCGTCGCTGTCCGCGTCGCCCAGTCAGAGGCCGTTCCAGGTCTCCGTCGCACTGGAGAACCGGCTGATCCGCCGGCAGTGGTTCCCGCACGCGGAGCGGTACGCCATGATCGTGTAGCGCTTGCCGTCCTCGGTGATCCAGCCGGTGTTGTACGGACGGTTGCGGCTCACGCTCATCGAGCCGTCCGCGTTGCCGGCCAGCGTCGTACGGTCATGGGCGAGGCCCAGGTTGTGGCCGATCTCGTGGTCGCCGAATCCAGGTCGATCCCGTCGACGTCGACGACCGCGTAGGCGTACTCGTCCGTGGAACTGCCGAGCGCCGGCGTGTAGTCCGCCGTGCCGCCGCCCCGCTGCGGCCGGTCCACGACGAGCGTGACCAGGTCGGCGCCGTACCGTGCCCGTTGTTCGTGCACCTGCCGGCCGAGCCCCGCCGCATGGTTCTTGAGGGTGGTGTGCGCGGCGCGGAACTCCTCCGAGCCCGCGTAGCCGGTCGCCGTGTACGGGTGGACGACGCGGATGATGCCGCAGAGCCCGCCCGCGACCAGGGACCAGTTCATCCGCGTCGCGATCCGCTGGGCCGAGGCGGGCACCCGGTGCTCGCCGCCCACCTGTTTCGCGGCCTTCGGCGTGTATACGGCCAGCACGTCGACCACGGGGCACTGCGGCGCCGTACCTGCCGCGGCCCCGGCCGTGGCAGGTAAGTCCGCCGAGGCCGCACAGAGCGACGCTCCGATGCCGACGGCCAGGGGCGCCTTCAAAAGGGTCGCGCGCATGGGGAGTTGACTCCGTCCGGAAGAGGCCGGCCCTGGGCGCCGCCCGATGACTGAGGGTGCCTCATTTCTAACATCCGGTGATGCGGGCCGCCCGGCGTGGCCGAACCCGGTCGACGGCCGTCTGTTCCCTGGCCGGAGGGGTGTGGCGGTGAGGAGGTGGGCAGGTACACGTGTACGAACTCGCACGAATGGAACGGCAGTCGGCGGCAGAGGGGCGTGTGTGACGTGACGGAACAGAGCCAATGGCGGTTCTCCGACGACCGGGGTCAGCAGTCGACGGCGCCCCGTCCGCCCGGGCGGGTGCTGGCCTATGTCCAGGCCGGGGCGACCCTGTGGGATCTCGGAATCCGGCCGGTGGGGATCTTCGGCTCCGGCCACGACGGGCCGGATCCCGACACGGCGAAGACCGGGACCCTGCCGCTGGACGAGGTCGAGTACGCCGGTGCGGGCGGCGCCCTGGACGTTGAGCGGCTGCTGAGCACCGGGCCGGACCTCGTGGTGGCCGTCAGCTACGGCGGCGGCCATGTCTACGGGCTGGCCCCCGAGACGGCCAAACCCCTGGAGGAGCGGGTCCCGGTGGTCGTCCTCGACGTCAGCCAGGCCCGTACGTTCGGTGAGATCGGCGAGCGGTTCGCCGAACTGGCCCGCTCGCTCGGCGCGGTGGACCGACCGGGCGCGGACCAGGACCTGGACGCCGCCCGGGAGCGGCTGCGCTCCGTCGTCGCCGCCACGTCCGCCGACGCGCCCCGGGTGCTCGCCCTCTCCCCGGCCGGCCCGGACCAGGCGCATGTCGCACGCCCCGCGATGTGGCCCGAACTGCGGGTGCTCACCGGCCTGGGGGTCCAGGTCGTGGCGCCGGCCGAGGGGTCGGGGGGCAACTGGTCCACGCTCGACCGCTCCGACACCTTCGCGCTGCGCCCCGAGGTGATCCTGACCGACATCCGCGCCCACGCCGCCCCACTGGAAGAGCTGCGGGGGAGTGCGGGTGTGCCGACGCCCGTCGTCCCGTGGAACCCCGAGCCCCTCTACGGCCCCCGCGACCACGCCCGGTTCCTGGGCCTGGTCGCGGACGGCCTGGAGGCGGCGCGGGTGAGCTGATCCGGAGCGCTGTTACGGGGCGCTGTTACGGGGAGGGGGCGAGGCCGTCAGCGACCAGACCGGCGAGCACCGCCTCGCCCAGCGCCTGGACGGCGGACTGCGGACGGACCATCACGGTGAACTCCTTGATCCGTCCGTCGTCGTCCAGGTGCAGCAGGTCGATGCCGTGGATCTCCCGGCCACCAACCGTCGCCCGGAAGAGCAGGACCGCCGACGGCGCCTCGGCCCCGTCGGCGCTCGTCTGCGAGGCACCCGCGAGCTCGCCGACGTAACGGAAGTCCTGGAAGGTGCGCAGCAGGACGCCGAAGAGGCCCAGCACCGCCGGCCGGCCCTCGAACGGGGTGAACTTCACCGGGCTGTAGAGCCGGATGTCCTCGGTGAACAGATCATCCAGGGCGCCGAGGTCGCGACGGTCGACGGCGGCGCGGAAGTGGTCCACTGCGGTGGTCATGTGTCCTCCTTGATGAGGTGCGCCCTCGCCGAGGCGCGCTTCCTGGTCATGAAAGTGACTAGTCAGTTTCATGACTATCATGGGGGTCGGTGTTCCGGACAGGGGTGGGCGAGGGGCTGCCCGGACGCGGCCGAGAAGGAGGCGGTCCCATGGCGTTGCGCCACGCGGTGCTGGCGGCGCTGCTCGACGAGGAGCTGAGCGGCTATCAGGTCACGAAGGCGTTCGCGGCGGGCGTCGCGAACTTCTGGCACGCCCGGCCGCAGCAGGTCTACGCGGAGCTGGCCGGGCTGGAGAGGGAGGGGCTGGTCGCGGGGCGCGAGGTCGTCCAGGAGGCGCGCCCCAACAAGAGGCTGTTCCGCGTCACCGACGAGGGGCTGGCCGAGCTGGAGGGCTTCGCGTCCGCCGCGGCCAAGCCCTCGTTCCTCCGGGAGGATCTGCTGGTCCAGGTCCAGGCGGCCGACCATCTCGACGCCGATGTGCTGATCGAGCGGCTCGCCGAACGGTACGCGTTCGCCGAGGCCAAGGCCGCGCTGTTCGAGGAGCGGTTGCGCAGGATGCGCGGGGGGCTGGGTGAGGCGGAGTTCCTGCTCCATGGCCCCCGCGTCGGCCCGTATCTCACCTGTCGCAGGGGGCGGGACTTCGAGCGCGCCAACCGGGACTGGTGCCGGGAGGTGGTGGAGGTCCTGCGGGCGCGGGGGGAGGTTCCTGCCGGCTCCTGACCGCCACCGCCCAAGTTCCCAAGAATATTTTGCAAATATACTTTGGGAAAGTGTCCGTTCCGTTCTACGCTGCGGTCATGGACAACGATGACGGCCGTCGCGTACTCGATCCGGCACAGGACGGGGCCGCCCTCAAGGCACTCACCCACCCCCTGCGCCTCACCCTGCTCGGGCTGCTGCGGCAGCACGGCCCGGCCACCGCGAGTGAACTCGCGGTCAGGACGGGGGAGTCCTCGGCCTCCACCAGCTACCACCTGCGGGTGCTCGCCAAGTACGCGTTCGTCACCGAGGCCGCCCACCGTGACGGCCGGGAACGGCGCTGGAAGTCCGTGCACGACATGACCTCGTGGAGCAACGAGGCGATGCGCCGCAGCCCCGGCGGCAGCACGATCCTCAGCGTCCTGCACCGCCGCCAGGTCGAGCACCTCCAGCGGTCGCTGGACCGTCACGAGGCGGACCTGGAGAGCGGCCGGCTGGGTCAGGAGTGGCAGGAGCCGTCGGGAGTCAGCGACTCGATGCCCCGACTGACCCCCGAGTCGCTCGCCGAGTTGTGGGAGGTGCTCCAGGCGAAGTCGGACGAGCTGACCGCCCGTGACGCCGGGAACCCCCGCGCCGAGCAGGTCGTCCTGTTCACCGCGGGACTCCCGCTGGCCCCGGACCCGGTGGCCGGTACGGGACCGGTGGCCGATCACGACCACGCGGACGCCCCCGCCGGACCCGATGCGACGGGAGCCGCAGGCCCGGACGCCGCCGCTGCCGGAGACGCCTCATGACCGGCGGACCGGCCCTCGCGGCCCCCGCCCCGGCACACGGCCCGGACGAGGCGACCGCGCGCCGCCGGTTCGTCACGGTCTCCTTCCTCTTCTGGCTCCCCATCGGCATGTCCATCGCGACCGGGGTGCTCCTCTTCACCGAACGGGGCATGGGTCTCGCCGCCATCGCCGGTTTCTACGCCGTGCACTCCCTCACGGCCGCCGCGACGGAACTGCCCATCGGCGGCCTGTCCGACGTCATCGGGCGGCGTCCGGTCCTGGCCGTCGCCGGGCTGCTCAACCTCGCCGCCTTCACCCTCATCGGCCTCGGCGCGGCGGGCTGGGCCATCGCTCTCGGCATGGGGCTGATGGGCCTGGCCCGCGCGCTGTCCAGCGGGCCCGCCGAGGCCTGGTACGTCGACACCGTCCACGCCCACGCGGGACCCGGCGCCGATCTGCGTACGGGGCTGGCGCGCGGCAGCTCCGCCACCTCGGCCGCCCTCGCGCTCGGCACCCTGCTCGGTGGCGGGCTGCCCTGGCTGCTCAGCCTCGCCCCCGGAGCGGGGGAGTGGCTGGCCGAGACGACCGCGGGCCTCGTGCTCCCGCTCTCCGTGCCCGCCCTGCTCGGCGCGCTGGTCGAGATCGTCTTCGTGCTCTACGTGCTGAGCGCCCTGACCGAAGCGCCCCGGCCCCGGGCCGGTGTACGAGAGGTCGCGGGTGGAGTGCCCGCAGCCATCGCCGCCGGGCTCCGGCTCGGCGCCCGGGACGCCCTGATCCGGCGCATCCTGCTGACCGCGAGCGCCGCCGGGGCCGCGCTCGCGGCCGTCGAACTGCTCACCCCGGGCCGGGCCGCCGCTCTCATGGGGACGGCCGAATCCGGGGCCCTGGTCTTCGCGGGACTCGCCTGCGCCGGATTTCTGTGCTCCGCCCTCGGCAGCCAACTCGCCGCGCTCGTAGCTCGGTTCACCGGTGGCAGCGAGCGCGCGGTGCTCGCGAGCCTCGGGCTGGTGACGCTGGGGCTGACCCTGCTCGGCCTCACCGCGCACTCGATGAGCCCCCTCGCCACGGCGGTCGCCGTCACCGGATTCGGACTGGTGTACCTCGGCCTCGGAGCCGCGGGCCCCAACGGGAACGACCTGCTGCACCGCCGGGTCGACGCCTCTGGCCGCGCCACCGCCCTCTCCGTCCAGTCGCTCTCCCTGCAACTGGTCGCCGCCGGCGCCGGACTGGCCGCAGGCGCCCTCCCGCCGGGCCCCCTGCCCTGGCTGCTGGCCGCCACGACCGTGCTGGCCGGAGCCCTACTCTGGGTCCGCCGGGCCGCCCCTGCGGATGTCCCCCCGTCGGTCCTCCGGCCGGCTCGGCGCAGCCACGACAAGCCCCTCCGGGGGAACGCGTCCACAGTGGAACCGGTGACCGTCCCGACGACCGCCGGCCCCGCCCGACAGCTCCACGACACGGCACCCGAGGAGACCCACCCCCATGCTCGACCGACTTGATCCGCTGGTCATCGGCGAATGCGTCGCCGACATCGTCCGGCTGCCGGGCGAGGCCGACCGGGTCCACCCGGGCGGCAGCCCCGCGAACGTGGCGTACGGCCTGGCCCGCCTCGGCCACGACACCACCCTGCTCACCCAGTTGGGACCGGACGGCCACGGACGGCTCATCCGGGACCGGCTGGCCGCCGCCGGGGTCGAGGTCCGCACCGACGGCGCCACCGGCCCCACGCCGTCGGCGGCAGTCGCCCTGGACGACCAGGGGCGCGCCACGTACACCTTCGAGGTCGGCTGGACCTTGGGCCCAGTGGTGCTCGACCGGGTGCCGCGGCATGTGCACACCGGCTCGATCGCGACCGTCGTCGACCCGGGGGCCGCGACGGTCCTGGCCGCGGTGGAGTCCCTGCGGGCCGGCGCCACTGTCAGCTACGACCCCAATGTGCGGCCCGAGTTGATGGGCGAACGCGCCCGGGCCGTGGCCCGTGTCGAGCGCTGCGTCGCGCTGAGCGACGTGGTGAAGGCCAGCGACGAGGACCTGAGGTGGCTGCACCCGGACGAGGAGCCGGATCAGGTCGCCGGGCGATGGCTCGCCGCCGGTCCCGCACTCGTCCTCGTCACCCGGGCCGGGGAGGGCGCGTTCGCCCTGTTCCCCGGCGGCAGGGCCGTCGCCGAAGCGCTGCCGGTGACCGTCGCCGACACCGTCGGCGCGGGCGACGCGTTCATGTCCGGGACCCTCCACGCCCTCGCCGCGCACGGACTCCTCGGCCCGGACGCCCGTGACCGGCTGCACGCCGTGGACCGGGACACCGTCGCCGACGTCCTGCGCCACGCGGTCGCCTCCGCCGCCGTGACCGTCTCCCGGGCCGGGGCCAACCCGCCCGGCACGGAGGAGCTCCAGGAGGCACTCGCCCACAACTGACGCCACGTCATGACCCGTTCGGCTCAGTCGAACGCATCCTCGTGAGACGTTCCGCCGTTCGTCAACCGGATGCAGTACGACAACGGGATCGGGGCAACGGGTGGCGAGGAGACGGACGGCCGACAGCGGTACGGAGCCGGGGACGCGGGCGGGCGTCTTACCGGCCGGGGCGCGCACGGCGGTGCTGGAGAGCGTGGCGGGCTGGGTGCCGGGGGAGCCGGTCGGCAACGAACGGCTCCCCGCGGACTGGGGCATCGACGACGCCTGGGTCCGCCGCCGCACCGGAATCGGCAGCCGGCACCGCGTCGGACCGGGCGTTGCCACCGGGGACCTCGCCTACCAGGCGGCCTCCCGGCTGCTGGCCCGCGCCCCGGCGGCGGGCGCGGTGGACGCGGTGGTCCTCGCCACCGCCACCCCCGACCACCTCTGCCCGGGCACCGCCCCCGCGCTCGCGGCCCGGCTCGGGCTCGGCACCGTGCCGGCCCTGGACATCGCCGCCGTGTGCAGCGGCTTCGTCTACGGACTCGCCGTCTGTCACGGGCTGGTCGCCTCAGGCCTCTACGAGCGGGTCCTGCTGGTCGGCGCCGACGTCTACTCGACCTGGCTCGACCCGGCCGACCGCTCGGCGGGCGTCGTCTTCGGCGACGGGGCGGGCGCCGCCCTGGTGGCGGCCGGGCACTTGGGCGATCCCGGGGAACTGCTCGCGTTCGACCTGGGCAGCGACGGCACGGGCTACGACCTGATCACCGTCCCCGGCGGCGGGGCCCGCGCGCGGGCGAGCGGCAAGCCGCCGGGCCCGGGCGACGGTTTCTTCCGTATGCAGGGCGGCACCGTCTACCAGCACGCCGTCGAGCGGATGACCGGCTCCTGCCGGACGCTCCTGGACCGGATCGGCTGGGACCCGGCCGAGGTCGACCGCTTCGTGCCCCACCAGGCCAACGCCCGGATCCTGCGCGCGGTCGCCGACCGGGTCGGCATCGCGCCGCAGCGCTGCGTCACCCATCTGGAGCGGGTCGGCAACACCGGCGCCGCCTCCATCCCGCTGGCCCTGGCCGACGCGGTGGACGGGGGCCGTCTCCGCTCCGGCGACCGGGTGCTGCTCACCGCCTTCGGGGGCGGACTGACCTGGGGTTCGGCGGCACTTCGCTGGCCGGGGACCCCGCAGACCATTTCTACGGAAGGAACACAGCATGTCGCTCCCCGCTGATCAGGGCACCGAGGCCGGAACCGGCACCGCCATCGCGGTGACGGGGGTCGGCCTGGTGACACCCGCAGGGGCGGACGAGCACAGCTTCTGGGAGGGGCTGTGCTCCGGGCACTCCACCGCCCGGCGGTGCGAGGAACTCGCCGGTCTGCCGGTCGACTTCGGCTGCCCGGTGGACGGCATCGACCTGGACGCGGCGGTGGGCGGCCGGTCGGTGTGGCGGATGGCCCGGTTCGTGAAGCTGGCGCTGGTGGCCGCCCGGCAGGCCGTCGCCGACGCCGGCCTCGACCCGGCACGGTGGGACGGCAGCCGGGTCGGGGTGGTCCTCGGGGTGGGCGTCGGCGGCGTCTCCGTACTCGTCGACAACGCCGCCAGGCTGGCGGCCTCGGGACCCGAGGCGGTCTCCCCGCTGCTCGTCCCGATGATGATCCCCAACGCGGCGGCGGGCGAGGTCGCCATCGCGCTGAAGGCGGGCGGCCCGAGCCTCGCCCCCGCCACCGCCTGCGCCTCCGGGGCCACCGCCGTCGCCGTAGCCCGCGACCTGCTGCTCGGCGGCAGCTGCGACGTGGTGGTGGCGGGCGGCGCCGAGTCGGTGCTGACCCCCCTGGTGGTCACCGCCTTCGCCCGGATGGGCGCGCTGTCCACCCGCACCGGCGACCCGGCGGCCGCGTCCCGCCCGTTCGCCGCCGACCGGG
>NZ_NEUE01000100.1 GCF_002910905.1 Streptomyces sp. SM11 | reverse complement strand
CTGCCGAGTGCCGTGCCCGGTGTGGTCGGTTCCGGTGCGAAGGGCCTGCGGTGCGGCGGGCGCCGGGGCAGCGGCGGTGACGGCCGGCGCGAGGCTTCGGGAAGCCGGGGCGGGGGCCGCGCCGCTCGTCGTGGCCGCGCCGCCGATCAGGGTGAGGACCGTGAGGAGCAGCGTGGTCAGCACACACCGCAAGCGGGACGTGTTCGCCCGGGGCGGTCCCGGGTACGGCGTCACCTCGGTCGGCCGGAATGCCCGGGCGGCGCCGTCCGGTGGCGCAGCACGGAGCTGAGGATCTGTCCGGCGCCCCGGACGACCGTGGTCGACGGGTCGCCGGCCAGGCGCACACGGGTGCCGAGGCAGCGGGCGATGCGACCGGTGACGTCGGCCCGCAGCGCGCCGCCGCCCGCGAGGACGGGGCCCTTGCGCAGAGCTCCGCGGATCGCGCCGTGCCGGTCGTGCCGCCACATGGACGTGATCATGTCGAGCACCGTACGGACGAGGACGGCGGGCAGCACTGCCGGATCGAGGCCGTCGAGATCGTCCAGTCCGCTCTCGGCCTGCCGGGCGTCGGCGACCAGGCCGCCCACGAGGAGCGTGACCTCGGTCAGCTCGGCTCCCATGTCGACGACGAGAAGGGGACCCGACTCCCTCGGTCCGGCGTACGCGGCGGCGGCCCTGGCGCTGCTGAGAACCAGGACGCGCGTCGTCCCGAGCCCCGCGATCAGGGCCCGTGCGGCGGTGCGGTGTTCGGCCCCGGCGAGCACGGGGTGACTGAGCACGATCACGCTGTCGCTGCGGTCGGGGCCCAGGGCCGCGTCGGCGATCCGGCCGAGCAGCCGGCCGCAGGACTCGGGGTCGACGATGCGCCCGCGCCGGACCGGCCGCCCGGCGTCCCCGTGGCGGCCGGAGCCGGGGAACGGGTCGAGCACGAGCCCCCGGCCGGGCACCCAGGCCCGGGTGCGGGAGCTGCCGAGGTCCAGGGCCAGTCCCCGGGCGGCCGGGATGCCCGGTTCACCCATGCGCTGGTACGTCCGGAGACCGCCGGGGGAACGCCCCGCCCCGAACGCCCCGGCACCGCTCCCGTCACGAAGCGGTCCGGGGCCCTTCCCCCATGGGCCCGCACCCGGGCGAAGCGGCCCTCGCCACTCGCCGGGCGCGGAAGCGATCGGGACGCGAACAGCCGGTGCCGGAGTGGTCGGGGAAGCAGCGGACGGGGCGGGTTCGGCTCCGCCCGGCCCCTCCGGTCCGCAGGAGACGGGAAGCCTTCCGCCCTCGCGGGCGCCCCCGGGCGGCGGAGGGACGGCGCGGGTCTGCCGCTGTCCGTCGTGCACAGAACGCATCGTCCCTCACCCCCGGTCGGCCACCTCGGCCGCCCACGCACCTGTCGACCCGCTGATAGCGAGGCACGACCGAGCTATCACTATGCAATACGGGGTGATCGAGCGCCACTTTCACACTGATTCACAGGCCCGACCAGCTCAGCGCGCACCACAGGCATCGGTATACATGACCATCCCCGGCATCGGCAAGAACATCGAGGAACTGGCCAAGTACTGGGCCAGTTGGCGGGGGAAGCCACCCACATCGGCCCCACCACCAAGAGCACCGTTGCCTTCGACGAGGCGAAGGGAGGCCTCGTCATCATCAAGGACCGATACATCCACGGATACCGGATGACCAAAGAGAAGTTCCTTGGGAAGTTCGGTCCGCTTCCGCCCAGTTGAGGAGGGCCGACGGTTCGAGAACGCAGATCGGACTGACCATGGACAACGGGGCCTGCAGGACTCGCCTCACGCCGTCCCAGACCGCCCTGATGCTTGAGGCGCTGCGGACGCTTCAGGGCTGGGGATACTCCGACGAGGCCGTCGCCGTACAGCTGAGTGCGGACCGGCAGGAGATCGATCGCCTGGCCGAGAGGCTGGCGGGTGATCACAGGACGGCCCGCGACTTCAGCCTGACCGTGCGTGAACTGCACGTCATCCATTCGGCCCTGACGGCGGTGGCGGCCACGTTCATCACGTCCGGTGGGTTCTCGGAGGAGGGGTTCTACAACAGGACGAGCTTCTTCCGAGAGAACTTCGATGCCATGGCACTGAGCATCGTCACGGCTGTCGACGAAGCGACAACTCCGCGGTAGGAGAATCGATGGGCCGCACCCTCCCCCGGGTGCGGCCCCTCGCCCTCCGTGCTCTTCCCGCCGGCGCTGGGACGGCAGCAGTCGACCTGAGCCGGCGGGGCGACCGCCGGACGGGCAACCCCGGGGGCGGCCTCCTGGAGAGGTCGCCTCCCCACGACCTGACCTGTCGTTCAGGCCGTCGTTCCCGGCGCGTCCGACACCGGGGCCCCTCCCGGGAACGGCGCGTCCGTCAGATCCGCCCCGGCGAAGCCCTCGGCCCGGACCGGTACCTGGGGGCCGGAGGACTCCTGGAGCCAGCGGGTCAGCACCCGGTGCACCGCCTCGGCTCCCACGAGCCCGCCGCCCGGCGGCACGGGCGCGCCCTCCGCGGTCTCGGCGGCCACGATGTCGAGCGGGTCCGTCAGTCCGCGCGGCCAGAGCAGGAACGGCCGTGACTGTTCGCCGCCGAGGCCGCCGTGCGAACCGATCTGCTCCTCGAAGGCGTGCACGGTCCCGGTGCCGGGGTCGTACATGGAGTTGACCATGACGTCGGCGACGTGCGGGAAGGTGTCGGTGCGCCGTACGGCCGCGGCCGCCCCGACGCCGAAGACCGCGAGCGGTCCCTCCCCGTCCGTCAGTTCGGCGACGGGGACCTCGGCCCCGCCGGGCCCGAGCACCACCGATCCGTGCTCCGCGCGGACGAGGAGGAAGCCGATTCCCGGGTGGTTGGCGAGCGTGGAGAGCAGCGCCGGGTGGCGGCGCTCGATCTGTTCGCGGGAGGCACGGCCCCCGATGTCGGGGAAGGAGATCAGCCCGAGGTTGCCGGAGGCCAGCACGATCGGGTCGGAGGGCTTGGCCGGGTGTTCGGCCTCCTGTCCCTCGACGGGGCGGTGCAGCGCGATCCGCACCGCGTCGCGGGCCTCGGACGCGCTGCGGGTGCGCTGGGCCCGGCGTGGCACGGGCAGCCCGCAGCCCGCCCGGACGAGGTCCTTGAGCGTGAGCCCGTACTTCCCCGCGAACGTCTCCCCGGGGCTCTGTCCGTGGTCGGACAGGAGCACGATCCGGTAGGCGCGCGGGGTGTGGTCGGCGATCTTGGCGATCAGGGCGAGGGAGCGGTCGAGGCGGACGAGGACCTTCTCCGCGTCGCGGCTGTGCGGGCCCGAGTGGTGGGCGACCTCGTCGTAGGCGACGAGGTCGGCGTAGACGGCGGTGCGTCCGGCGAACATGTCGCCGAGGACGGCGGCGGCGACCACATCGCGCTCCACGACGGTGGCGAAGGCGCGGATGAAGGGGTAGAGCCCGCCGCGCTTGATCCGCGGGGTGACCTTCCGGGCACGGGCCCGGGTCGACTCGCCGATCTCGCGGAGGACCTCGGCGACGAAGGAGAGAGCGGTACGGGTGGCGTTGGCCGGGTCGGAGAAGTAGGCGAAGTATCCGGCGCGGGAACGGCGTCCCTTGCCGCGCCGGGCGGCCATGGAGAGCACCAGGGCCAGCTGTCCGGCGCCGCCACTGAAGAGGTTGCCGCGGCTCGCGCCGTCGACGGTGAGCAGCCCTCCGTCACGGGTGTGCGCGATGGCCCGGCGCTGCATTTCGAGGGCGCTCGCGGGACGGCTGGAGACCATGACCGTACGGGTGTCCTTCTCGTACCAGCGGAACGCGGGCACGTCGTGGTTGCTGCCGTGCAGGATGCCGAGCTGGCTGGCGCCGGTCTGGCTGGACCAGTCGGTCCGCCAGGGGGTGAGCCGGTGTCCGGAGGAGTCGGCGAGCCAGCCGGCGACGGTCGGCATGAGCCCGTCGGCGGCGGCCTTCACCAGGACGTCGTGGCCGACGCCGTCGAGCTGGAGGAAGACGGTGCCGGGCGGTCCGTCGCGGCCGGGTTCCGGCGGGCCCGGGGAGCGGCCGCGTCTGCGCCGCCGGTCGGCGAGCCGGGACAGCCTGCGGCGGTAGGCCTCGTCGTCGCGGACGGCGAGGGCGGTGGAGGTGGCGGAGGCGACGGCGGACATGACGGCGGCGACGACGACCGCTGTCTCCGGCGCGGCGTCCCCGCGCCCGTCCGGGATGAGGCGCAGCGCCATCAGCAGCAGCGAGCCGTTGAGGAAGAAGACCAGCGCGCCGAGGACGAGCGCGGGCACGATGAGCAGGGACCGCACCAGAACGGGCCAGACCAGTGCGGAGAGCAGGCCGAAGGCGCCCGCGCCCCAGGCGGCGGTGAAGGCGGTCCTGGTGATGGTGTCGCCGTCGTCGGACTGGAGCTGGAAGTCGGGCAGGATGCCGGCGAGCGCGAGCATGGTGAGGGTGGACACCGCCCAGACCGCGATCACCCGCATCAGGGCTCTGCCCGCCGTACGCCATTTCCCGTCACCCACGCCGGTCCACCTCACGCCCTCTCCGCCCCCGGGCCCGGTCGTCCGGGGCCCACTCTTCAGCTTTTCACAGCGTCGGTCCCGGTCAGCGGCTTCGGGGCGACCGGCCAAGGAGCGGCCGGACGGTACGGGGGGCGCATAGGCTCGTACCGGCAGCGCGCCCGGGCACGGGCCGCGCGGGCCGCGCCGGGACACGAGGTCCCGGGAGTCGGGCGGGGATCGAGCGAGGAGGCGGACGTGCCGGTGGAGGTCACCTGGTGGGGTCATGCCACCTGCACGATCGAGGACTCGGGGGTGCGGGTGCTGACCGACCCTCTGTTCGTACGGCGCTTCGCGCATCTGCGCCGCCGCCGGGGCGAGGTGCCGCCGCCGCAGGCCGCGGTCGCGGAGGTGGCGCTGGTCTCCCACCTGCACTCCGACCATCTGCATCTGCCGTCACTGGCCCGGCTGGCTCCCGGCAGCCGGCTGATCGTGCCGAGCGGCGCGGTGGCGGCGGTGCCGGGGCTGCGGGTGCTGCGGCGCGTGCGGCAGCTGCACGTCACCGAGGTGAAGCCGGGCGACGTGGTGCGCGTGGGCGACGTGCGGGTGCGGGCGGTCCCCGCGCTGCACGACGGACGGCGGCTGCCGGTCGGGCCGCACCGCTCGCCCGCGCTCGGCTACGTGGTCGAGGGCGAGGCCCGGACGTACTTCGCCGGGGACACCGGGCTCTTCGACGGGATGACCGACGCGGTGGGACCGGTGGACGTGGCGCTGCTGCCGGTGGGCGGCTGGGGGCCCTTCCTGGGGCAGAGCCATCTGGACCCGGCCCGCGCCGCCGAGGCCCTGACCCTTCTCGCACCGCGAGCGGCGGTGCCGGTGCACTACGGGACGTACTGGCCGATCGGTCTGGACGGGGTGCGTCCGCACGAGTTCCACGCGCCGGGCGACGAGTTCGTACGGCAGGCGGCGAAGCGGGCGCCCGAGGTGACGGTGCACCTGCTGGGGCACGGCGAACGGGCCCGTCCGGAGGCCGGCCGGTGATCCACGAGATCCAGCAGGTGGTGCGGGAACTGCCCACCGAGTCGACCCAGCAGGCGGTCGGGTACCCGACGCTGTTCGCGCTGGTGGCGCTGGGGTCGCTGGTGCCCGTGGTACCGACGGGGGCGCTGGTGAGTACGGCGGCGGTGGTGGCGTTCCACCAGACGTCGCCGTTCGCCCTGCTCTTCGTGTTCGTGGTGGCGTCGGCCGCCGCGTTCCTCGGGGACATCTGTCTGTACTGGCTGGGGCAGCGCGGGGTGCGGTCGAGGAACGGCTCGAAGTGGCTGGAGGCGATCACCCGCCGGGCCGCGCCGGAGCGGCTGGCCCAGGCGCAGGCGAAGCTGGACGAACGCGGCGGGACGGTGCTGGTGCTGTCCCGTCTGATGCCGGCCGGGCGGATTCCGGTGATGCTGGCCTGTCTGCTGGGCCGGATGCCGTTGCGGCGGTTCGCCCGGGGTGATGTTCCGGCGTGTCTGGCCTGGGCGGCGACGTACCAGTTGATCGGGATCCTGGGCGGTTCGCTGTTCCCGGAGCCGTGGCAGGGGGTGGTCGCGGCGGTGGCCCTGACGCTGTTGATCAGCGGGGCTCCGGCGGTGTGGCGCAAGCTGCGGTCGAGGTACGGCCCGGGGACGGGCGACGCGACGGGATGAACATCCCTGGCCGGACGGCCGTGGCCGTGGCCGTGCTCAGCGCAGCGCGCCGAAGACCGCCGCGAAGCTTTCCAGCGCCTGCGCCACATGTGCGAGCTCCAGGGGCTCGGCGGCGGTGAGGGACTGCGTCTGCTGCTGCGGCGTGGCCCCCAGCAGCGGACCGGTGCCCAGGCGTACGCGCAGGGCGCCCAGCTCGTCCCCGAAGCGGTGTCCGCCCGGGGCCGGTGCGCCGAGCCGGTCGGTGAGGTACTCCTCCAGCTCCATGGAGTCCGTGACGCCCAGCTCCGCCAGCCGGGGGCGCAGCGGGCCGAGGTCGGCGTAGAGGTGGCGGCCCGCCTGCGGGGGGCGGGCCAGCGCGCCGGAGCCGAGGACCGCACGGTGGGCGGCGGCGGCGACCTCCGCCTGGAGCGCCGCGGCCCGCCGGATCCGCTCCCGTACGGGCTCCGGCTCCCCCAGGGCGTGGGCGGCCGCGTGGGCGACGGGAGCCGCGACGAGGGCGCCGAGCGCGGTGAGGACGTCCAGGGTGCGGGCGTGGCGGACGGCGGCCCGGGCGGTGTCCGGGAAGCGGGCGACGGCGACCGGCCAGGCGGCGGGCGCGAGGGCTCCGGCCAGGTCGCCGATCACCGTGACGTCGTCCGGGCACATCTCGGCGGGGCTGAGGAGGACGGTGTCGCGGGGCCGGTGCACGGTGTCGCGCCAGGTCTCGTCGCTGATGATGTGCAGTCCTTCACCGACCGCCGCCTCGCAGGCCTCGCGGACCAGCTCGGGCGGGGCCACGGTGGCCGTGGGGTCGTCCACGACGGACAGCAGCAGCAGCTTCGGCCGGCCACCCTCCGCACGGACCCGGCGGACGGTCTCCAGCAAGGCGTACGGGTCGGGTACGCCGCCGCATTCAGCCGGGGTCGGCACATGGTAGGCGGGCCGGCCCAGCAGCCGGGCCTGCGGCATCCAGGCGGCCGGGCAGGGGCGCGGCATGAGGACGTCGCCGCCGTGGGCGCCGATCAGGGCCAGGAGGAGCGGCTGGGCGCCGGGGGCGGCGGCGATGCTGCCCGCCGTGCCGTGCAGTCCGCGCCGGTCCCAGTAGCCGCGGGCCGCCTCGCGCAGCACCGGGCCCCCTCCGGGCGGCTCCGGACGGGTCCGTGCGGACGCGGCGGCGAGAACGGCGGCCAGTTCCGGGAGGACCGGGAGGCCGGGGTCGGGGGCGGGCGGCCCGTAGCGGACGGGGCCGTGGTCCTCGTGCGTGGGCGCATGGTCCTCGTGCGTGGGCACGTGGTCCTCAGTCCCGTGCATCCGGCCCTCCTCCGCCATTCGTCGCTCACCGTGGGTCCGCGTACTCCGGCTTGTACGGTTGGCTTCTTTATACGGAGATTCCGGACGCTCCGCCCGCCCAATCGCGCGCCCGGCCGGGGGCCGTCGCCGTATGGGCCGTTCTGCCGGTCGGTGGTGGCGCGTGGCCGGGGTCTCAGCGCGCCTGCTGGTTCAACGTGGCCCGGCCGGGTATTCGCTGAGCCATGTCCTCACCGAGAACCTCATCCGCCGCTCCCGCCGCCCGGTTGCGCGGCTGGCTGCAAGGGCGGGACCTGGCCGTGTTCCGGAGCGTCGCGGACCGGCACTGGCCGGGCGCCGCTCCGCTGCTGCCCAGGCTGAGCCGGAGCGCCAACCACGGGCTGCTCTGGTTCGGGGCGGCGGCCGGGATCGCGGCGCTCGGCAGCAGCGCGCGCTCGCGCCGGGCCGCGCTGCGCGGGGTGGCGTCCCTCGCCGTGGCCTCGGCGGCGATCAACACGGTCGGCAAGGGCGCGGTGCGCCGCGAGCGGCCGGTAGCGGACCTGGTGCCGGTGGTGCGGCAGCTCAAGCGGCAGCCGGTCACCACCTCCTTCCCCTCGGGCCACGCGGCGTCGGCGGCGGCCTTCGCCACCGGCGTGGCCCTGGAGTCCAAGGGCTGGGGCGCGGTCGTGGCCCCGGTCGCGGTGGCCGTGGCGGCCTCCCGTGTCTACACCGGCGTCCACTATCCGAGCGATGTGCTGGCGGGAGCGGTGCTCGGCGTGGGTGCCGCGTTCGCCCTGCGTGGTGTGGTGCCCACCCGGGGCCAGCTGCCAGCTCCCGGCCGCCCGCCCGGCGAGGCTCCGGCGCTGCCCGTCGGGAAGGACCTCGTCGTGGTGGTGAACCAGGAGTCGGGCACGGCCACCACGACCGCGGCGGTGGTGCGTGAGGCGCTGCCCGCGGCGGAGGTGGTGGAGGTGCCTCCCGGGGAGCTGTCGGCGGCTCTGGACGAGGCGGCGGGCCGCGGCCGGGCGCTGGGTGTCTGCGGGGGCGACGGCACGGTGAACCTGGCGGCCTCCGTGGCGGCGACGCACGGGATGCCGCTGGCGGTCTTCCCCGGCGGCACGCTCAACCACTTCGCCTACGACCTGGGCATCGAGACCGTCCACGACACCGCCGCCGCCCTCACCGCGGGCGAAGCGATCCGGGTGGACCTCGGCCGCTTCCGGCCGGGGCCCAAGGGCCCGGACGGGGCGGACGGCTATTTCCTCAACGCCTTCTCGCTGGGCGCCTATCCGGACCTGGTGCGCACCCGGGAACACTGGTCGCCCCGGATCGGCGGCTGGCCCGCGGGCGTACTCGCGGCGTGCCACGTGTTGCGCGGCCAGCGACCGCTGGAGGCCGAACTACAGGGCCGCAGGCGCCCGTTGTGGCTGCTCTTCGTCGGCAACGGGCTCTTCCAGCGGGTGGGCCCCGCCCCGGGCCGCCGCCACAACCTGGCGGACGGCCTGCTGGACGTCCGGGTGGTGCACGGCGGGCGGGGGCCCGCGCTGCGCCTGCTGGCGGCGGCGGTGGCGGGACCGCTGACCCGCTCACCCGCCCATGCCGCGGTGCGGCGGCGCCGGGTGCGGATCGGCGGCCTCGCGCCGGGGACACCTTACGCGTACGACGGTGAAGTGGCCCGCTCCGGAACGGAACTGATGATCGACAAGCTGCCGGAGGCGCTGACCGTCTACTGCCCGATGCCGGTCTGACCGCCTGCCCTTCGAGGCCGCACCCGCACACGAATCGTCCGCATGACAAGACGCCCATCTCACCATCCGACACCACGACGTACGGTGGCTCATGTCGCCGCGCCCGTCGGCGCGAGGCTTTCGGGAGAGGACGCAACGCCATGCCGAAGGAGACCGCCGTGTACACGCACGGCCACCACGAGTCGGTCCTGCGCTCACACCGCTGGCGGACCGCCGCCAACTCCGCCGCGTACCTCCTCGGCGAACTCCGCCCCGGTCTGGCCGTGCTGGACGTCGGCTGCGGGCCCGGAACCATCACCGCCGACCTGGCCGCACGCGTCGCGCCGGGCCGGGTCACCGCGGTGGACACCACCACCGGCATCCTCGGCCAGGCCGCCGCGGTGGCCGCCGAACGGGGCCTGGACAACATCGATTTCGCGGTGGCCGACGTCCACGCCCTGGACTTTCCCGACGACTCGTTCGACGTGGTCCACGCCCACCAGGTGCTCCAGCACGTGGGCGACCCGGTCCAGGCCTTGCGCGAGATGCGACGGGTCTGCCGCCCCGGCGGTGTGGTCGCGACACGCGACAGCGACTACGCGGCGATGACCTGGTACCCGAAGCCCCCCGGTCTCGGCGAGTGGCTGGACGTGTACGGCCGGGTGGCCCGCGGCAACGGCGGCGAGCCCGACGCGGGCCGCAGGCTCCTGTCGTGGGCGCGGCGGGCCGGGTTCACCGACATCACCCCGACCGCGGCCGCCTGGTGCTTCGCCACCCCGGAGAGCCGCGCCTGGTGGAGCGGCCTGTGGGCGGACCGCACGACGGATTCGGTCTACGCCGAGCTGGCGGTTCGGGGCGGTCACGCGAGCGACGAGCAGCTCGCGGCCATCGCCTCGGCGTGGCGCTCCTGGGGCGAGGACGACGACGGCTGGTTCATGGTGCCGCACGGCGAGGTGGTCTGCCGGAAGTAGCGTCGACCGCCCTCAGGGGCGGTGCCACTCCATGACGTGACCGGTCGCCCGGAACCGCTCGTTGCCCGCGAGCGTCCCGGTCTTCGTCTCGACGACCACGAAGCCCGCGCTCTCGTAGAGCGCGCGGGCGCTGTCGTTCCCGGCCAGGACCGTGCACTCGATCCCGGCCGAGTCGGCGGCCTCCAGAACATGGCGCAGCAGGACGCGTCCGATTCCCTGACGGTAGCGGGCCGGATCGACTTACAGCCAGGTGAGCTCCGCGTCCGCGTACGCGGCGAAACCGGCGACCACCGGCTCCGAGCCGTCCCGCACCTCGGCCACCCAGAGCGCCCCGTCGAACAGCCCCTCCTCCTCGTACGTCTCGGCCAGCGTGAGAAAGGCCTCCACGCCGACGGAGACGCGCAGCTCGTCGAGGCGCGCGGCGTCGTGGATGCGGGCGATCGCGCCCCAGTCCTCGCGCCGATAGGCCCGGACGGTGACTTCTGATGACGAACCCCGCTCCATGGGCACGACCCTGGCACCACCCCCGGAGCGGGGCAAGGAGATTTCGGCGGACCCGAATCGATCACACCGGCGGGAGCCGCCAACTACCCTCGTGCACATGGAGATCCTCGGAACCACGCTGCGTATCTGCGTCGACGACCTGGAGGCCTCGGTGGCCTTCTACGAGGGGCTGACGGGCACGTCGGCCCTGCGCTTCGAGCGCGGTGGGGTGTCGGTGGCCGCGATCGGCTGCTTCCTGTTGATGAGCGGCCCGGAGTCGGAGCTGGAGGTGCTGCGCAAGGTGGGCGCGACCATCGCCGTCAAGGACGTCGACGAGGCGAACGCGGCGCTGACCCGGGCGGGCGCGCGGGTCATCGCGGGACCGGTGCCGACCCCGGCGGGCCGCAACCTCATCGCACTGCACCCGGACGGCTCGATCTTCGAGTACGTGGACCGCAACGTCACCGTCTGACCGACCGCCCGGAGCGCGTTGATCACTCCTGGGGCGGGCTCATGCGGAAGTCATAGGCGTCCGGCAGCGGCTCGTCGCTGACCGACGCCCACAGCTCACCGAGGATTCCGGCCCCTTCGCGCAGGTCGGCGACCTCGAACCCGGCGTCGAAGGTCTCGCGGCCGCCCCGGTGTCGCCCTCGGCGACCAGGATCCGGGCGAGGAGCAGCCGGAAGCGTCCGCGCTCACGGATCGAACCAGCACACGGGTGTCCGGGGCCTCCGGGATGGCTATGTTGGACCACCAGCAGACCGGCGCGGGCTGCTCATGCGGATTGCGTATCAGTACGCCGACGTGCAGGAAGTCGGAGTCGTCCGGGGCAGGTTCAGTACGGCACGTCGTACGGTCGTGGCCAAGGCACCCTCGTTCCCTCGCGGCGGGCCGCCGCAGGTCCGGGCGCCCCCGGTGACCGGGGAACACGCAGGTGGCCGCGTGGACCAGAGTCCCGTCGGTCGGACTTCCGTGCGCTCGGCTTCCGCTCGGGTTCCGCCCGGACCTGCGCGCGGATGTCCGCGCGGGCTTCCGCCGCTGTCACTTCCCCCGGCGGCGGAAGAGGTAGCCGCCGCAGCCCAGGCCGATCAGGAACATGGCCAGCAGGGCGAACCAGAGGGGCATCGTCACCTCGGGGATCAGCACCCGGATGGTGACCTTGTTGGTGTTCACGCAGATGAACACGATGACGAGCACGACCAGCACACCGACCACGACGCGCCCCGGGGTGAGCCACCCCTTGGCGCGCGCGGTACCGCTCGATACGTCCTTGGGGCTCATGGGCCGGCCCTTCCGCTCGCTTCTCGCCGTCCGGCCGCCCGCCCGTCGTGCACGCGACCGCCCCCCGGGGTCCCAGCATGTCCGGCTGCCGGGTTCGGGGGGCGATACTGTACGGCCGTTCGAGTGAACCGGGGGGCACCGGGCGTCAGCCGGCCGGGACCACCGGGAGCTCCAGTACGCCGGTGTCCTCGGGGGCGTGGACGACGGTGACGGGCTTGATGCCCCGGTTGCCGAAGTAGGCGGTGTCGCTGGCGGCGATCACGAACTCCAGACGGTGCCCCGTTTCGTACCGGTGGACGATGCCGGGCAGCTCCACCGTGAAGGGCCGGGTGACGTCGGGGACCCGGACCGGGGAGACGAGCCGGTTCACCAGTGTCCGGCTGCCGTCGGGCCCGACGTCGTAGACCTTGGCGAACAGGACGAGTCTGTCCGAGGCGTCACCGCTGTTCTGGACCCGTTCGGCCTTCGGGGAGACGACCTTCAGGGTGGCCTTCGGCGCGCCGACGACGTCGAGGGGTGCGGTGAGGGGTTCGCTGCGCCAGCCGAGGTAGGTGCCCCTGATGTCGTACGGCTTGGGGTCGGGCAGTCCGATGAGCGGGGCGATGGAGCTCTCGGAGTGGCTGGTGGGCACGGGCCAGTTGGTGTACTGACGGCTGCCGCGCGCCACCTTCGAGCGGTTGTCGACGAGTTTGCCGTCGCCGGAGAGGTACAGGGACTGCGAGAGGGCGGGGACGTCGGCGGCGGCGCCGTAGCCGCTCTGCCAGTCGCGATAGTAGGAGAACGCGGGACCGGTGTCGGTGTCCGTCTTCTTCCGGAGGTAGCGGTCGAACCAGGCCAGGACCCGCTGTCCGACGTGGCTGGTCTCCAGATTGCCCTGGCTCAGGTCGAGTTCGCCGGGGACCTGGCCTCCGCTATGCCCCCAGGCCTGCCAGATCATCTTCGTCTCGGTGCCCTGCGCCTTGAGCGTCCGGTAGGTGGCGGTGGCCTCGTTGAGGTTGAACAGGCTGTCGGCCTGGCCCTGGACGATGAGGGTGGGGGCCTTGACCCGGTCGAGGTAGGAGACGGGCGAGACGCCGCGTGCGTAGGCAAGCATCTCCTCGGTCTTGTCGGCGGGGTAGCGGCCGGAGTTGAGCAACCGGATGGTCTCGCAGGCACGGGTGGCGAAGTGCAGGCAGTCCAGCCGGTTGATCCGAGACGGGTCCAGGCTCGGGTTGAGGAGCGGCTGGCCTTCGCCGATCAGGTAGAAGCCGTTGGCCCACTGCCACTTGAAGACGCCGGGGGTGTCGGAGGTGACGCCGGCACGCGCCCCGGTGTTGTTGGGGGCCAGCGCGTAGCCGAGGTCGTTCCAGGTGATCAGCGGGACGAGGGCGTCGACGCGGGGGTCGACGGCGGCGGTCGCCAGTTGGATCGCACCGCCGTAGGAGCCGCCGATCATGCCGACGCGCGGATCGCCGTCGGCGTCCTGGGTGACGTAGTCGGCCCTGGTCCCGTCGTCGGCCGCACGAACCCCTCCGAGGAAGTCGAGGAGTTCACTCGCGGCCCTGCCGTCGATGGCGGGGTCGTCGAGGGTGATCAGGCAGCCGGACTCGCCGAAGCCGAGGCCGGAGTAGACGAGTCCGACGTAGCCGCGCTCTGCGAAGGCCCTGCCGATGGCGTCGGTGGAACCGTCGGACTTGCTGCCGCCGAAGCCGTTGGTCGCGAGGACGGCGGGGGCGGGGCGGTCCGCGTCGGCCCCGGCGGGCCGGTAGAGGTCGGCGTCCACCGCGCAGGTGCGGTCGCCCGCCCCGACGGTGAACGTCAGCGGGGTGACGGTGTACGGCTCGGCCTCGGCTTGGGCCGGGCCGGCCAGGACGAGGGGGGCCACGAGGGCCGCCCCGGCGACCGCGCCGAGCCGGCCGCGCACTCTGGAAACAGCACCTGACACGAAGACCTCCACACCGAGGACATCTTACCGACCGGTAAGTATTGGGTCGCGCTCATGCTGTGACACAGCTCATAACCGTGTCAACGTATCGGTCGGCGGTTCTTGACGGATGTTCACGTTCCACGCACGAACGCACACATCCGGCTGCCCGCGCGGGCAGCGACGCGGGCAGGGACGAGACGGCGGATACGGGCAGCGGCCGAGGAGGGGCTCAGCGCAGGGCGGGGGACTCGACGGTCAGCGTGCAACGCCCGCCGTCCGCCGGTGCGTCGAGCACCGCGGGCACGCCCAGGGGAATCGTCAGCGCGGTCGGACCGTGGCCGAAGCCCAGCTCCTCGACCACGGGTATGCCCAGCGGGCCGAGCCGGTCGGCGAGCACGGCGCGGATCCTCTCGTACGGTCCGCACTCCTGCCAGGAGCCGCAGGCAACCCCGGCGACTCCGTCCAGGGCTCCGGTCCGCAGCAGCCGGGTGAGGAAGCCGTCGAGCCGGTAGGGCTCCTCCCCCGTGTCCTCGATCACCAGCAGTCCGCCGCGGATGCGGGTCCGGCCTCCCGGGGTGCCGATGTCGGCGGCGAGCAGGCTGACACACCCGCCGTACAGGGTGCCCCGCGCCCGGCCGGGGACCAGCGGCCCGGCCGATTCCAGGCCGAGGGTGCGGACGGTCTCCGGCTCGAAGAGCGTGGCGCGCAGGTGCTCACGGGTCGCCGCGTCCTTCAGGAACGACTCGGTGGCCACCATCGGCCCGTGCAGGGTCGCGAACCCGCTCCGCAGGGCGAACGCCTCGTGCAGGACCGTGATGTCGCTGTAGCCGACGAACGCCTTGGGCCCGGCGGCCCGGATCGCCGCCCAGTCGACCAGGTCGACCATCCGGTGCACGCCGTACCCTCCCCGGGCGCACAGCACGGCCTCCACGGACGGGTCGCACCACGCCTGCTGAAGGTCCGCCGCACGGTCCGCGTCCGCCCCGGCGAGGTAGTCCAATTCCGGGTGGACGTCGAGGACATGGGGGCCGACCACGGGTTCGAGGCCCCAGTCGCGCAGGACGGCGAGACCCGCCTCCAGACCGTCGGCGGGCACAGGGCCGCTGGGCGCGACGACGGCGACCCGGGAGCCGGGACGCAGCCGGGGCGGCCGGACCAGGGGGGTCGCCGGGCCGTGACCCTCACGGGTCACGTGGTCAGCTCCAGGGGCGGCACGTCGGGCCGGTCGATACCGAATGTCTGTGCGTAGAGGGAGAGCTCGGCCTCCAGTGCGCGGACCAGTGTCTCCGCGCGCCGGAAGCCGTGGCTCTCCCCCTCGAAGGCGATGTAGGCGTGGGCGACGCCCCGGCCGGCGAGTGCGGAGAGGAACCGCTCGCTCTGGGCGGGCGGGCAGATCACGTCGTCCAGGCCCTGGAGCAGCACGAACGGGGTGCTCAGCCGGTCGGCGCGGTGGAGCGGGGAGCGTTCGCGGTAGCGCTCGGGCACCTCGGCGAACGGGCCGACGAGGGACTCCAGGTACTGCGACTCGAAGTCGTGGGTCTCGTCCGTGGCCCAGCCCGCGAGATCCAGGATCGGATAGAGGATCGTCCCGCAGGCGTACAGGTCGGTGGAGGTCAGCGAGGCGGCCGTGGTCCAGCCGCCCGCGCTGCCACCCCGGATCGCGAGCCTGTCCGGGTCTGCGGCGCCCTCCTCGACCAGGGCCGAGGCGACGGCCGCGCAGTCGTCGACGTCGACCACGCCCCACTGGCCGCGGAGCCGTTCGCGGTAGCCGCGGCCGTAGCCGGTGGAGCCGCCGTAGTTGACGTCGGCCACGCCGATGCCGCGCGAGGTGAAGTAGGCGATCTCCAGGTCGAGGACGAGCGGGGCGTGACCGGTGGGGCCACCGTGCGCCCACACCACGTACGGGGGCTTCTCGCCCTCGGGTCCGGTGCGGTCGGGGCTGTGCGGCGGGTAGACGTGGGCGTGGATCTCCCGGCCGTCGGGGCCGGTGAAGGTGCGGTCCTCGGGCACCGGGTAGTACGCGGGGTCGACCGTGTCGTGGTGGGGTGCGCCGATGGTGCAGGTGTGGCCGGTCGCGGTGTCCAGCTCCACGATCTCGGGGCCGCTGCGGGGGCTCGCCGCGACGCCGACGACCCGGCTGCCGTGGACGGCGAGCGTGTCGGCCCAGGCGGTCCAGGGGCCCGGTACGTCGGCGAGGTCACCGGTCTCCGGGTCGAGGATGCCGAGCCGCATGCCGCCCCTGCCGTGCAGGACGGCGATCAGCCCGTTGTCCAGCGGGTGGAACCAGCGCAGCCCGATCTTCCACAGCGGTCCGCCGAACTCCTCGGCCCGGGGCGGCAGGAGACGGCTGCTGGGGACCACACCACCCGCGACCGCGTCGGGGCGGATGCGCTGGAGTTCCCACCAGCCGGCGAGGTCGGAGACGAACAGGAGGCTGCCGTCGCGGTCCCACTCCACCTGGCAGACCGATGCGTCGAGGTCGCCGACGAGGGGGCGCACACCGGTGAACTCATCCGCGTCGGTGATGTCGGCCAGCATGACCACGGTGCCGTCCCAGGGCATCCGGGGGTGGTCCCAGGCGATCCAGGCCGCCCGTCGCCCGTCATGGGAGAGCCGGGGGCCGGTGACGAACCGGTGCCGGTCGTCCGAGAGTTCACGGACCGCCGAGCGGTCGCCGGCCGCCGAGCCGTCCAGCGGTACGGCGGCGAGGACGCGCCGTACGTCGGTGGGTGCGGGCCCGGTGAACTCCTCCAGCACGCACCACACTTCGCCCGCCGCCCCGCGCTCCGGGCGCACCTGCGGGTCCACCCAGCGCAGTCCGCCGCCGATGTCCGAGACCGGGGTGAGCGGCCACGGCTCGTCCGGCCCGTCGGGGGCGTAGGCGTAAAGCCGCTGGTCGGTGAAGTGGACGAACACCACGAGCAGTTCGCCGTCAGCGCGCACCGTGCCCGCCCAGGGTTGTCCGCCGTATTCGATCACCCGGCTGCGGGCGTTCCAGGGGGCGGGCAGCACGGGGGCGGTGGTGCCGTCGGCACGGCGGCGCATCAGGGCGCGCCGGCCGTCCTCGGCGGGGCGCGGCTCGGTCCACCACACCTCGTCCCCGACGGTGCCGAGGTGGTCCGGGCGGCCGTCGTGCGAGGCGGCCAGTGCCGCGTCGATCGGCGACGGCCAGGTTCCGTACGGGGCTGCTGGCACGGTGTTCACGTAGGTCGGTCCCCCGGGTGCGGATCGGCAGGGTCGGTCGGTCAGGCGGTGCGCAGGTAGTGGTCGAGGACGCGGACGCCGAAGTGGAGGGCGTCGACGGGGACGCGCTCGTCGACGCCGTGGAAGAGCCGCTGGTAGTCGAAGCCTACGGGCAGCTTCAGCGGGGTGAAGCCGTAGCCGGTGATGCCGAGGCGGGAGAACTGCTTGGCGTCGGTGCCGCCCGACATGCAGTACGGAACGGTGTGCCCGTCCGGGTCGAACCGTTCGACGGCGGCGCGCAGCTTGGCGTACGTCGGTGAGTCGACGGGGGCCGTCAGGGCCGTCTCGCGGTGGTAGAACTCCCAGGAGACCGAGGGCCCGGTGAGCCGGTCCAGGGTCTCGCGGAACTCCTCGTCACCGCCGGGGACCGTGCGTCCGTCGATGAAGGCGGCGGCGTGGCCGGGGATGACGTTGACCTTGTAGCCGGCATCCAGCATCGTCGGGTTGCTGCTGTTGCGGATGGTGTTCTCGACGAGGGACGCGGCCGGTCCGAGCTTGCCGAGGAGCTGGGCGACGTCGAAGCCGGGTTCGTCGAGGTCGGCGGTGATGCCGTGGAGGGCGGCGATCTCGGTGATCGCGGCCCGGACGGTCGGGGTGGGGCGGATGGGCCACTCGTGTTCGCCGATCCGGGCGACGGCGGCGGCCAGAGTGCTCACCGCGTTCTCCCGGTTGACCTTGGAGCCGTGCCCGGCCCGGCCCTCCGCGGTCAGCTTCAGCCAGCCGGTGCCCCGCTCGCCCGCCGCGATCGGGTAGAGCGAGAGGCCCTCGCCCGCGTGGAAGGTGAAGGCCCCGGACTCGCTGATGCCCTCCGTGCAGCCCTCGAACAGCTCGGGGTGCCGGTCGGCGAGGAAGCCGGAGCCGTCGACGGCGCTGTCCTCCTCGTCGGCGGTGTAGGCGATGACGATGTCGCGCCGGGGGCGGAACCCCTCGCGGGCCCAGCCCCGTACGACGGCGAGGACCATCGCGTCCATGTTCTTCATGTCGACGGCGCCGCGCCCCCACACGACTCCGTCGCTCACCTCGCCGGAGAAGGGGTGCACGGTCCAGTCGGCGGGCTCGGCGGGCACCACGTCGAGGTGGCCGTGGACGAGCAGTGCGTCGGCCGACGGGTCGGTGCCGGGGATCCGGGCGACCACATTGGTCCGGCCGGGGGTCCGTTCCAGCAGCGTCGGTTCGATTCCGGCGTCGGCGAGCCGCTGGGCGACGTATTCGGCGGCCGGGCGCTCCCGGCAGTCGCCGCCGCCCCGGTTGGTGGTGTCGATGCGGATGAGTTCGGAGGTGAACGTCACCACCTCGTCGAGGGCCTGCCGGTCGACGGGTCCGAGCAGGTCGGGGGCCTCAGCCATACTGTTCCTCCACAGCGGCCGACACGATCGTCGTCACCGCCTTGAACGTGCGAATTCCTTCGTACATCGTCGCGCTGGTGTACGCGACACGCCTCTCGCCGCTCGCCGCCACGCCGGGGACGACGGTCGCAGCGGCCGCCAGGTGTTCGGCGTCGAACTCCAGCTCCACGGTGAACGCGGACCCGGTGGCGGGCTCCCGCCTCCCCGCCAGCACGGTGGCCGCTTTCGCCGCCGCCCTGATGTCGGCGGCGGTACGGGCCGGGGTCCGGCACACCGCCGCGTAGCGGGAGACGTAGTCCTTGACGGCGACCTTCCGGGCGTCGGGGGCGTATCCCTCGGCGTCGACGCAGGTCAGGTCGTCGCCGGTGACGAGGACGACGGGCACGCCGTACTCGGCGGCGACGTGCGCGTTGAGCAGCCCCTCGCTCGCGCGGGCCCCGTTGAGCCAGACGCCGGTGATGGAGTTGGCGAGGTAGGTGTGGGCGAGGACGCCCTCCGTGCCGGCCCCGGTGTGGTAGCCGACGAAGGCCACCGCGTCCACGTCGCCGTGCTGGATGCCCTCCACCATGGACAGCGACTTGTGCTTGCCGGTGAGCATCTGGACCCGTTCGTCCATGTGCTCCAGCAGCAGATTGCGCATCGACCAGTGGGCCTCGTTGACCAGCACCTCGTCGGCGCCGCCGTCGTAGAAGCCGAGTGCCGCCGCGTTCACGTCCGAGGTGAACATCGACCGGCAGCGCTCCCACTGCGGAGTCCCCGGCAGCACGTCGGCCGGCCAGGTCACTCCGGTGGCGCCTTCCATGTCCGCGCTGATGAGGATCTTCATGCCGCCACACCGTACGCGCCGTGAGCGGCGCGGGCCAGGGAGGGGCGGCCCGCCAGAGGTCCAGTCCGCCGAAGGTCCCTCCGGTGGTCCCCGCGGTGGTCCGTCCGGTGGTGTCTGCGGTGCTCCCTGCCGTGGTCCTCCTCGGGCGCCCGGGCGAACACTATGAACGCAATGCGCACGGGGCTTCTCCCCCGGGTGCGGCGCTTCCTGGTATCCCGGCACGTCCCGGCGCACACCCGCGCCGGGCAGACAGCCAGGAGCCGCCCCGTGTACTCCCCCCACCTGCCCGCTCCCGCCCTGCCGCTGTACCGCCGCCACCGGTTCCGCTCCGCCGCGCCGGCCGCCACGATCACGGCCCTGCTCCTCGGCACGGCGGGCGAGGCGCCCGCGGCCCTCCCAAGGGCCGGGCCCCCGGTCGCCGCCGAGTGCCCGGCGCGCTGACCGGCGATCCGCGGTTCGCGACGTTCTCCCGGGTCCTGCCCCGGCCGGGCGGGCGCGCCTGGCCCGCCATGACCGCCGTGCAGGAGCGGGCCTGGGGCCGGATCGACGGGGTGGGCATCGCCCCCTGACCTCGCCCCGGCGTCCCACCCCGACGCACCGCCCGTACCGCTCTCCCGCTCCTGGTCGGCGTCAGCCCGTCTTCGCGTCCCGCAGCAGCTCCTCGATCCGGGAGAGTTCGTCCGCGCCGAACTCCAGGTTCGAGACGGCCTCGACGCTGTTCTCCAGCTGGGCGACGCTGCTCGCGCCGACGACGGCGGAGGTGAGCCGCCCGCCGCGCAGCACCCACGCCAGGGCCAGCTGCGCGAGCGACTGGCCGCGCTCCTTCGCCAGGGCGTCCAGCGCGCGCAGCCGCTCCACCAGCTGCGGGGTGACGGCGTCGGGCGTCAGGAACGGGCTCGCGCCCGCCGCCCGGGAGCCGGCCGGGATGCCGCTCAGATAGCGGTCGGTGAGGATGCCCTGCTCCAGCGGCGAGTACGCGATGGACCCGGCGCCCAGCTCGTCGAGGACGTCCGGCAGCCCGTCGTCCTCGATGCGGCGGTCGAGCATCGAGTATCGGGGCTGGTGGATGAGGAGCGGGGTGCCGAGGTCCTTCAGGATCGCGGCGGCCTCGCGGGTCTGCGCGGCGGAGTAGTTGGACAGCCCGGCGTACAGCGCCTTGCCCTGCCGTACGGCGGTGTCGAGCGCGCCCATCGTCTCTTCGAGGGGGGTCTCGGGGTCGGGCCGGTGGGAGTAGAAGATGTCGACGTAACTGACGCCGAGGCGCTTCAGGCTCTGGTCGAGGGAGGAGCGCAGGTACTTGCGCGAGCCCCACTCCCCGTACGGCCCGTCCCCCATGCGGTAGCCGGCCTTGGTGGAGATGACGATCTCGTCGCGCAGCCGGGAGAAGTCGGTCGCCAGGGCGCGGCCCAGGGTGAGTTCGGCGGAGCCGGGCGGCGGGCCGTAGTTGTTGGCCAGGTCGAAGTGGGTGATGCCGAGGTCGAAGGCGCGGCGCAGGATGCGGCCCTGCTCCTCGGGCGTTCTGTCCCCTCCGAAGTTGTGCCAGAGGCCGAGGGAGAGCGCGGGCAGCTGCAGACCGCTGCGGCCGGTGCGCCGGTAGGGCATGGCGGAGTAGCGGTCGGCGGACGGCAGGTACATGCGAAGGGCTCCACGGGGAGAGGGCCGGGGGACACGCCCAGGCTTCCGCAGATGGATCCAGCAGTCCAACAGGAGATTCCGCTCGGATTCATCGCTTAGATTGCTCAATCATGGAACTGCGTCAACTGGAGCACTTCGTCGCCGTCGCCGAGGAGCGTCACTTCACCCGCGCCGCCGAGCGCCTCGCCGTCTCGCAGTCCGGGCTCTCCGCCTCCGTACGGGCGCTGGAACAGGAGCTGCGGACCCCGTTGTTCAGTCGCACCACGCGCACGGTCCGGCTCACCGAGGCCGGCCGGGCGCTGCTGGTGGAGGCGGAGCGCACGCTGGCGGGCGCGCGGGCGGCGCGGGACGCGGTCGATGCCGTACGGGGGCTGCTGGGCGGGACGCTGACGGTGGGGGTCGAGCAGTGCGTGGCGGGGGTGAGCCCGGCGCGGCTGCTGGCTGCGTTCCACCGGGAGCATCCGCAGATGGAGCTGCGGCTGCGGCAGGAGGGCACCAGCAGCCTGTTGGACGGGGTGGCGGGCGGGCGCCTGGACCTGGCGTTCGCGGCCACGGTCGGTCCGGCGGAGTGGCGCGGGGAGCTGGTACCGCTGGCCCGGGAGCCGATGGTGCTGCTGTGCGCGGCAGGGCACGCGTTCGCCGGACGGCCGGAGGTGGGGTGGGAGGAGCTGGCGGGGGCGTCGTTCATCGACTTCCATCCGGACTGGGGCCCCCGGCGGGCCGCCGACGAGGCGTTCGCGGCGGCGGGGGTGCGCCGGACGGTGGGCCTGGAGGTCAACGATGTGCACAGCCTGCTGGAGCTGGTGCAGGAGGGGCTGGGGATCGCGGTGGTACCGCACCACTTCTCCCGCAAGCCCGAGGCGGCCCGGCTGGTCACGGTGGAGCTGGCGGGTGCGTACCGGCCGGTGTACGAGAGCGTGGTGGTGCTTCCGGCGGCGCGGAGTCTGAGCCCGGGGGCGCGGGCGCTGATGCGGCTGGTGCGGGAGGCGGCGGAGGCACGCCGGGCCCCGGGGGCGCGGTGCACATCGGCGTGACGTCGGCCCCGGGCTCGTACGTCTCAGTCCTCTCAGTCCTCGTGGCCGAGTTGGAGGTCGCGTTCGGTGCGGCCGCCCGCGACCTGGAGAACGGTGGCGACCGGCGGGTAGCCGGCGGCGATCACCGTGTACTCGCCGGACGACAGATCGACGAACCGGAACGAGCCGTCGGGCCCGGTGGTGAGGGTGTCCACCACGTTGCCCGCCGCGTCGAGCAGGGTGACCCGGGCGTCCTCGACCGGGCGTCCACCGGTGGCCCGGACGACGCCGCGCAGGACGGCCCCGCCCGCCAGCTCGATGTCCTGCCGGGTCTCGCGGGCGGCCTGCACGCTGACCGGGAGGGCCGCGGGGCGGAAGGCGGGGGCGCCGGCGGCCAGCGTGTACTCGCCGGCGACCAGATCTCCGATGACATAGCCGCCCTCGCGCCCGGTACGGGTGGAGGCGACGACCTCTCCGCGTACGTCGGTGAGCGTGACGGCCGCTTCGGGTACGGGGGCGCCGTCGGGGGTGAGGACGCACCCGGCGAGGCGTCCGGCGCCGCCGAGCACCATGTCCAGCTCGACGGGGCGCTCGCCCACGGTGACGCTGACGGCCTGCGGCTGGTGGCCGCCCGCCGCGGCGATCAGGACGTAGGACCCGGCGCCGGGGACGCTCAGCGCGTACCGCCCGTCCTCGCCGCTGGCCCCGCGCCCGACCTGCTGCCCCTGGACGTCGATGAGGGTGAGGGCGGCGCGGGGGACGGTTGTGCCGTCGGGGTGCTGGACGCTGCCGTGGACCGGGACCCCGGAGAGGTGACCGGCGGGCGGGCCGCCGGAGTCGGCGCGGGCGGCGGGGATCTGCGTGGTCTCGGCGGCGGCTTCGGGACTGTGGTGGGACACCAGCGGTTTCTCCTTGAGGAAGAAGGCGAGGATCAGGCCGAGTACGAGCACCGGCACGAGGTAGAGGAAGATGCGCGGCATCGCGTCGACGTACGCCTGGATGTAGGCGTCGCGCAGCGCGGGCTCCATCGCGTGGACGATCTGCGGGGTGATCGACTCGGGGTCGGGAAGCTCCGCTCCGTCGGGCAGGCGTACGCCGAGGGCGTCGGAGAGCCGCCCGGCGAACAGCGTGCCGAAGACCGCCGCGCCGACGCTGCCGCCGATCTGCCGGAAGTAGTTGTTGGCGCTGGTGGCGGTGCCGAGGTCCGAAGGGCGTACGGAGTTCTGCACGGCGAGCACGAGGACGGACATGACCAGTCCGATGCCGATGCCGAGGACGGCCTGGTAGAAGCTGTACACCAGCGGGGAGGTGTCCGCCTCCAGCAGGGACAGCAGCCACATGCCGACCACCGAGACGGCACTGCCGACGATCGGGTAGATCCGGTAGCGGCCGGTGCGGGTGACGAGCCGGCCGGAGACGATGGAGCCGCCGACGATGCCCATCATCATCGGGAGCATCAGCAGCCCGGATTCGGTGGCGCTGGCCCCCTCGACCATCTGGAGGTAGGTGGGGAGATAGCTGGCGGCACCGAAGAGCGCGATGCCGACGACCGCGCCGACCAGGCCGGTGACGTTGAAGACGGAGTCACGGAACAACCTCAGCGGAATGATCGGTTCTGCGGCCCGGTGTTCGGCGGCGACGAAGAGCACCGTCGTGACGACCGCGCCCGCCGCGAGGCCCAGGACGGTGCGTGAGCCCCAGGCGTACTCGGTGCCGCCCCAGCTGGTGAGCAGCACCAGACAGGTGGAGGCGACGGCGAGCAGGACCGCGCCGATGACGTCGAGCCGGGGCCGGACGGCGGGCCTGGGCAGCTTGAGGACGACCGCGATGACGGCCAGGGTGACCAGGCCGAAGGGGACGTTGATGTAGAAGCACCAGCGCCAGGAGGCGTGGTCGGTGAAGAACCCGCCGAGCAGGGGTCCGGCCACCGAGGCGAGGCCGAAGACCGCGCCGATGAGGCCCATGTAGCGGCCGCGCTCCCGGGCCGGGACGATGTCCGCGATGATCGCCTGGACGCCGATCATGAGGCCGCCGCCCCCGATGCCCTGGAGGGCGCGGAAGGCGATCAGCTCGTCCATGGTGCGCGACCAGCCCGCAAGCGCCGAGCCGATGATGAAGACGACGATGGCGAACTGGAAGACGCCCTTGCGGCCGAAGAGGTCGCCGAGCTTGCCGTAGAGCGGCAGGACGATGGTGGAGGCGAGGAGGTAGGCGGTGACCGCCCAGGACATCTTCTCCAGGCCGTGCAGCTCACCGACGATCTTCGGCAGGGCGGTGGCGACGATCATCTGGTCGAGCGCCGCGAGGAGCAGGGTGAGCATCAGCCCGAGGAAGACCATGCGGACCTTGCGGGGGCTGATCTCCGCCGTGTCCGGGCCGGATCCGGGTGCGGCGGGAGAGGATGGCGGGGGTGGTGCGGCGGGGGCTCCGGGTCTCGCCGCCGTGCCGTCCGGTGCCGGGCCGCCCGGACCCGTGCCGTCCGGCCCGTCCTCCACCAGCGTGATACCGCCCACCACGTAACGCTCCCCTCGTCGCACCTGCGCCGCCCATTTCTCGCATCGCGCGGCAAGGCGGGGCAAACGTGACGAGGGGCGTACGCGGCGCGCACGGAGGGCTTATGCGCCGGTGGGAGCCACTACGGCGCACAACCGGCCGCCCCGGAAAACCACCCGTTCCGGTGAGGCCGGCCGCGCTCACGGAGGTCGGATCTCCGACCTCCGGTGCGGCGGAAGGAAATTACTTCTCGACCTCGGTGGCGAGGTTCTGGAGGAGCTCGTCGTAGATCCGGCCGAGGCCCTTGGGCGCGAAGGTCCGCTCGAAGAACCCGCCGATGCCGCCGGCGCCGTCCCAGACCGTGGTCACGACGGCCTTGGACTTTCCCTCACCGGCCGGGGTGACGGTCCAGGTCGTGGCCATGGAGGAGTTGCGGTCCTTCTCGACGAGCTGCCCGTCGGTCGGCTCGCTGACCTCCAGCAGGCAGTCGCGGACACGCTTGTTGGTCGCCTGGAGCTTCCAGTGGACGAGGGTGCCCTCCCCGTCGCCGCCCTCCCGGACCTCGTACTCGCTGAAGTGCCCGGTCAGCACCTTGCCGCGGACGTCCTTGTAGTCGGCCAGCGCGTCGAACACCGCCTCTGCGTCCGCCGCGATGATCCGTTCCGTGGTGGCCTCGACCTGCGCCATGGCTGTTCCTCCAGCACTCGGTGGTTCGGTGGGTGAGCTGAGCCAACCACCTCGGGCACAGCCGCTCAAAATCGGGCCGTCCAGGATCAGGGGCGGTGGTCCGCGAGGACGCGGAACTCGTTGCCTCCGGGTCGGTGAGGACGATCCAGCTCTCGTCGCCCTGACCGATGTCGGCACGGCGGGCACCCAGGCCGAGCGGCCGGCGCACCTCCTCGTCCTGCTCCCGGCCGGTGGGACTGACGTCGACGTGGAGCCGGTTCTTGACGGTCCGGTCACGGAGCGGGTTTCCCGGAGGACCCCACGCTGGTCGCGGAGCCGCCCCGCACGATCAATGGAACACGTGTTCTATTCTGCATTGAGTGCTACCGAGGAGGCGTCCATGCGCTGGGACAACCTGGTCGAGAAGAACTCGACGACCGGGAACAGCGCGCTCTTCGCCGCGGACGCGGTGACCACGCGCACGTTCGACACCCCCGAATTCCGGGGGATCACCTTCCACGAGATCCGGGCCCGTTCGATCCTGAACCGGGTGCCCGGGGCCTCGCGGATGCCGTTCGAGTGGACGGTGAACCGTTCCTAGCCAGTGTGCATGAGTGGGTGTTGGACCCACTCATGTGTTCTGGGCGCATCCCGAACGGTATTGGGTGCGCTGGGTTGCCGCTTTCGCGTCCCGCTCGGCGGCACATCTCTGGGGGCGTGGTCCGTTGCGGGTGGGCGGGTTCCCTCACGCTCTCGTGCACCTGGTGCGGCCTGGGCGGTCCGATGCCTCACACGATCTCTCCGGTCGTGTGGGGGCGGTGCCGTCTGAAGTTCTCCCAAGGCCGGGTAGTTAGGGCCTGCCGATTATCAACTCGCTGTCTTGATCTTTGGTGTTGGGGTGATGCCGAGGTGTGCGGCGAGGTCTGCGAGGTCGTCCAGGGTGGCGAGGCGGTGCTCGGCCGGGGCGATGACGTGCCCGATCTCGTCGAGGAGTTGGTGGGTTTTGCGGATGCGCCGGTTGATGGTCTGGGGTGCGACCGCGAAGAGGCGGGCGATGACGACCTGCGGGAGCCCGAGCCGCTCGTAGAGGAGGGTGGCCAGGAGCCGGTCGACGAGGGTGAGGCCGGGGCGTCGGCCGGTGTAGAGGCCGACGGCCGGAGTCTTCTGCCGGTCACCGCCGCGCCGCTGGTGGAGATCTTCTTCTCTCTGGGCCATGCGGGCTGCCGCCAGCTCGCCGACGAGCTGGTCCCACTGGTGCTGGTCCATGCCGGTCAGAGCCGGGTGGACCAGCCAGGCGCGGCCGGGGCCGGGCTGGAGCTGGGGCAGGATCGGAGGGATTCCGTCCCGACTGTGCTCCTCGGGGCGGAGGGTGTAGTTCCAGTCGCCGTGCCAGTCGTGGCGGTTCAGCGGCAGGGCGGTCATCTGCCCGTCACTGACCCTCACTCCTGTCTCATAGGCGGTGGTGTCGAGTTCGGCCCGGACCGTGAGGCCGGTGCGGGTAGTGGTCGCCGCGATGCTGTCGAC